>JAEEJJ010000021.1 GCA_016281805.1 Clostridiales bacterium
ACTTCATTGATAAGAAGCTCTTTTGAGGCGTCGCTGTTTCTTGAATAAACGTCAATATCCGTATATCCAGGCGACGGTGTGTAAAGAACGGTCATTTCTTCTTCTTTTGAAGAACGGGAGAGAACTTTGCCGTTTTCAAGATCTCCGTACTGCTCTTCATCAAGAAGCACCCCGTTTTTATCGCATAAGCTTACGTATCCTCCGTCTGCAGAAAGGCGGAAAGAGGAATGAAGCTCACCTGATATCCTGTTTTTTCCGGACGCAAAAACGACAATGCTTTCGTTGGTGCCGAGCACTACAGACGGAAACGACCATTTAAAGCGATCCGAAGAATTGTCCGAAAGAGTATATCCTTCAAGATCGACTTCATTGCTCCCTAAATTCGTTATTTCGATATAATCCGCAAAATCTCCGTCAGAGTCGGAAACGGTAAACAGGTTATCAGCCATGATTTCCGTTATTTTAATCGGATCGTTTTTTCTGATGCGAGAGGCGGCAAAAAGCGCTTTTCCCTGCTCGTTGTTAGGATACAGCGGAGACGGAGCTTCGTTTGATCGCCACGAGCCGCTGTCTGTTCGCTCATAAACGAGATTGATTTCCGTAGGCGATGTTACGACTCTGTCGGATACAGAACCGCTTTTTGTATAAAGAGTAAATATTTCCCTGCCGTTTTTTGAAAGTTTCATCGGGCAGTAAAGACCGCTTTTTTCTTCCCCGCAGAAAAACACGAGAATATAACCGTTCGGGATTATTGTAGTTCCTTTCGGGAAAAACCACTTATCCGGATTTTTATCCTCTGTTATATACCAGTCGGAAATATCAACGGTTCTGTCAGTCATATTTCTTATTTCAGCGTAGTCGTAAAAATTTCCGCTGCCGTCGGGATAGAATTTATCGTTTGAAAGCAGCATTTCATTAAAAACGATATCGCCGAAAGACCCGTCGGAAACTATCTGCATTTTTTCACCGTTTAAGGCGGTTTGGGAGGGAGACGAGGGGCGGATCGTCAATCCGAAAACGACAAGTAAAATAAGCGCTGTAAGCCCTGCTGCGGCGGCAACAACGTAAGAAAGATCTTTTTTGCCCGTTTTCATATTTCTCCCCCTTCAGACACTACTTTATTATAATATATCATATTTTTACGAGAATATCAACATATAACAAATCAAAAAATATGATTTTTTTGCGAAAACAAAAACCGGAAAAGCGATCAGCTCCTCCGGTTTCAGTTTTTCGGTAATCAGTATTGAATTTTCATGTATCCTTTTTTTACCCAGCCTATTTTTCTGAAAAGAAGATCAAACGCAAATGTAAGCGCCGCAGGCAGAATAAAATGCATAAGGAAAATATAAACAAGAGTAAGGACCGTTCCGAACTCGTCATTCATCGCCGCAAATGCGCCGAATTGTCCTACAAAGCCGCTTGTTCCCATTCCTGCCCCGGAAGATGTGTTTGTCATACCCAGCACAGCGGTGGAAACAGGGCCGAGTATTGCGGATGCAAGCGTGGGAGCAAGCCATATCTGCGGATGATTGAGGATATTGCCAAACTGCAGCATAGAAGTGCCGACGCCCTGAGATATAAGTCCTCCGAATCCGTTGTCGCGGAAAGAAGCTACCGCAAAGCCTATCATCTGACAGCAGCATCCTACGCAAGCGGCGCCTGCGGCAATACCGTCAAGCCCGATCATTATACAAAGAGCGGCAGAACTTATCGGAGCTGTAAGCGCAAGACCGACAATAACGGCAACAACAACGCCCATGGGTATAGGCGCAAGCTCTGTTGCGCTGTTTATAACGCTTCCCAGCCACTGCATGAACTGATTTATATACGGACCGACGAAAATTCCGATAAGTCCGCCCGGTATGATCGATGCAAGAGGAGTAACGATAATATCTATCTTCGTTTTTCCTGAAAGGAGCCCGCCTGTTTCAGAGCCGAGAACCGCGGCAAGATACGCGCCTACAGGTCCTCCCGCCGCATATCCGACGGCGCCTGTAACAGCAGCGGAAAAAACAACGAGAGGCTTATCTTTTTGAAGGCTGTATCCGATCGCTGCGCCTATCGCGGCACCGACCACGGGAGACGATGCTGCGAGCATATCGGAAATCTGAGTAAGAAAATCAAGATATGGGATCTTTGCTATCTGTCCGATTATAAGCCCGATAATAAGAGATGAAAAAAGCCCGAGAGCCATATATGACATTGCTGTAATAAAATACCGTTTGAAGAATTTTTTTATAAAATCCAAAAAAAACCACCTCACATGGAATTATTGACCGAATTATACCGCTATTTTTTGCTGTTGTCAAGAAGAGAAGAAAAGAATTCATTTATTGTTGTAAATTTCGACTGAATCAATACACCGTTTCAGATGCCTTATAAGCGTCGGAAAAATAGGAAGTTATGCAAAACAGGTGTTGACATATTATGAGTGATATGGTAAAATCGTAACGGAAAAATATTTCAGGAGGATTTCACTATGGCTGTACCTGTTCCGGAAAAAAGAATTGCGAGATTTGAAAAACTCGGGTTCGGAATGTTTATTCACTGGGGTCTTTATTCTCAGCTAGGCAAGGGAGAATGGATCCAGGAAATAGGAAAAATACCGAAAGAAGAATATATAAAACTTAAAGACACTTTTACTGCGAAGGATTTTTCGGGAAGAGAAATTGCCCGTATCGCAAAACGTGCGGGAATGAAATACATAACCCTGACCACGCGCCATCACGAGGGTTTTTCACTTTATGACACAAGAGGACTTAACGATTACGACGCTCCGCACTCCGCTGCAGGTCGCGATCTGATAGCGGATTTTGTGGAAGGCTGCCGCGCGGAAGGGATCCTGCCGATGTTTTACCACACTACGCTCGATTGGTACAATCCCGATTTTAACGGGAATTTTAAAGAATACCTCAGATATCTTCGCCGCTCCGTTGAAATACTCTGCACGCAATACGGAGAAATAGGCGGAATGTGGTTTGACGGAAACTGGTCTAAACCGAATGAAGATTGGGAAGAAAACGAGCTTTACGCTCTCATCAGAAAAAATCAGCCCGACGCGATGATAATAAACAACACGGGTCTTGACGCGCGCGGAAAAATCGGAAATCCTTATATTGACAGCGTAACTTTCGAGCAGGGACGTCCGGAGCCGATGAACAGAGAAGGTATGGAAAAATACGTTGCCGCAGAAATGTGCCAGACGATAAACAGACACTGGGGAATAGGCAGTCTCGACTTTGCGTATCAGTCTCTGCCTGAGCTGATAGAAAATCTCTGCGCATGCAGAAAAGTCGGGGCAAATTATCTTCTGAACGTCGGACCGACCGCGGAAGGACGGATACTTCCTTTGCAGAAAGAACTTCTTGCCGGCGTGGGCGACTGGATAAAAATGGCGGGAGATTCGGTATACAATGCCAAACCATGCGAAATACGCTCGACAGGCAAAGACTTCGTTCTTTTTGACGGAAAGAGATACTGGTTTTATATCCATGATCTTTCGGTATTGTCTCAGGCAAATGTCGTAAAAGGCGTGCAGGGCGTGGGACCGAGATCCTTTACTAACGTTAAGACCAGATTCTCCTCGATAAAATGGGTAGACAACAACGAGTCGCTTGATTTTACGCAAAATACGGATAACGGACTGATGAGCGTTAATTTCACAGGTTATCCGTACGGAACAAACACTGTTGTGAGAGTTGCTGTTGCAGATGCGCTTTAAGAAAGCTTACGTTGAAATAACGAACGTATGTAATTTATCATGCGCTTTTTGTCCGGGAACGAAAAGAGAAAAAACGGTGATGAGAGCATCACAGTTTGAAAGTGTGTGCAAAAAGCTGCGTCCGCATACGGAATACATATATCTGCACATTATGGGCGAACCTCTTTGCCACCCCGAACTGCCGCTGTTTCTCGAAATAGCTGAAGCTAACGGTTATAAGATTATTATAACCACTAACGGAACGCTTCTGGATAAAAAAGGCGATATTCTTCTTTCGTCTGCGGCGGTAAAAAAGGTCAATATTTCGCTTCATTCTTTTGAAGCTTCAATTCAGGATCAAACGCTTGACGAATATATAAACGGTTGTATTTTATTCGCAAAAAAGGCGGAAAAAAATAAAATCGTTTCCCTGCGGCTCTGGAACAGCGGCGGTATGGACAAAAAAAATGAGGAAATAAAAAAAATGATCGCCGAAGTGTTTTCAGAACCGTGGGTTGGATCGAGAAACAGTGTTTGCATAGGAAAAAACATTTTTATCGAATACGGAGATAAATTCGACTGGCCTGATCTTTCAAACGTCGACGAAAGAGAAAGCGTTTTCTGCTATGGGCTCAGAGATCAGATAGGCATTCTGAGCAACGGAACGGTCGTTCCCTGCTGTCTTGACAGAGACGGAGATATAGCGCTCGGTAACATTTTTACGGAAAATATCGAAGATATTCTTGAAAAGCCGCGTTCAAAAGCGCTATATAAAGGTTTTTCTTCAAGAAAAGCTGTTGAAGAGCTTTGCAGAAAATGCGGATACTCAAAAAGATTTGGCTGAAAGAGAAAAAGATGATCAGAAAATTTGACGAAACAAGAGGATTAAACATTACAAAAATAGAAAATCAGTCACGTTTTGCGTATGCCGTTACGGATTTTGAGGATTTTTACGACGTATTGATTCGTAACGATAAAAACGGCTACCGCGGGGCAGTGATAAAGTTTTATGACACTGATACCGGCAAAGTATATACTCCTTTTGAAAAAGAAAGAAACGTTACATACGGCAAACCGCTTTATTGCAACGGATATTATTTTTTTCTCAAGGGTGATTTCAATAAAAACGCCATTATGCTTTACAGATATTTTCCGGGCGCAGATACACAGGTCGTTGAATCAATAGCCATGGACAAAACAGAGCTTTACAATCTTTCGCTCATGGGTGAAGGCGTGAATGTGGTAAGTCAGAAGGATTTTTTCAACTGCTACTACCCATACAGAATATCATTTCCGTTGCAGCCAAACGAAACAGCGGTGATCATCAGAGAAAACAGAGTATATCTTGAAGCATGGTTTGAAGACGGATGGGACAGCGAAAATGATCGCGCTTCGGAAGATTACAGGTTTTATAACAAAATAATTGTAAAAGACTTTGACGGAAATACCGTGTCGGAAGAGACAGGTTCACTGTATATTACCGATGACAAAACGATCTGGATATCGTGACCGACACCTGAAAAGTATAAAAATCCCTCCGAAACCCGTAATTTCGGAGGGATATTTTTTATTGACCTTATTTCACCTCAAAGTCTATTCTTCCGGTGAAAATATAATTCAGATCGCAGTTTTTCTCGCATGTTTCCAATGCGATCTCTTCGGGACGGTAATCGTTTTTTACAACCGAAACATTTTCTGCATCAATGATGATTTCAGGCTCTTTTGCAAACATTTTTTCGTTGTAGTAAACGGAAAATTCTTTCGCCGTGGCTTTTTCTATCGTTATTGTGCATTTTTCACTGCTGTAAGATACAACAAGCTCGCCCGCGTTTATATCTTTGTCTGCGCCGAGCCAGTAGAAGGTATCTGTTTTGCGGAGCGGCGCGCGCTGGGAAAGATTCCATACGACTCTGTCGGGGTACGGATTTCTTACCTGTTTTGAAAGGAACGTTACGGCATTGACATCTTTTTCTATATACTCTCTGTCGCCGTCGCGCAGCCATGCGGCATTGTTTTTTATTACCGCGCGCGGTGTGAATGAAGAATCGTTATCTCTGAAATTGTGTGCTTTGTCAAAATGTATGTTCGCTTCGTGATAATATCCGCCGTATTGAGCTGAAAGTCTGTCTAAATATTCGTCATATTCGGCAATAAGCTCATTTCTTCTGAAAAAGTAATCGCGCTCTCCCGCCTGAATGATAAACGCCATATTTCTGAGGTTGTCGAGCTTGACATTGTTGGGACATCCCGCAGACATATTGGCAGCGGCAAATCTGTCTGCCATTTTCGGGGTAGTGATGTATACGCCGTCTCCTCCGGCTGAAAATCCCATTATATATACCCTGTTCGGGTCTACATTGTTAAAAAGGACCATATTGGAAATAAGCTCGTCATAAAGCGGAAAACTTTCGGGGTTTGCGTGCGTATCCCATGTATCGCGAACGCCTCTGCACGCAACGTATACTCCGTTTTTTACGCTGTCGCGGTAATATATCTTCATATGTTCCCACTGGCTGTCATTGATATCGGGAGTATCGCTGTGTCCGCCGCCGTGAAGAGCTATATAAAGCGGATAGCCGTTTTTTTCGGGACTGCCGTTTACGGAAATACCGTAACGCATTTTTACTTCTCCGAAAGGCATTACCTGATTTTCGATCTCTTCGATCCTCTTCTTATTTTTTCTTTCGCGCTCGCAAAAATCATTCCATATATGTTCGCGAATAAAAGCAGATTCTTTTTCAGTCATTTCATTTACCCTTTCATGCAAAAAAATTCGATTATCTCGCCGTTAGGACCTTTACAGAACGCCAGTCGAGCTGTAAAACCGGGATATCCGTTTACGATTGCAGTTCTGGGCGGAGTGGTGATTTCGTAGCCTGCGTCCTCAACTGCTTTTGCATACGCATCCGGATCGTCTACATTAAAAGCAAAGTGTGCTATAGGGTTTTCAGGGTTTTCTGATACTTTTTTCTCTTCAAAAACCTCTATGCATGCGCCGTCTTCGCACTCATACATTGCGCGGCGTTCATTTTCAGCTCCCCATGCCTTAACTTTTTTCAGTCCGAGGAGCTGAGTGTAAAACCGTTCGGTTCTGTCAAACTCGGTGCTGTTTACCGCAACATGGTGAAATCCTTTGATTTTCATGTTATATCCCTTTATTCAAGAAAATTAGATGTGATCATTTCTACGCCCCAGCCGTCAAGTTTTTCCGCTATAGCGGGATCGTTGACAGTCCAGCAGTTTATGGTTATTCCGGCATTATGAAGCTGTTTTACGTTTTCTTCCGTCAGAGCCTCAAAATAAGGGTCGATATCCAAACCGTTTTTGACGAGCGATTCGATAAGTTCGTCTGTTATCTTGCCGCATATATACTGCGCGGGGTGTGTTTTCAATACCTTGCGAAGATTTATAAGAGACTCCCATTCGCCCGAAATAAAAATAATACCGTCAAGATACTCTTCTGTATTGATCACTTCAAGCATATCTTCAATGTCTTTAACGCTGAAAACGCCTTTCAGCTCAAGAATACAGGTCTTATTGTAATGTTTGCATATGCGGATATACTCGTCAAGCGTTGGAACAACGAGATCGGAGCGTTTTTTTCCGTCGCTTATATCCGTCATGGTGTAACCGCGGAGCTCTTCAAGGGTAATATCTCTGATTTTTTTCTCGACTCCCATCATACGGTTCAGTTCACCGTCGTGGAATGTGATAAAAAATCCGTCCTTCGTTCTTTGAGTATCTGTTTCAACGCCGAAATACGATCTCTGACCGGCGGCTAAAAATGCGGCGATCGTGTTTTCCGTTTCAAGTCCGCTCACGCCTCTGTGAGCTACCATTTTTGCACCTGTTTTGCAGATTTTTACCGTATCTTTAAGCATTTGGCTCTCCTTTCATCGATTGATGAACAGAATTATGTTTAATTGATTTTAACACAATAAACAGTTAATGTCAATACCGGAAAAGACGATTACCGAAATTATTTGTTGACTTTACGATACGTTTATGATATAATTATCATGTAAATATGCAGCGGAGGTTTAAGTATGCTGAATATAAATGCTGCTCCCGACTGGGACAATTTGAAAATTCTGTCAAGAAACAGAGAGGACTCAAGAACATATTTTATACCGGGCCAAACCGAAAGCATTAAAGCGGCGGCGCGTTCGGAAATAAATAAAAACAATATTCTACTGCTCAACGGAATGTGGGAATTCAGATATTTCCGTTCTGTTGCCGATGTTCCCGACAATTTTGTTACGGGAGCCCTTGGCGGAAAAGAGGAGCAGGTGCCGTCTGTATGGCAAGCTCAGGGCTACGAAAAATGGCATTATTCAAACGTCAACTACCCTATTCCGCTCGATCCTCCGCATGTGCCCAATCACAATCCGTGCGGCGTGTATAAAAGAAAATTCATTCTTCCGAAGTCGTTTTACGGCAAGGAAATCTTTATTTCATTTCTCGGCGTTGCATCCGCTTATCATGTATATATAAACGGAGCGCTTGCAGGATACGATCAGGTATCGCATATGACCGGGGAATTCGATATCACGCGGTTTGTAAAAGAAGGCGAAAACGAGATATGCGTTATCGTGTATAAATGGTGCGACGGAACATATCTCGAAGACCAGGATTTCTTCCGCTGCAACGGTATTTTCAGAGATGTATTCATCACCTCTCAGCCGAAGGAAAGAATAGTGGATTTTCAGTTTACAACAGATGCAAACAGTGATTTTTCCGTATTTGCAACTTGCGTTAAGGTGAAAACAAATGCAGAAATGCGCGTTGGCATAATTCTTTCAGACAGCGAAGGAAAAGAGATATACAAAGCGGAAAAGAATGCGGAAAACTGTTTTGCCGTATTTGAATTTGACGTTAAATATCCGCTTTTATGGAATGCCGAAACTCCGAATCTATACAAGCTTTCCGTTTTTGCGGGAGAAGATTCCGCAGCTCACGCAGTAGGATTCAGAAAATTTGAAACTGATAAAGACGGCGTTTTCAGGGTAAACGGCGTTGCGGTAAAATGCAGGGGCGTAAACAGGCACGACTCTCACCCCGCAAAAGGATATGCGGTTGATTTTGACGATATCAAAAAAGACCTTACGCTTATGAAAAACATGAACGTAAACACTATCCGTACATCGCACTATCCAAACGATCCGCTGCTGTTGATGCTTGCCGATGAAATGGGTTTTTACATTATTGACGAAGCAGACCTCGAAACCCACGGAATGTGGAGCTATGCGGCAGAAAATCCCGACTGGCGCGATGCTTTTGTCGACCGTGCGCGACGAATGGTCATGAGAGATAAAAACCATGCGTGCATTATCATGTTTTCTCTGGGCAACGAAAGCGGATACGGAGATAACCATATGGCAATGGCGGAAGAAATACGTAAAACCGTACCGAACGTTATTATTCACTACTGTGAAAACAAAGAGCTTTTCAGTGTTGAAAGCATTATGTATCCGTCGATCGACTATCTTGAAAAACAGGGAAAAGACACTGAAGACAAACGCCCGTTCTTTATGTGCGAATATGCTCATTCCATGGGTCTCGGTCCTGGCAGTTTCAAAGAATACTGGGAAACGATATATAAATATCCTCGCCTTATGGGAGGATGCGTATGGGAGTGGTGCGACCACGCCGCAGAACATAAAAACAGCGACGGCAGCGTAACATATACATACGGCGGAGATCACGGCGAATATCCGCATGACGGAAATTTCTGCTGTGACGGACTTGTATATCCCGACAGGCGACCTTCTACCGCGGCGCTTGAAATGAAGCAGGCATACACTCCCCTTCAATCGTCTTACTGCAAAGAATGCGGTAAGATCAAGTTTATAAACCGCCGTGATTTCACAAATATTTCAGAGTATAAAGTATCGTGGAAGGCTTTGCTTGACGGCAGGGAGATCGACTCCGGTGTATTTGACGGTCTTGAAATAGCGCCGCATTCGACCGCAACGGCAGACCTGCCTTTTATTCCGGAAAAAGACGGCGAATATATAATCAACATATATGTTACGGATGAGCGCGGACTTTACGGCGTTGAAAAAGGCAACATCCTTTCTGCCGAATCACACATTGTAAAAGAAGCAGAAAAACACACCGAAAAAACAGACGTTTCTTCACCGATATCCGTCAGCGAAACAGAAAGATTCATCCGCATTGACGTCAAAGGCTTTGAAATCGTTTTCGATAAAGCCGACGGCTGTATTTCAAGCTGGCAAGCTTTCGGGAAGGAATTTATCAATTCTGAACCGCAGTATCCTGCCGCAAGAGGTCTCTGCAGATATCCCGCGGGCATAAAGCCGAGCGTATGGCGTTCTTTGACGGATAACGAACAGCATATTTTTGCAAAATCAAAGGAATACGGAGCAGATAAACTCTGGCACAGAATAGAATTTGCAAATATCACCGAAAGCAACGAAAAACGGGTAGTCATAAAAGTGAACGGCGTTCTTGCTGCACCGCAAAGACATCCGATGCTGACGACCGAGATCACATATACAATTTTCCCATGCGGAAGCGTAAAAGTAAACGTGAAATACGAACCATGCCTCAAAGAGGAGTTTCTGCTGCCTAAATACGGCATATCATTTGAAATGCCGTCTGAATTCAACAGTGTTGAATGGTATGGAAAAGGACCCGGAGAAAGCTATCCCGACATACCGCTCTCTACCGTTTTCGGTATTTTTGAAAGCAGCGTTGCCGCTATGCACGAACCGTATATTCGTCCTCAGGAAAGCGGCAACAGATCTGAAACACGCTACATGAGGGTGAAAAGCGCAGACGGAACCGGACTTTACATCACATCAGAAAAACCGTTCGATTTTTCCGCTCACAGATATACCGACGATGAGCTTATGCTTTGGAGACACAGAGAAGATGTGAAGGATATGGGCTTTACAAGAATCAGTATCGACGGATACTTATCCGGAATAGGCAGCGCATCGTGCGGCCCAGGACCTCTTGACAAATATCTGCTGAAATCCAAAGAATCAAGAGAATTTTCATTCACTCTTTCACCTTTTAAAGAATAAAAACATCTTATTTGCAGCGAAAAAACTGAATGTAATAGCATTCAACTTTACATTTTGTATCTGGAGCTCATAAAAAACAGTCTCACGATTTTTCGCGAGACTGTTTTTACTATTTCAGAGATATGGTATTTTATCGTAAGTCACCATCAAAATCGGTCAGCCGCTGTCTGGTCAGTTACTGAAGTATTCCGAGAGTCCGGTTTCATTTGGAACGACCACATTTGCTATGACCTCATCGGCAGCGTCGATATATTGCTCAACTGCCTGAGAAGGCGTTGATTTGCCGCTTACGACCAATGAAATAATGTTTTCAAGCGGAGTGAAAACTTTTTCGACCCAGTAATTGTAGCGTGAATTGCTGACGCAGTTTTTATATATTTCAAGATCGGCGCTCTTAAAGAAAATGTTGGAAAGATAATATGAATCGAGAGCGTCTTCTGTTTCGTAACCGTCCATAGGCGCCCACATCGCATTTATCACGGTTGCGGTCTCTGTTTCGGTAGTTGTTAAAACCGGCATGGAGATCGTATCGAGTCCTGTTGAAAAAAATCCTCCGCATGTTCCGGGTTCAGCCGCATCGCTGCACGGGAACGGCATTACGGAATAGCTGCTCATAGCGGTGGTGAAAATGATCTTTCTGCAAAAATGATGGATCGCAGGCATAGCCATGGCGGATTTTCCCTCAATAAAAAGATCGTAGCTTTCGCCTTTTTGGGTGATATACTGTTTGTTTGCCGCAACAAAGTCAGCCGCCCACTGAAGATTGTCAAGAACACTCGCGCTGTGCCATGTGGAGCGCGGAGTTGCCGACGTTCCGTCCGTAAGTCCTATACCGTCGGAATATACTGCCATACGTCCGATAAATTCAGCTGATGTATCTATTCCGTATATACCGGCGTCAAGGTCGGCGCAGTTTCTTATCATTTCTTCAAAAAGAGTTCTGTTCCATGTTTTGTTTTCATAATATTCATGAGGATCGGAGTAGCCGTTTTTCATAACTATATCATCGTTTATAACAACAAGAAAATAGTACGGTGACATTTTGTCTACCCATGCTGCCGGGGTTACACCGTAAAGGTGACCGTTGCAGCAGCATATTTCAAGGACATTTTTTGATCCCCATCTGAAAGAATCGTTAACGTCTATTATATCCGAATAACTGTTCAGGTCAAGAAGATAACCGCCTGCCGCAAGAGTTCTGAAAGGTTTGGCGTCAAGAAACAAAGCGTCGCTGAGCGGTTCTCCGGCAGCAAAGGACGCCGTAACGAGACTATCGGCAGAAGAGGATGAGGAGTATGTTATTTTGCAGTTATATCTGCTTTCAACTTCCTTTATACGCTTTACAAGCGCATCGTATGCAGGAGAATGTGCCTCATATCTGAAAAACAGATCGGTGTCGCCGAAAAACGATATTTCCATTCCGGCAAAATTTTCTGTTTCGGCATCAAGCTCATATTCCGGAACTGCTTTACTCTCAGGCTGTCCGCCGCACGAACACATAGCAAAAACAAGCAGAATAACAAGAACGGCAGATACTATCCTTTTCATATCGGTTTTCCTTTCGAACGTGATTTATATTTTAGATACTTTTATTATACTTCATAATCATCTGATTGTCAATATTTTTTTACAATTCTTTCCTGCATATCAGGGTCGAGCGCCTGTATACTATCAAAAAACGGATCTGTTTTTATTTCAGATCCGTTTTATTATCGTTATTTTTGTCCGTAATACGCATTTTTGCCGTGCTTGCGGAAATAATGCTTATCAATCAGGGCTTTATCCATCATGTCTGATCGGGTTTTTTCGGAGATACAAAACGAAATAATATTCATTTCGGCAACTTTTTCAAGAACATACGCATTTTCGACCGCTTTTTTGGGACTGTCTCCCCATGTAAACGGCGCGTGCATAGCTACGAGAGCCGCGGGACATGCTTTATAAGAGAGATGTTCTTTTTCAAACGTATCAACTATCGCTACGCCAGTGTTTTTTTCGTATTCCGTATCTATTTCGTTCTGAGTCAGTTTTCTTGTTACGGGTATCTGCCCGTAAAAGCAGTCTGCATGTGTGGTGCCGAGAGGAATGATGTTTTTCATTGCCTGTGAAAATGCCGTTGCATAAGTTGAGTGCGCATGTGCAACGCCGCCTATATCGGGAAACGCTTTATACAGTTCAATGTGCGTTGGAGTATCGGAGCTTGGCCTGAGAGTGCCTTCCACCGTTTTTCCGTTAAGGTCGACAACCACCATATCCTCGGGTCTCAGTTCCGCGTAATCCACCCCGGACGGTTTAATGACAACAAGACCGCTTTCTCTGTCTATTCCGCTCACATTGCCCCATGTTAAAATGACAAGCCCGTATTTAACAAGCAGCAGATTGGCATTGAGAACATCTTTTTTCAGCTTTTCAAGCATATCATTCATTACCCCATACAGCTTCTATTCCGCGCATTGTGGGAAGCACGTATTCGTCGATTTTTTGCTGAATCATATCCGTTGCGCCTTCAATATATTCGGTGGGAGTTTTATTTGAGCTGAACCATTCGTGCATATATCCGTACATTCCGCTGTAGTGGAAATAATTATATACGGAGTTGAAATACATATTGTAAAATACCTCTGAATCGCGCTTATCAAAAAAATAGTTGCGGGTCATAAGATCGATTATTGAATCAAGCGTTTCATATCCCTCAAACGGTTCATAAACCGCATTTATTATCGTTGCCGCAACTTCGGGATGGGTTGACATTCTGGAAAACGCAATGCATCTTTCAATATTAGCGTGGTGACCTGCGGCATAGCCGGGTTCGACATCGGGACCGCACGGCCACGAAAGAATACCGAAATTATCCATTTCTTTCGATATCCTTCCGGTAATGCCTATGATATTGTCTGAATTCGCGGCACCCAGAACCGTTGTACCGGATATAAGGGTCTGGATGGGATCGGCAACATAATTCACTGTTTTTCCGTTCGGTCCGTCAAAAATGCGCTTTGCTGCGTCCATCGCCTTTATTCCGTTAGGTGTAAAAAATCCCGGAATATATTTGCCCGACGCATCCTTTTCCGCAAAATGAGAACCGTTTGAAAGGATAAACATATTACCTATCGTATCTCTGCTTGCTGTAAGAGAATACTGCTTTACTTCTCCGCCTTCTTCAACATAATACTGTCCAAGGCAATCGTCAAACATATCCCAGTTCCATTGACCGTTTTCAAGAAGATCTCTCGGGTCGGTAACACCGAGAGCAGATATTAAGTTTTCGTTCACAACAAGCGGATTGCCGTATGATACGGAAACTTCGGGCCATAGAAGCGGAACAAGTCCGTAAAGGTCGTCTTCATAATAAACGACTTCAAGCATATTTCTGTAGCCCCATTTTTCTTCGTTGCGATAATCTATATAATCTTCAAGCTCGGACATTCCTATTACCATGCCTATTCTTGCAACATCCGCCCACATATCCGAAGTGCCGGAAATAACATCGCACATAAATACGCCCGAAGCGGAAGTGGCAACAAACGCACGGCATGATACGCCGTTGTTAACATATTTCAAGTTGATCGTGCAGTTGAAATCGTTCTGTATATCCTTTAATCGCTGCGAAGCAAGATCACCGAACGTTGTATCAAGCTCGTAACCGAGACAGCCCGGCGTTGCAAGCGCGCTGTCGGGAAGACCGATCTCGTAAATAATGCTTACGCCTTCAAGGTCGACTTTATCTCTCTTCATTTCGAAATCAACATCGAATACTTCTTTTTCTTCTGCGCCGCATGCAGTGACTGCAACAGAAAAAATAACCACAAAAACAAGGAGCAATGAGATTTTTTTCATAATATATCCTTCCTTTTTTTCGATTATTTTTAATATATCACAAATAAGCATTTTTGTCAACCCGAATATGCGTTAAATATTATTAAGGTAAAAATCATGTATTTTGCGATTTTCAGCAAAACGATATTGACACGGATTTTTTTAAGATGTATAATTGTTTCAGAATAAATGATCTTTTAGGGGTATTATTTATGGACAAAAATAAAATAATCGCATTTGCGGAGATGATAAAGCAAAGCAGCAAAACGGTTTTTTTCGGCGGAGCAGGCGTTTCTACCGAAAGCGGACTGAAAGATTACAGGAGCGAAGACGGACTTTACAACACTGTAAAAAAATATAAGGTTTCGCCGGAAACGATACTCAGTCACAGCTTTTTTATAAGTCATACAGATGTTTTTTATGATTTTTATTATAATTATTTTCTCAATACATCCGCAAGACCAAACAGAGCGCATTTTGCGCTTGCGGAGCTTGAAAAAAAAGGATTGATGAGCGCAGTTATCACTCAGAATATTGACGGACTTCACCAGACGGCGGGAAGCAGAAATGTTATAGAGCTTCACGGCACGATACTTAAGCATTACTGTATGAAATGCAAAACGGTAATGATGAACGAAAAGGTAAAAGAATTAAAAGGCGGCATTCCTAAATGCGAAAAATGCGGGCATACCGTAAGACCTGACGTCGTTCTTTATGAAGAACAGCTTAATGCAGATGTGATAGAAAAAGCTATCGATGAAATATCAGGCGCTGACCTGCTGATAATAGGCGGAACATCGCTTGCGGTATACCCTGCAGCAGGATTTGTGCATTATTTCAGAGGAAAACATATAGTGCTTATAAACCGTGAAGAAACGCAGTTTGACAAAGCGGCATCTATTGTCTTCAGAGATAAAATAGGCGACGTTTTGAGCGAAACAGTAAGCATGCTGTAAAAATTTAACGCTTATTTTATAAAAACGGTTGACAAATGCGATGCGCATTCCGGCAAATATATGTTATTTTCTGAAATTTCAATCTTACATCGTTGACATTGCATAAAAATTCAGCTATAATTATAAAAACAGCCGTTGACTGATCGGAACGGCATCAAACTTGTATAATAATACCGCAACCGGGAGGCATAAAATGGAAATAAACAAATTTTTTCCGGAAATACACGGAAATTTCGGCTTTGGCTGTATGAGACTGCCAATGAAAGACGGAGAGGTAGACTACGATGTCTTTCGTGAAATGGCAGATGCATTTACAGATGCGGGATTCAATTATTTTGATACCGCGCACGGATATATCGGAGGGAAGTCCGAAACCGCAATACGAGACTGCGTTGCAAAACGCTACCCGCGCGATAAATTTCTGCTTACGAATAAACTGACCGCTTCGTATTTCAATAAGCAGGAAGATATACGCCCGTTTGTTGAGCATCAGCTTTCGCAATGCGGCGTTGATTATTTTGACTTTTATCTTATGCACGCACAAAATAAGGACAATTATCCGAAATACAAAAGCTGCAAAGCTTATGAAACGGCGTATGCGCTGAAAGATGAGGGACTTATACGTCATTTCGGTCTTTCTTTTCACGATAAACCGGAAGTTCTTGATATGATCCTGCACGAACACCCCGAAATTGAAATTGTGCAGATACAGTTCAATTATGTTGACTATAACGACGAATCGGTTGAAAGCAAGAGAGTATACGAAGTATGCGAAAAGCACGGCAAGCCCGTAATAGTTATGGAACCCGTAAAAGGCGGCAGTCTTGTAAATCTTCCCAAAGAAGCGGACGAAGTATTTCGCAATCTGAACGGCTGCAGCAATGCAGGATACGCTATACGGTTTGCGGCAAGCTTTCCCTACATGGCAATGGTGCTTTCCGGAATGAGCGATATGGCTCAGATGGAAGACAATATAAGCACGATGCGCGACTTCAGACCGCTTGATGAAAACGAAATGAATGCGGTAGGCAAAGTATGCGAAATATTCCGCGGTATGCATCTCATTCCATGCACTTCATGCCGCTATTGCATTGAAGAAAACGAATGTCCTAAAGGAATACGCATTCCTTCGGTTTTTTCATCTCTCAATTCATTTGAAATGTTTCACAGCTGGAACTCTCATATGTATTACGGCAACGCCGTCACAGGCGACGGGCACGGAAGAGCCTCAGACTGCATACGCTGCGGCAAATGCGAAAAGGTCTGCCCTCAGCACCTGCCGATAAGAGATCTGCTGAAAAAAGCGGCGGAAATATTTGACAGACGGGAATAAATCACAGAACCGATAATGCAATGAACAGTTGTTTTTTCGGTTTGCAAAAGCATATAAAAGGCTCCCCTGCCGTTGAAGCAAGGGAGCCATGTTGTTTTTCTGTTTATAGAATTATTTGATTACGCCAACAAATTTAAGAATGCAAAGAATAATGCCTACCGTTGAGTAAATGCCCATCAGAGAACCGATCACCGTGAAGATTATACCTACAACGGGAACCGATGCGAGCAGATTTGCCAAAAAACCGACAATTGCGCAAACAATAAGGAAAATCACGAGCTGAATGATCAGTGAGCCGATCTTGCCGGGCTGAACTTTGAACGGTGTTGGCCAGATGTTTCTTAATAAATCCATTTTATTGTCTCCTTTATACTTATTAAGCAGATTTTAACGCTTTACTGTATTATATCAGAAAAACAGCTGTTTGTAAATAGTTTTACATGTTTTTTTGATGACATATTCTATTAATAACAATCGAAAATACAAGTTATCCGAATATTTCCTCCGCAGCTGTTTCAATATTTACGATATATTTTATTCTGTTTTCCTCATCGGCGTTTTCGTATTTTCCGAGAGTTTCCGCCATAGTGATATTTCTGTCGATGCTGATATAGGCGTCGGTAACATTTTCACATCTGTAGTTGTAAAGAGTGGTTTCATACATCTTTACAAAGTTATTGACATCTCTGTCGTCAAAGAAATACTGTTTTCTCAGATAGTCTGTGATACTCTCTTCATTGTCGTAACCGTCAAGAGGCTCATAGATCGCATTCAGTATTACTGCAGACATTACGGGTTCTTTGCAGAGAGCGGGAATACTTGTTACAAATCTCGTTTCCGTTATGGTCGAACCTGTGTTTTCGACAGTACCGTTCGGTCCGTGAGGGAACGGAACGACGCCGAAATTATCCATACTGAAAGCTATCGAGTTTTCGGATCCGCAAAGGTCTGTGCCGTTCATGATAGTCAGTACAGATCTGCCGTCTATAAAGTTTTTAAGAAGCACTTTCCAGTCGCCCGTATTGACATTTACATATGTGCTGAATTCACCGAAAGTCCAGTTCCACGCAGTCTGCATAGCTTCAAAAACGGCCGGTGAATCGTGAAGACTGAGTTTGAAATCTCCGCTGTCGTCTTTTATTATTACAGGCACACCGTTAGTTGTATGCATAGTTCTGAAAAGCCAGTGAACGGTCGTTTCAAGCGCCATGACCTCATCGCCGGCATCGTTTATATGATTGTATATCGGCATAAGCTCTTCGAATTTTTTCCATGTCCACTCATCGCGTTCAACCAGTTCTCTCGGATCGGTTTCGCGAAGATAGTTTATAATATTTTCGTTTACAACTACTGCGCCGTCGATCGAACGGTATTTGAGAATAGGCCATGAAGCGGGGATCACGCCGTAAAGTCCGCCGTTCCAGCACATAGGTTTCAGCGTTTCCTTCGTACCCCATTTATTGGCGTTAAGATAGTCGATTATATCGCCTATTGTAGTTATATCGTATAAATATCCTCCGCGAACGAGCCCGGATATCGGGTTCGACGCCGACTGAATGGCATCGTAAGGAACACTGCCGGAAAGCGATGTTGCGGGAATAAGATAGCCTATATCAGAGCCTGAAGTATCTTCGGTTATTTTAACGTTATACTTACTTTCAACTTCTTTTTTTCGCTTGATTGCAAGATCGGAAAATTCAGTGTTTACAACGTATCCTAAATATTCTTCACCGGTTGAATGTTCTTCATTTCTCAGGGCAAAAACGAATTCTGCGCCTTTATAATCGACTTCCCCGACATCATCAGAATATTCCGGGATCGTTTCAGGTTCAGTCTGCTGACATGAACATAGTGAGAAAATCATAAGAACAAGAATAAACAAAGAAACTGCCTTTTTCATATCAAACATCCTTTCAGATCAATTGTGCATAACCTGCTGCAAATCAATTATACATCATTATATTATAAATGTCAACACACTCGCAAAAAAAACAGCGGAAATCGCGCACATGATATTTTGATTATTCTATTGACAAAGCACTCCAATTATGTCATAATAATAAAAAGCAAAAAAGGGAGAAGCAGTAATGATGAAAATCAAAATAGCCGTAATTTTAATTTTTGTATTACTTTTTACCGCTGCATGCGCATCTGTTTCCGAAGATGAGCTGATTCCGGAGTTCGGTAATTATGACGAAAGCAAGGGAACAGATCTTGGAGGCTATGAATTTATTATGGCGTCTGCACGCGCAGGCTCTGAAAATCCGATAAACCCGCAGTCGGGCAATACCGCAAGGGGAGACCGTCTTATACAAAGATATAAGGATACGGAAGAGAAATTCAACGTTAAGATCACCGTGCTTGACGAATGCAGCGTAGGCGATCTTGTTGTGCGTTCAGCCGCGGGAATGAAATATGCAGACCTTATGGCGGTCAAAATCAACGAAATCGTGACCGGAAAATATATTCAGAACGGATATTTCATACCTTTTTCGGGAATGAATATAGATCTTGATTCGGGAATTTACGGTCCCACGAATATGCTTGAAGGCGGTTATTTTGCAGGAGAATATTACGGCATTATTTCATATTACTGGGGATTTCCGGCAGCAGACACAATGCCTGCGATGTGGTTCAACCCGAGAGTTATTTCGAATTACAGACAGGCTTCGCCCCACGAACTTGACGAACAGGGCGAATGGACATGGGCTACTCTTGAGAAAATGTGTGAAGCGATCCATGACACTTCCGACCCTGATCCGGAAAAACGGACGTATGCGCTTGCTTATACAAGCGAACCGTATCTTGAATTTGCCGCGCTTTACTCAAACAACGCGAGAGTTGCAACAAAAGGCGCCGACGGAAGACTTTCTTATGCGCTGAACAGCAAAGAGGCTGCTGAGGCAATGAATTTTCTTGTAAGTCTTGCTGAAAGAGATCTGATTTGCGACGGAGGCAACAGACAGAACATCACCCCGTTCATTGAGAACAGACGCGCATTTTTTGTAGAATATACGCATCTGGGTCTTTCGGACGAAGGAGCGGACAATCTTTCTTACAGAATGGAAGAGGCATATGAATGGATTTATTTCCCCGAAGGTCCGAGCGGAGCAGGCACGAAATCGAGGACGGCATATTCATTCTGGACAAGATTTATGTATGCTACGCTCAACACAGACCCCAATGTAATGGAAATACTGCTTCCGTATATGTTCCAGCCTTTACCGGGAGAAACTACTGAAACATGGCAGGACGATTTCAGAAGAACGACATTTTTTACCGAAGAATCCTTTGATTATTTCCAGATTCTGAGAGACGAAGCGTTTTTTGATTACACTGCATACACACCTTTTACGGATGTGCTTCAGCCGAGACTGCTTGCAATGACGAGAGGCACCGCTTCAGTGGCTGAAACGCTTGAAAGCATCGGGGATAAAATGCAGGCAAGTCTTGACAAGCTTTATAACGCCTATGTAGAATAATTATACTGTAAAACAATTAACTGTGCGAAAGAAAAAATCTTCCGCACAGTTTTTTTCGGCAAAGCTTTCACGAAACAGTTGTTTTATTCTTAACGGGATCGTCTTTTAAGACGGATAAAAGGAACGTGAAAACAATTATTATATAGCAAATTGTTTTGGGCAGCATAAGCATGCCGAGAATCGGAACAATGCCCGCAAAAACCGCAACAGGGATATAAAACGCGAATGACAGCGAGCTCCATAGCCAGATAAGCCTGAATCTGCCGATTTCTTTCTGATGATTGAAAAAGAGAATTATCACGATTATACCCAACGCAACAAAAGGAATATTTCTTATTATTCCCCATGTCATATCGCTGCTGTTTTCGATCCATCCGTTTTGCGGGAAGAGACAAAGCGCAGCACGTATCGCCGCAATAGTTATTATCGCCGCCGAAAGAGATCTTTTTCCGCTTAAATTGTAAACAGAAAGTCCGATAAACCAAAGGATAATGTAAAAAACAGTCATTGTGATTGATGTTACCAGCTTCCCGATACCTAGAGCGGCGGTAAAATCGGCATCGACAAAGTAATTAAGGACTCTTGGCACAAGATGAAACGCGTCGCCGCAGCCGAGGATAAGAGCGGCAATACCCATCATTTTTTCGGTTTTGTTCCGCGCTTTTATCAGAATTATGATTCCTGCTGTTATTGTAAATAGCAGATACAGTATGTCAAACAAAGATTCTCCGTATTTCATTTTTCTTTCCTTTATATCTTCTCAAGTATTAATAGCCGTTCAGGGTCGTCTTTAGGCTGAGCAAGGTTGATAACGGCTGAATCAGGATAAAGCTTTTTGATCTTTTCTTCCGCTTTTTTGGCAAAACCTCTTCCGCTGTAAAGAATGAAAATAACTTTTTTGCCGATCAGATCTGTTTTTTCAAGAATTGTGTTGACGGGGCTTGCAAGTCTGCCGTTCCAAATAGGCGAGCCTATGCAAACCGTATCATAATTACTGACATCGCAATTATAGTTTTCAAGCGGAGGTTTTTGACCGATGAGAGCAGAAAAGCCTCCCTTGAGCATTTGAGGCAGAAATTTTATGCTTAATTTAAAAGACGATTCTACTTTTCTTACCTCAAAACCAAGTTCCTTCATTTTTTCGGCAACAACATCCCCGTTGCCGCTGAAAGAATAGTATATAAATAAACCCTGCATTTTTTCTCCTTTAAGATTCAGTGTTACCGATTTGAAAAATCGGTTTTTACTTTGTGTTGAAGAAATATTTTTTCGCCCAAGGTATATATTTCATCGCTTAAAACGGCAAAAATTATACTGATTCCGCAGTCATCATATTCAGCAAAAAATTCGTCGCATGCCTCGGCAGCATCTTCCCACGCCAAAGATACCGGGTAGCCGAATATTCCTGCGGATATAAGCGGAAAACCGATCGATTTACAGTGATTCTTATATGCAAGTTCAAGTGATTTTTTATATGCCGATTTAAGCTTTTCGCGTTCGCCCCTGCTGCCGCCTGCCCATCGCGGTCCAACTGCGTGAATGATATATTTTGCTTTCAGCTTAAAACCGGGCGTGATAACTGCACTGCCGGTATCGCAATGTCCGAAAGCATCGCATGCTTTTGCAAGTTCTCTGCTGCCGGCGGCGTCAAAAATCGCGCCGCAAACACCGCCTCCCTCGGCAAGAAATTCGTTTGCAGCATTGACCACGGCATCTGTATCGAGAGATGTTATATCCGCCTTAACATTTTTTATCTTTCCGTTCATAATTCACCTGATTAAATATATCTGTCTTTTTTGGACATTTTACCGACAAGCAAAAATGATATTACAAACAGAACCGCAATAAAACCTACAAAATACCATGTGCCCGTTTCTGCGGTTGCGATATAGTCATATATTCCGTGAAGAACTGCGGGAACGATCACGGAAAGAGCGGTGAAAAGCTTAGACATGCCGTGAGCATTTTCGTATTCGTATTTTCTTGCAATACCGTAAAAAACGCCCATAAAAACTCCGAAGCATGCGTGACCGGGAATAGCGGTAAGGGCGCGGATGATCGCCGTTCCGAATCCGTATGCCATAACATAACTTATGTTTTCCCATAATGCAAAGCCGAGAGAAACAAAAACCGCGTACACTACGCCGTCATACTGACAGTTGAATTCTACAGACCACCACGTTTTTCGCCGAAGCATAAAATATTTTGCGCCTTCTTCGGAAAACGCAACAATGAAAAAATATAAAATCACATTATATAAAGGATTTGTCTGAGGAACTGCCAGGTCGAGAAAAAAGCCGAGAACACGCTCAGCGACGAGCGCGATCAACGAAGAAAAAATCCCTGCCTTTGCAAGAGTCCAAAGCATAGCGGGAGACTCTTTTTCAAGTCTGTCTGAAGCATATACTTTGATCATCAAAAAAACCGCGGGTACCACCGCCGCAATAACAAGAATAAAATTATACGCCGCAATAGACGGCAAAAGATAATAAAACATCAAAACACCCCGAATTATCTGCATAACAAAATTGTGATCTGCTTTTAATATTATATCAGATTTTTATGTATTTTTCAAGTCTGTATAAAACAATGGCAATAATTGTTTTCACTGTTTGTATTGACATTTTCCGAACCGTGATGTATAATACACAAAAAATCCAGAAAAGCATATTTTATGCAATATAAAAAGAAAGGACAGAGTTTATGAAGATCATCAGCACCGAAAACGCTCCTGCGGCTATCGGACCGTATTCGCAGGCAATTATCACAGGCGGATTTATCATCACATCGGGCCAGATCCCGATCGATCCGGCAAGCGGAACTATCGTTGACGGCGGAATTGAGGCGCAGACAAGGCAGGCGATCAAAAATCTTTCCGCAGTCCTTACGGCATCGGGCAGTTCGCTTGAAAAAGTTGTAAAAACAACATGTTTCCTGAAAAACATAAGTGATTTTGCAGCGTTCAACAGTATTTATGCAGAATATTTTACTGAAAGACCTGCGCGCAGCTGTGTGGAGGTTTCGGCTCTGCCGAAGGGCGCGCTCGTTGAAATAGAGGTCATTGCCGAATTATAATACAAAAAAAACAGACCGTGCAAGGTCTGTTTTTTATAGTCAATGACGGATCAGTTTCCTTCATCCCATACTGCTTTTATGCCGTTCATTGTTGCTCTGGCATATTCATTCATTCTTTCGTCGATAATATCTTTATTCTGTTCAAGATATTCGGAAATGGCTTTTGTGGGAGACAGCCATGCGTGCATAAAGTCGTACATCGGCGCATAATGAAAATAATTGTATACTGAATTAAAGCACATCTTATAGAAGACCTCGGCATCGCGTCTGTCAAAGAAGTAGTTTTTATCCATAAGATCGATAAGTGAATCGAGTGTGGGATACTCTTCAAACGGTTCATAAAGCGCATTTATGACTGCGGCACATGCTTCAGGACTGTCTGACATTCTTGAGAAAGAAATACAGTTATCGATATTTGCATGCTGACCTACTATGTAGCCAGGCTCAACATCCGGTCCGCACGGCCAGCTTACGAGGCCGAAATTATCCATCTGTTTTGCTATTTTACCGTTGATGCCTATGATATTGCTTGATCCGAGGGATCCGAGGACAGTTTTATCGCCCAACAGTGCCGTGGTAACATCGGTCGTGCTGTCTATTGTATGGCCGTTAGGTCCGTAGAAGATATCATTGCCCTTCTGCATTGCTTTCATTGCCTCGTTTGAGTAAAAACCGCAGACCATTTCGCCGGAATTATCGTATTCTATATAATGCGATCCGTTTGAGAGCACAAACATGACGCCGAAGGTGCCGGTACCTGCGGTAAGAGAATACTGCTTTACCGTTCCTGCCTCTTCAATATAGTATCTGCCGAGACAGTCGTCAAAAGTATCCCATGTCCACTGTCCGTTTTCAAGAAGGTCTCGTGGATCAGGTTCGCCGAGTGTTGCGATCAGATTTTCGTTAATTACGATAGGACTGCCGAAGGTTACGGATATTTCGGGCCAGAGCATCGGGACTATGCCGTAAAGGTCGTCTTCGTAATAAATGACCTCAAGCATGCCCGTATGACCCCATTTTTCTTCGTTTCTGAAATCTATGAAATCTTCAAGCTCGCTCAGTCCGACAAGCATTCCGATCCTTGCAACGTCCGCCCACATATCGGATATACCTGAAATTATATCGCACATGAACATGCCTGACGTGGATGCCGCAACGAACTGACGGCATGAATTGTAGTTATTTGTATATCTGATATCAAGAGTACAGTTCAGATCGCTTTGCGTTTTTTTCAGGCGCGCCAGGGCAAGGTCACCGAACTGGGTATCCATTTCATAACCGAGACATGTAGGAATGTCAAGAACGGCAGGATCCATACCGAACTCATATACAAGAGTACGTCCTTCAAGATCAAGTTCGCCGCCCGATCTTTCAAATTCAAGATCAAACACTTCTTCGCTTTCCTCGGCGCAAGCTGTTGCTATAAGCGAAAAAAGCATGACCACAATCAGTAATTTTGCGATTTTTTTCATATAACCCCTCCGACAAGGCAAAACTGCCTTTTGTTGTTATGCATAAATATAATATATCATATATAATATATTTTGTCAAGGAAAAAACGATAATTCGTATAAAAAAAGCATCCTGCAGAAAGAGTATTCTCTTTTTCCCCGGTCGTAAACGAATAAGCGATATCAAAAAAACGGCCCGGAATAATTCCGGGCCGAAAAATCAAATATTTTTATCTTGTGAACGGGTTTTCTGTTGGATACGGCAATTCCTTAGGCTGATTATAGTAAATATTTTCAACTCCGAGAAGTCTCATTGCCGCAAAAAGCGTTTTTCCGCAATGGGCAAATCCTACGCCGGCATGATGCGGAAAACCGTTTTGAATAAGAACATGTCTGTAAAAACGTCCCATTTCCTTTATTCCGAAAACGCCTATAGAGCCGAACGATTTCGGGTCAATATTCAGCACTTCACCCTGCGCCATATATGTTCGCAGCTTGCCGTCGGCAGAACCGTGAAGTCTGAAGATCGTAACATCACCGTCTTTGATCGCGCCGTCAAGCGTGCCGCGGGAAATATTCGGTTCACTGTCGGGTTCAAGAGTGCGTTTCATGATGAGCTGATATTTCATTACAGGGCTCTTTATCATACACGACGCTGTATTTCCGCAATGGAAACCCATGAAAAGATCGGTCTGTTTGAAGCCTTCAACTTTATTCTTTTCATACATATCTTTGGGAACCGTATTATTGATATCAAGAAGCGTTACGGGTGACTGTGTTGCGCACTGCAAAATGAATTCGGAAAGCGCTCCGTAAATATCAACTTCGCAAGCAACGGGAATGCCTCGGGATGCAAGACGTGAATTTACATAGCACGGAACAAAACCGAACTGCGTCTGAAAAGCGGGCCAGCACTTATTTGCAAAAACAACATATTTGCTTGCGCCCTTGTTTGCTTCTGCCCAGTCAAGGAGAGTGATCTCATACTGTGCGAGTTTTTCAAGGATGGATGGGTATGTATTGCCGTTTTTGCCGAGCTCTTCCGCCATTTCTTTTGCTACTGACGGAATGCGTTCGTCGTTTTTATGCTCGTTGAACGAAGCAAAAAGGTCAAGCTCGGAATTTTCCTGGACTTCAACCCCTAAATCATAAAGCTGTTTTATCGGCGCGTTGCATGCCACAAAATCAAAAGGACGCGGACCGAACGATATTATTTTAAGGTTTTTAACGCCGATATATATTCTTGCAATCTCATTGAATTCCGCGATCATTTTTGCCACTTCGTCAGCCGTGCCTACCGGATATTCGGGGATATACGGATTGAGCTTTCTGAGAAGCATGTTTACCGACATGCTCAGCATACCGCAATACGCGTCTCCGCGTCCGTCTATAAGGTCGCCGTCGGATTCTTCAGCTGCGGCAACAAACATTACGGGACCGTTGAATTTCTGTGCAAGCATGGTTTCGGGTCCTTCCGGTCCGAAATTGCCGAGAAAGACAACAAGCGCATTTACGCCGGCTAGATCAAGCTCCGCAAGAGCTTTCATGGCGTCATTTTCGTTTTCAACAAGAGTCTGCGCCTCAAAAATCGGGCAGTTTATTTTTCTGCACTCTTCAACAACTTTTTCTCTTCTTTTTTTACTGAGAGACATCGGAAAACAGTCTCTGCTTACTGCAACGATACCTGTTTTCACTTCAGGGATATTGATCATAACAACTCTCCTTTTTACTGTCTGTTAATTTTGTCAAGATAATCCTGCAAAAGCACCGCAGCGGCGGCACTGTCTATTATGCCGCGCTGTTCCTTTGATTTTTTTTCGTTCTGATGAAGAAGTCTTGATGCGATAACGGTCGTATACATTTCATTATAAAGCTCGATATCCATGCCCGTTGCGTTTTCCAGTCTTTCACGGAAAGCGGAAACCTTTACGGACATTTCGCTCTGCCGCATATCCGTGCGCAACGGCAGACCGATTATTATTTTATCCGGCTTTATATCGTCAATAATACCGAGGAGCAAGTCAAACATTCTGTCTTCATTTCTGGATGGAATACAGGACAAAGGCGTTGCGATAGTTGCGGTAGCGTCGCTCACGGCAAGACCGGTCCTTGCGAGTCCGTAATCAACTGCCAGTATTTTCATCTTTTGATTTATCAAACGTTTTCTTCGATATAATCCACAACGTCGCCCACTGTTGTCATTTCCTGAGCTACGTCGTCGGGAATTGAAAGGTTATACTGCTCTTCAAGCATCATAAGCATATCTACGATATCAAGAGAGTCTGCGCCGAGATCGTCAATGATACTTGTGTCTCTGGTGATATTTTCAACAGGCATTTCGAATTTTTCAGCGATCAGAGCGGCAACTTTTTCAAAATACATATTTATGTTTCTCCTTTGTTGTAAAAAAGATTTCAACTGATTCTGAGTATAATTATAACCATTAATATAAAGTTTGTCAAGCCCCCGAAGGCTTTATTCTATTTCTCCCGCCTTTTTCAGCGAAAGTTTTGTAACTGCAGGGCCTATGAGCTCGTAGATCAATGTTCCGCAAAGTATTATCGCCCTGATCTCGGCACCGAATTCGGGAACTATCTGCGTGGCGAGAAGCGACAGACCTATAGCGACGCCTGCCTGCGGCATAAGAGAAAATCCGAGATATTTAGTTATCTTCTTATCAGCACGGCACAGAACAGATCCGAGAGATGCACCCGCTATCTTGCCCACAACTCTTACTATAACGTAAATTATTCCTGCAATGCCGATCGACGGAATAACGGAAAGCTGCAGTTCTGCGCCTGAAAGCACGAAAAACAGTATAAATATCGGCGGAGTGATGCCATCCGTGAGCTTGATAATATGATTTGTGTTCTGGCTTGACGCAAAATTTGTAAGAGATGCGCCGAGAGCCATACAGAGAAGCAGCTGGGAAAGTCCGAATATGCTTGCAACACCTATTCCGACAAACACAAACGCAACGGTAAGCGCAAGTCGGTTGCCGTCCTTTTTGAAAAACCTGAGCGGCAGTATAAAGATAAGACCGAGAAGAAATCCGCACACAATTGCGCCCACAATTTCAATCACGGGGTTAATAAGAGCGGATGCGACCGATGAGCCGGGATTTGATATGGACTGCGCAACTGCAACGGCTATGCCGAAGAGCATAAGCGCCGCAGCGTCGTCAAGAGCAACAACGGAAAGAAGCATTTCGGTAACGGGACCTTTTGCCTTATACTGTTTTATTACCATAATTGTAGCGGCCGGTGCGGTTGCCGCGGCAATTGAGCCGAGAACAAGGCTGAACGGCAGAGAAAAACCCGCAATAAGCAGCGCTGCAACAACGAAAACGACAGCCATCAGCGCTTCAAGAAATGCGATAACTATCGGCGTTGCGCCAACACGCTTGAAATACGAAATTTTAAACTCGGTTCCGATGGAAAACGCAATAAAGCCGAGCGCGGTATCTGCGATAATATCGAGATTCGGAAGCGCCTGCGCGGGAATAAGCCCGAACACGCTCGGACCTATGAGCAATCCGGCAACAAGATAACCGGTAACGTTAGGCAGATGTATATGTTTTGCCATTCTGCCCATAAACATACCGAAAAATATCATCAACGCAAGATAAATAAAAGTGTTGAAATACGTTGACGAGAATTCACTCAGCACTTTTCGATCCCCTCCATATATGTAACGGGGACAGTAAACATAATGCCTGTATCGGGATTTTTGAGCCCGCCTGTAATTTCGTTTACGATCTTCGATATATCCGGTATTTTTTCCTCTTTAACAACCATAAAAACTGTTTTGCTTTCGCGGTTGTCGGGATTGATGAGCAGTCTTAATGACGCCATGAATCTCAGCTCGTCATAACTGCTGAGGCTGTGCGCCATACCCATACTGTCGAGGATCGTTGCTCCGGAAATGTTTTCTTCATAAAACTTTTCGAGCAGCGCTTCAAGACATTCAACTTTATTAAGAACAATAACAAGAAGTTGCATAGTAAAAACCTCGCTTTTATCGCTTTTATTTTACGGCATTTCAACCGTAGGATTGCTTAAATAAAAAAACAAAACTGTAAAAATAACTGCAAGAACGAATATCCAGAACGAAAACGCTTTTAAAATGCCAGAGACCGACTCTTTTGCCGAAATACGCAAATATTCGTCATCATCGTCCCTCGGCGCAGGGTAGACCGTTCTTGCTCCGAATTTAATAACAAGCAGTGCGCCGAATGCGGCAGCTGCAACAAGACCTCCAAACATAAACAGCGGCTCGTAGGGCGCAAGCGCTGATCTGTAAATGTGGAAAAGATAAAGAGACACATTTGTTATAAACGCACAAAACAGCGTTGCGTATACAGAAGATGATTTCATATATACCCACGAAAGAAAAATGCTCAGAAAAAACACATAAGGCATTTTTGCCAGAGACCCTGTCATGCTTGCCGCGATCATAGCAGGCAAAATAAGCGCAACACCCGTATTTGCGCGGCGAAAACGCTCTGTGAGTATCCCTCTGAAAACAAGTTCCGAAGAAAAAGCCGAAAACAGGCAAACTACGATCATATTTGCAATGTTTTCTGCGGGATTTTCAAGGATATACGGCGTATATTCATTCATGATATACCCGAAATTACCGAGAAGCCCTACCGCTTTTTCTGAAATAAGCGCAAAGAAAAACGAAATGCCAGCAGCGGTCACAGCGCCTGCGACGAACCAAAGAATATTTGTTTTTTGGGGAGTAAAAACAGATTTCAGAGAAACATCACTGTGGACTCCGTAAAAAACAAAGGCTACTGAAATAGCGACGGCAGAAAAAAACGAACGCAGGATATTGTCAGCACTGTCTTTGAACAGTGAGTTTCCGGCATAGATGTTATTGCAGATAAATCCGAAAAAGAAATTCAGTATAAACACAACGCATGTCGTAACAAAAACGGCATTGAAAAGCACATACAGAAATTCTTTTCTTTTTTCTTCTTCAAAGGTCACTATCTTATCCACATTTTACCCTCCGTAACTTTTCAGAACTGCGTGAGTTCTCCCGAAAGCTTCAGATCAAAAAACGATTTCTGTCTGAGCGCCTCATAAAGAATGATCGCGACCGAATTTGACAGATTGAGGCTTCTCAGATCAGTGCGCATCGGAATTCTTACGGCGCTGGCGTAGTTGTCTTTCAAAAGACTTTCGGGCAGACCTTTTGTTTCCTTCCCGAACACAAAAAATGCGTCGTCAGGATACGCTATCGCGTCGTATGTTTTCTCTGCTTTTGTGGAGGCGAAAAACAGCGGTTTGTTTTTTGCATAATCAAGAAAATCGGCAAGAGATTCATGTATATGCAAATCAAGCTCGCTCCAGTAATCAAGACCTGCGCGTTTCAGTTTGGCGTCGTCAAGAACGAATCCGAGAGGTTTTACCAGGTGCAAAGCCGCTCCCGTACATGCGCAGGTTCTTGAAATGTTGCCCGTATTCTGAGGGATCTCGGGTTCCACAAGCACTATCGAAAACATATCTGCCTCGCTAAATAAAATGATGTGATCAGAGAAGCATCTCCATTATTGCGCCGCTTTCCTCAACAAAGCCCGCAAGCTCTTCGGCAGAGAGTTTTCTTTGACCGAGAAGAGCAAGAGTATAAATATGCTTTGCAAGTTTTTTTGCTGTATCTTCCGGAGCGGAGCCAAGCTTTTTGATGAGAGCGCTGTTTGAGTTGAGAATAAGAGTCGATTCTTTAGGCAGCGTATAGGGATTTACATCCTGTCCCGCAAGCTTGTAAAGATTCATCATCTCTTCGAAACGTCTGCTCTGTTCGGAAATATTAAGAAGAGCGGGTATTTTTTCATCCGCAAGAGGCGAAATCTCAATTTTCAGCTGTTCACTGCCCGACGCTTCTTTGAAAAGCTTTTCGAGATCCTCGTTTTTGTCTGCTTCGCCGTCGCCTTTCAAAGCCGCTGTATCGGCATCTACACGCATGAATTTTGTGTTTTCAAAGCCCTGCTCAACAGATGTGATAAACTGTGAATCGATAACATGATCAAGCACGACCGTAGGGATCCCGCGAGCTTTGAAAAGATTTACATATACAGCCTGCTGAACGGGGTCGTTTGCATAATATATCGTCTTTTCGGTTTTATCCTTGTTTGCTTTTTCATTATATTCAGCTACGGTAAGATATTCTCCGTCCGTTGTTTTGAAAATAAGAGAATCTTTTACTCTGTCAAAAAACTTTTTATCGCGTATGCATGCGTATTCAACGAATGTTTTTATGTCCTTCCAGCATTCCTGATACTTTTCGCGTTCAACAGAAAACATACCGTTGAGTTTGTCGCACACTTTTTTGACGATGTGATTTGCGATTTTTTCAACATATGCCGAGCCCTGAAGATAGCTTCTTGAAACGTTCAGCGGCAGATCGGGACAGTCCAGAACACCTTTGAGCATAAGAAGATAGTCAGGAAGGACTTCCTTGATGTTGTCGGCAACAAAAACCCGGTTATAGAAGAGTTTTACCTGTCCTTCAAGGCTTTCATATTCGTTTTTAAGACGCGGGAAATAAAGAATACCCTTGAAATTAAGCGGATAATCGGCATTTATATGAATATAGAAAAGGGGATCGTTCCAATCGAAAAATACCTTTTTGTAGAACTCTTTATATTCGTCTTCGGTACACTGAGACGGATTTTTGAGCCAGAGAGGTTCGGTATCGTTTATGGGCTTTCTTTCGTCCATAACCTCTATCTCGTTGCCTTCTGCGTCTTTTTCTTTATGCTTGGGCGGTTCTTCGCCTACCACTTCAAGATATATCGGAAAACGCATGAACGAGCAGTATTTTTCGAGAATTGATGCGATCTTGTCTTTTTCGAGGTATTCTTTCTCATCCTCGGAAATACACATCGTGATTTCCGTTCCTCTTGTTTTTCTGTCGCCTTCGACCATTTCATATTCACCGTCTTCCGTGCATGTCCAGAATACTGCGGGAGCATCGGTATACGATTTTGTTGAAATGTTTACACGGTCTGCAACCATGAACGACGAATAAAAACCGAGTCCGAAATGACCTATTATTCCGTCAGGACCTTTTCCATCCGCAGAATCCGTATCATATTTCTGAATAAAATCAAGCGCGCCGGAAAGAGCGATCTGATTTATGTATTTTTTTACCTCGTCTTCCGTCATGCCGATGCCGTTATCGGAAACGGAAAGAGTTTTCTTTTCTTTATCAATGACGACCCAGATACTGAAGTTATCATCAATGTTTTTCGCTTCGCCTATTGCCGCAAGATGCGACAGTTTCATAATGGCATCAGATGCGTTTGAAACGATTTCACGGAGAAAAATATCTTTATCTGAATAAAGCCATTTTTTTATTACCGGGAAAATATGTTCTGTCTGAACGCTGATGCCGCCTTTTTCTGCCATTTGATTGCCTCCGAATTTGTTTGTTTTCTAATTGGTATATCTGAATCCTTTGCCGATTATTTCGCTTGTGTTTGTTATAAAAATAAACGACTCGGGATCGATTTTGCGTATATATCTGCGCAGGAGCACTGCCTGTGCGGGCGTTGTAACGGTAAGAATAAGAGTTTTTTCTTCACCCGTATATGCGCCTTCGCCGTGACAGATCGTTGCGCCTTTATGGATATTCTGAGTTATAAATGCCTTTACCTCGTCGGGTTTTGATGTGATTATGGTAAGATATTTATGAAGGTTTATGTTTTCTATCGCGTTGTCGATAACAAGAGTTTTAAGTACAAGACCGAGGAGAGAGAAAAGGCCTGTTTCAACGCCGAAAAGGAATGCGCCGAGAGTGATGAAGATATCGCTTATGAATATTCCTTTTGAAATATTTAATGTTGTGTATTTCGCAAAGATCATAGCTATGATATCCGTGCCTCCGGAAGAGGCGTCGATATTGAAAAGTATCGATGTGCCGACAGACGGGATAGCCACGCCGAAAACGAGTTCAAGGAACGGCTGATTTGTAAACGGCTCGGGCATTGGTGTCAATGCTTCGAAAATACCCGTAAAAACAGATATCGCAACGCTTACATATGCCGTTTTAGCGCCGAAATTTCTGCCGAGAAATATAAAGCCCACCACAACAAGCACCATGTTCATTATAAACAGAAATGTTGCGCTCGAAATATTGGGGAAAAACTTTGTTATGACGACAGAAAGGCCTGCAACGCCGCCGATTGAAAATTTATTTGGAAATCTGAAATAATATGAACCTACGGCGTTCATAAGCGCGCCCAGATTCAAAAGTAAAAATGTTTTTATACTGCTTTTTGTAAAGTATTTTGCGAGAGGACTGTTTTTCTTTTCCATACCGCCCTACCGCACGCTTATATCATTCGGAATAATAAGCGCACATATAAGATACGCCCATATGCCGATCGTGCCTAACATCGCGGCTATAACCCATATCACACGCACTACCGTGGGGTCCACGCCGAGATATTCGCCTATTCCGCCGCAAACGCCGCAAATCAGACGGTCTGCACTGCTTTTGTAAAGACGTTTCATTCCGTTCTCCTGTTTTTTCGGGAATAAGGTACCGCCGTTAACGACGGTACCTTGCGTAAGTCATTTATGGCATGCGCCTTTATAGCCTTTATTGGTGGGAATGAATGTTCCGTTTGCCTTTGCATCGGCAATACGCTTTTTAGCGCGCTCGATCTCGCCGTTTTTCTGCCAGCGCGGAAGCCATTTTTCGCATGCGATAAGCATTTCGTCCGTCATCTGACATATTTCCGGCGTATTGAGCACCGCACCGGTAAGAGGATCCATCATCATTGCCTGGCGCAAAAGCTGTATATCGGCAGCTACTGCCGCTTCAACGGCAAGTCTCTGCACCCAGATGCTCTGAGAGCATACGGCTGCACAGCCGAGCGGAAGATCGCCGTATTTCGGAACGGATATTCCGTTTTTATCTGCGTAACACGGCACTTCAACAACGCATTCATCGGGAAGATTTGTTACCGTGCCGTTATTCATTACATTGAAGTGTCCGCGATAAACATGACCGAGTTCCAGCCCCTCGATTATATATGAACCATGTTCTGAGCTGCGGCTGCCGTATTTTATCGGGGGATCCGACATAAGCTTGGGAAATTCGGTCACAAACCATTCTCTTCCCTCTCTGCATGCTCTGAGATAGCCGCCCGATTCACCGTTATGCCAGTTTTCCATGCTTATCCAGTCTTTTATCTCATTCGGGCGTTTTCTGTACCAGCTCACATATTCCGAAAGGTGACCGTTTGATTCGGTTGAATAGTATCCGAAGCGTTTAAGCATATCTATACGGACCTTTTCGGTTGCCATAAGATGTTCGTTTTTTTCGTATGCTTCAAGAACTTTTCCGGTAACGTCCACGCCGTTGTGAGAAAGCTTGACATACCATGTCTGATGATTTATTCCCACGCATGAATAATCAAGTTCAGATTTGGGAATACCGAGCGCATCCGCGATCTGCGCATGTCCTCCCTGAACGCCGTGACAAAGACCGAGAGTTTTGACTTTGCCGTATTTATTCGCTGCCCATGTAAGCATGGCGTTCGGATTACCGTAGTTGAGAAGAAGAGCTCCGGGCAGTGCGCAGCTGTTTATATCTTCACAAAAATCAAGGATCGCCGACACGCCTCGCTGACCGTACATTATTCCGCCTGCGCAAAGGGTATCGCCCACACACTGATCAACGCCGTATTCAAGCGGAATATTAACATCTGTTTCAAATCCTTCAAGCTTGCCTATACGGGCGGTGTTGATCACATATTTTGCTCCTTCAAGAGCTTCTTTTCTGTTGAGAGTTGCCTTTATTTTTATATTCAGTCCGTTTGCCTCTATATCGCGCTGGCATACTTTTGTGACCATTTCAAGGTTGCGCTCGTCTATATCGTGAAACACAACGTCAATATCCGCAAATTCTGGATTTGCAAGGATATCCGAAAGCAGTGTTCTTGTAAATGTGAGGCTGCCCGCGCCTATGAACGTAATGCGAAAACTCATGATAAAACCTCTTTTCTAAATATGAAAAATATTTATTCAATTATCCTTCGATTTCTTTTTTTTCTGAGCTCGCTGAAAAAATCAGACAGTACAGCGGAACATTCATCGGCAAGAAGACCGTGAAAAACCGAAGGTTTGTGCGTAAATGAGTTCTGAAGAGCAGTTACGCTGCCCATCGCTCCGTTTTTTTTATCGGGAGCGCCGATATAGACGTTTCTGATGCGAGAGTTGATTATTGCGCCTGCGCACATCGGACAAGGTTCGAGAGTAACGTAAATATCGCACTCCCAAAGTCTCCATCCGCCGAGTTTTTTACACGCGCGGTCGATCGCCGTTATTTCGGCATGCCGAAGTGCGTTTTTATCGGTTTCTCTGCGATTATATCCCGTTGAGACCACCGTTCCGTTGCGGACTATGACTGCCCCTACCGGGACCTCCCCGATCATTGCGGCTTTTTTCGCGCATAACAGAGCTCTGCGCATAAATTTTTCTTCCATATCAGATAAAAACGGACGCAAAACGCGTTTCAAGTATTTTTTGGGTTTCGCCTTCAAAACAGCATTTTTGCGTGAACATCAGGTTGCCGCAATATTCTTTTGCAAGCATCAGCGCGATTTTATCGTCGCATGTTACCGCGAGGGGAACATCAAACATATAAACAGAGCCGAGAAGCTCTTTTGCCTCTTCCTCAGTTTTCAGTTCGATTTCCGCTGCGTCGTATTCTTCCGGATCAAAATCAAACGCTTCTTCAAGAAATGTTTCAACATCGTATACGGGGCTGAGGGAAGGCGCATTATCAAAGATATAAAGCGTTTTTTCCGTGCAGACAGTTATTTTTCCGTCCGTATTGCAGCACGGCATCTTTGCGCTACATTCAGGCAGTACTTTTGCAAGAGCGGCAATATGATCCGGAGTTGTTCCGCAGCATCCGCCTACAACCGACGCGCCCTCGCTTATAAGCTTTCTCATCGCTTCCGAAAAGTCTTCGGGAGAGAGATAGTTTTCCACATCCGTTCCCGCATTCGGTTTGCAATATATCGGCGCTTTTGCAGCGGAATATGCGGCACGGACGTTTGCAACCATATCAAGAGGACCGGTCGAGCAGTTGAAGCCGGCAGCCGAAGCACCGAGAGAACCGAGCAGAGAAACGCATGTTTTTATATCGCTGCCCGTCATTGTTTTTCCGTTTTTATCTACCGTAACCGATGCGAATATCGGTTTTTCGGAAATATCTTTGCAGGCAAGAAGAGCGATCCGGGATTCGGAAAGCGAATACATCGTCATAAACGACAGGATATCAACATTTTCTTCAGTAAAAACTTTCAGCGGTCCGGCAAAAGACTCATATATATCATTGAAGGTAGCCTTGCCCATAGGCTCGCAGAAAAGTCCGCACGGAGAAATATCGCTTGCGATAAGAACATTGCCGCCGCCGAATTTTTCAGCTGTTTCGCGTGTTAAATAAATCAGCCTTTTCAGAACATCCGAATATTTATCTCCGAATTTTTCGGAATTTACGCCGAAAGTGGGAGTATATATAACTTTTGAGCCTGCTTCGATGTAACGTCTAAGAAGATCGGACATCACAGACGGATTTGCAAGCACAAAATCAGCCGTTCTTTCGCCGGGTTGCATACCTGCCGCGATAAGATTTGTGCCGGTGGCTCCGTCTAGAAGTAAGGGATATGTAAAATTCATCACATTTTCTCCGGAGCGGTTACTTTCAGAACCGCAAGTGCATTTTCAAGAACCGTTTTTACCGCCTTTACAAGCGCTATTCGCGAATACATTACTTTTTCGTCGTCCACCCTGACACGGCAGTCATTATAAAAAGCGTGAAACGCGGTAGCAAGGTCAACCGTATATTTTGTTATTCTCGATACATCGTAATCCGTCGCCGTTTTTACAAGCTCGTCGGGATAAGACGCAAGACTGTTTATCAGCGCTTTTTCAGCTGGTTCGGAATATGTTATATCCGTAAATTCCTTATCAGGATCCGTTCCTTCAGCTCTGAGCACGGAAAGGATGGAGCATATTCTCGCATGAGCATACTGAACGTAATAAACGGGATTCTGATTTGTTTTTGCAACAGAAAGGTCGATATCAAAATCAAAATGCGTATCCGATCTTCTTAAATTAAAGAAAAATCTTGCGGCATCAACGCCTGTCATTTCAAAAAGATCCGAAAGAGTTATGCTGCGGCCTGTCCGTTTTGACATTTTTACTGCTTCGCCGTTCTGAAGAAGACGTACAAGCTGAACGACAATTACATCGAGCTTGGAACTGTCCACACCTATTGCGTCAAGGGCGCCTTTAAGACGTGCGATATGTCCGTAGTGATCTGCGCCCCAGATGTTTATTACTTTTTCAAAGCCTCTGTCAACGATTTTATTTCTGTGATACGCAATATCGGCGGCAAAGTAAGTGGGCGTGCCGTTTTTTCTTATAAGGACCTCGTCTTTTTCGGCTCCGAAATCGGTCGCTCTGTACCACAGTGCGCCGTCCTGAGAATACGTATGTCCGTTTTTTGTGAGGATATCGATTATTTCATTTACTGCGCCGCTTTTATGAAGAGTTGATTCGCTGAACCAGTTATCGTATTCCGCTCTGTATTCATCAAGGTTTGAGCGGATTATTTCCATATTTTTCGGAAGAGCATATGCAAGAAGCGCCTGTTTTCTTTCGTCCGACGGAGCGTTCAGATATTTGTCGCCGTTAACGGCAATAAATTCTTCCGCCCTGTCTGTGATATCTGCGCCTTTATAACCGTCTTCGGGAAATTCGACGGCATCCTGACCGAGAAAATGCTGAAGATATCTCGCTTCAAGAGAATCCTTGAATTTCTCTATCTGATTTCCTGCGTCGTTGATATAAAATTCGCGCGTAACATCAAATCCGGTAAGTTTAAGGACCGTTGCAAGGCTGTCGCCGAGAGCGCCGCCTCTGGCATTGCCCATATGCATCATACCTGTCGGGTTTGCGGAAACATACTCGACCATCACTTTTTTTCCTGCGCCGAAATCCGAGCATCCGTATTCAGAGCCCTCGGAAGAAATGTTTTTCACAACATCCGAAAAATAATCGGAACTCATGCGGAAATTGATAAACGCACCGGCAACTTCCGCAGATGAAAGCCACGGATGGAGCGAAATATTGTCAACGATCGTTTTTGCGATCTGAGCGGGATTTTTTCTGAAAATTTTCGCGCCGGTCATTGCCGCATTGGTCGAAAAATCACCGAAAGAAGGATCTTTGGGAACTTCAACCGAAAAAGAATATTCATCTGCATCCGGCAGCTCGCCTTTACGCTGCGCCTCTTTTATTGCGGCAGATACGCTTTCTGTTATTATTCTGTTTATTTCTTTTAAAAAGTCCATTTTCGGTTCTGCGCCTTTCAGGAATTATATTTGTATGTGAGCTTCATTGTATTCTGGCTTGAAAGAATATTGTTGAATTCAACAAAATAGTCTATTTCAAGCTTTCCGCCTCGGTCGTTTGAAACGGATCTGACTCTGTTTGTGGAAAAGCCTATCTCCACAGGCTCGTTGAACGCATCGGTATAATGGCAATGCTGCTTTACGCCTTCCTCAAATATCATAGAGGATGACACGTTGTTTCTGCCTGTTGTTGTGAGCTCCACATTATTATCGTCATATATCTTAAAGCTTGTTACCTCTCCGGGAATACCGCATATTTCCGTTCCGTCAAATTCAATAAGACGGCAGTGTTTTTTTCTTGATACGCGGACATCGGATATAAGAAGCATTGATTCGATCCCGTCCTGAATCGATTTGATTTCGAGAACGGCAGTATTTTCTTCTTTCATTTTATCTCCTTTACAACTTCTGTCGTCAATTGTCATCGCCAAGCGATACTTTTTTTACTTCGCCTATTTTTTTGTTCAGAAAAAGCTCAGCAAGCGCAATAAAGCCTGAAGGTTCATCAGTAACATAATAAACGCTTCCGCCTGCGCCAGACATATTTTCCTGCTTTGATTCTTTAATATGTCTGCAAACTTCTTTTGCCGCCTCTTTGCCGGAATCGACAAGAGTTATATCGGGACCGAGAAACTCCTCGATAGCCGGGCGTAGAATAGGATAATGAGTGCAGCCGAGAATCAGCGTATCTGCGCCGCTCGATTTTATTTCTGATAAATAATCTTCCACTATAAGCTTTGCGACCGGATCGTTTTTACCGAAATAGCCGTTTTCAACGATCGGCACAAACATCGGGCACGCTTTTTCTATAACGGATAAATCGCTGTTTATCGCACGCAGCTCTTTTCCGTATGCGCCGCTGTTGATCGCAGCGTTTGTGGCGATCACGGCGACTTTGCCGTTTTTTGTAACTTCAGCGGCTTTTTTTGCCGCGGGAGAAACGACGCCTTCTATAAATACGGGGCACATTTCTTTCAGTACCGGCAGCGCAACCGTGCTTATTGTGCCGCATGCAACAAGGACAGCTTTAACTTTCTGTTTAAAAAAGAATTCAAGATCCTGTTTTGCAAATCTGACAAGTGTTTCCGGCGAACGCGATCCGTAAGGAACGCGCGCAGTATCGCCGAGATATATAATGTTTTCGTTGGGCATGAGTTCGGACAGTTCTTTTACAGCGGTAAGTCCGCCGAGTCCTGAATCGAAAACGCCTATTGCTTTTTCCATAAATCATTCTCCGAGATCAAAATGCTATGCCGAATCTGAGACATCCGTTTGTTGCGCGTGAAACGGAAATGCCGCATACTTTGAGCGACTCACCGTGAAATTCGGTCGTTCCCTGCGTATTTTTACCTACAAGAGCGCCAACATCGGTAAAGAACCACTCTGTTCCCCCATCCTTTTTCAGAGAAAAAAACATGAAATCACGTGCGCTTTCGCCCCTGCCGCAAATAATATCCGAAACAATAAGAAATCTGTTTTCAAAAAACCATGATCTGATACTTTCACGCTCATACACGGTCATTTCGCGAAACCGTGTTTTTCCGACAGTATACATTTCAATAAGAGAAAAAACCTCTTCTGGAATAGACCATATTTTTTTCAGTTCTTCAATCGGTATTACGGCTATTTTTGCCGACCGCATTTTTGCGGATAAAGAGTAATATCCGATCCTTACGATGTTTGCCGTGCGTTTTCCGCGCTCTTTGACATGCATTTTCAACGGCATGCCTTTTGTTGCGGATTCAAAGGTGACTGTGTCGATATTTTCGACATCCTGTCTCATAAAAGAAAGCCATTTTGCCGCACTATCGTTTTCAGTCCACGCAGAAAGCGCGCCGAGAAAGCGTTTTTTTGTGCAGAGGTTTGTTGGCGAAAACCCGTTTTTTATGCTTTCATCGTTAAACTTGCCGTCTGTATATGCCGCCTGTTTTTCAAGGCTGAGAGCTATATTGTAAATTACGTTTACCGATACTGAATTAGCGGCGTATTTCATGAGGCTGCCGCGAAGGATGCCGGCGTCTCTTGCTTTTCTTGCGGTTATTTCGGGAAAGCCCTGTAAAAGAAGAGCTTCGTATGCGGTTATTTTCCGCAATTCTCCGCCGAGGGTATAAAGTATGCCTGACCGCGACGAGCTCAGAGCGGGAACTTTTCCGGTATGCACGCGGTAATCGTTCCAGCGTCTGTCTATGACCGTATAATCCTGTGACAGCAGCTGATCAATAAAGATACGGCCTCTGTTGAAGTCGTTGGAAAGCCCGGCAAAGAATGTCGGGTCGGTAACGGGGAGAACAGGGGCGGAATCATCGCATAAAAACTCGCAAAGCGGTCTGCATTCCGTTTTTTCGGGCCATGAAAAGCCGTCTTTCCATGATCCTTTCGGAGCGCCGACGAGATATACTCTTTCCCTGTTGTGCGGTATTCCGTAGTCTGACGAGTTAAGTATGCTTGTATATACATCATAGCCTGCGTTTTCAAGTGCGCCGCATACTGTTTTGAATGCCCTGCCTCCACTGTATGACAAAAAGCCTCTGTCGTTTTCAAAAATAAAATATGACGGTTTTTTTACGGAAAGGATACCTATAAGCGCCGTTATAACATGAGCTTTGTTATCGGTAAAACCGTCTCTTTTACCTGAGGCGGAAAAGTTTTTATAAGGAAAACCGGCAAGCATTATATCAAAATCGGGAAGACGTGAAGGATCAAGAAGCATTATATCCCCGAAGCCTCTGCAGTCGCCCGTAAGATACGAAAAAATAACATCGGCGGTTTTGTCATTTTCACAATAGCCCACGCAGGTATGTCCGGCAGATTCAAGCGCAATACGCCCGCCGCCGATACCGGAGCAAAAATCGAAAAACCGCATATTATTCATCCTTTCAAAAAATCAGTCAAGAGCGTATTTCAGCAGCCTGTCTATTAGTTCTGAATATGTCATTCCTTCCGCAATAAAAAGAGCAGGAAACATACTGATGCTTGTAAAGCCCGGAAGAGTATTTATTTCATTGATATTGATTTCCCCGTTTTTGTCAAGTAAGAAATCAACACGCGAAAAGCCTCTGCAGCCGCAATATGTATATGCGCGGACGGCAGTCTGCCTTATTTCTTCTTCAATTTCCCATGAAAGTCCGGACGGGATAAGAGTTTGAGATGTGCCGCTGAGATATTTTGCGTCATAATCGTATATCTGGTCGTTTGAAGAAATTATTCTTCCCGTATGCGACGCTATCGGATCATCGTTGCCCATAACTGCCACTTCGACTTCGACAGGATTTTCGATGCTTTTTTCAACAACAGCTCTGCTGTCTACAGAAAAAGCCGTTTCGATCGCTTTTTGAAGCTGAGTTTCGTTAAAACATTTTGTTATTCCCACCGAAGAACCTGCGTTTGAAGGTTTTACAAATACCGGATAGCCGAGTTTTTCAGCTGCCGATCTTATTTCATCCATTCGGTCGTTTTTTCCCTTTATAACGGGGAACCATTTTGCGCGTCGAATCCCTGCCGCTTCAAACAGTTTGTTCGCAGTTATTTTATCCATACAGACAGCCGATCCCAAAACGCCCGAACCTACATATTTTACGCCGAGCATTTCAAGAAGTCCCTGCAGTCTTCCGTCTTCGCCGTTTCTGCCGTGAACGATCGGAAAACAAACGTCGATATCAAGTTTTTTTCCGCAGCATATAAATACCTTACCTGCAAGGTCTATGCTTATGGGCTGTTTTTCAAGCTCTGTCCATCTGCCGCTTCGTATATCGTCCGAAGATGCTTTTGTGTAAAACCACTCACCGTTTTTTGTTATTCCGATAGGAAAAACTTCATGGCCTTTTATGTTGTCAAGTATTGACGCTGCCGAAAGACACGAAACTTCATGTTCGGTGGACTTGCCGCCGAATATAAGAGCAACTTTCATATTTATTTCCTTTACTTAGTTTTTCGGGCAAAAACGACCCTGTCTTTAGCGTTATAATCTTTTTTTATCTGTATTTCTTCATATCCGTTTTTTTCAAGGATCGAAAAGACTGCCTCGCCCTGCTTTGCGCCTATTTCAAAAAACAGGTACCCGCCGTCTTTGATAAAGCTGCGGTATCTTGCGGCTATTGCCCGATAAAAATCAAGTCCGTCCTCACCCCCGAAAAGGGCAAGAGAAGGCTCTTTTTTTACGTCCGCATCAAGCGATCCCATTTCTTTTGCTGTAATATACGGCGGATTTGCCGTTATCACATCAAACATATCTTTCAGTGTATCCCGAAATACATCGTGATAAATGACCTGCACATCATCTTCGGGAAGCAGCCTTTCAGCATTTTCTTTTGCGCATGAAAGAGCATAAGGGCTTATATCAGACAGAACAAGGTTTATTTTTCTGCGCTTTGCCGCTGAAATGCCAACGCATCCCGTTCCCGAACAAAGATCAAGAAGAGAATCGCCGTCTTTAAGAAAATCAAGCACCGTATCAACGAGGATCTCTGTATCGTTTCGCGGAATAAGAACATTTTTTTTGCACCTGAAAAGAAAACCGTAAAATTCTCTTTCACCTGTGATATATTCGAGAGGTTCCCCTGCCGAGCGCTGCAATACGAGAGATCCGAGTTCCTTTTTTTCAGCGTCGGAAAAAGAAAGCTCATTTGTTATCCGCAAAAGCCTCACGGTCGAATAGTCGGTTTGTTTAACGTAAGCGCAAAGAACGTCAAGCGTAACTTCGGCATCCGGTATCCCTGCGTTTTTCAGCTTTTGCAAAAGCTCATTTAACATCTTCTTCGGAGCTGTATGCGGCGGCAACGTCGATATTGTCGCCGTCGTCTGTAAGGGACGCTTTAAGCGCTGCGATAGCGACCTCTATCTGGTCATCATCGGGATCGCGGGTGGTAAGCATCTGCATCCATTTTCCCGGAGCGCTTACGATCCTTGTGCATAGATTATTGTATCTTCCCGCAAGCTGAATGATCTCAAAGCTGAGTCCACCGATAACGGGCAAAAGGGCAAGTTTAAGTATGACGTAAACTATGCCGTCCAAAGAAATAAGAGAATAAACAAGTATTCCCACAAGCATTGTTATAAGAAGAAAGCTTGTGCCGCAGCGAGGGTGAAGACGGGACTGGACTCTGACATTTTCAACAGTCAGCTCTTTGCCTGCTTCAAAGCAGAATATCGTTTTATGTTCCGCTCCGTGATACTGAAAAAGCCTTTTTATCTCTTTCATTCTTGAAACTATGAATATGTAAAGAACGAAGATCCCTATTCGTATTACGCCTTCAATGAGTGCGCGCCAGTAACCGAAACAGTTTGTCGTGCGGTCAATAAGCCATGAAATGCCCATTCTTGCGCCAATTGGCAGCATAACAAACACACCTACGGCAATAAGGATACCGAGAATGAAGGAAATAACGAGCATAAAGCTTTCGAGAGCCTTGTTGCCTTTCGTTTCCTCTTCAAAGCCTGCGATTTCGGCAGAACGCGAAAGGGTCCTGAAGCCGAGAACAAGACTTTCTATAAACGCAACAGCGCCTCTGATGATCGGTATTGCGAAAAATTTATATTTTTTTCTTACAGATGTGAATTTTACCTCTTCTGTTACTATTGACTTATCGGGAGCGCGGACAGCGAGGACCGTTTTTTTCGGGGAACGCATCATTATGCCTTCCATTACCGCCTGTCCGCCGACATTTGCGTATTTTGCTTTACTCATTTGTTATATAAAATCCTTTGAATAGTTTTTTTATCAGTTCATTGTTACAGGCAGCGTAATCGCAACAGTCGTGCCTTCAGCTTCCGCGCTGTCTATATCAAGAGTGCCTCCGTGAAGATTGATTATTTCGTCACAGATCGAAAGACCGAGACCGGAACCGGGTTTTGTGGAAGAACCTTTATAAAATCTGTCTTTGATAAAAGGCAGCTCCTCTTTTTTTATACCGCTGCCGTGATCTTTGAAAATAACGGAATAAGTTCCCGGACCTTTGAGGATGTATATTTCTACGGAACTGTTTTTCGGAGAATGCTTTACCGCATTGTCAAGAACATTTATAAACACCTGCTTTATTCTGTTCGGGTCGCCCTGACAAACAGGCTCAAACGCCGGTGTGTCGTATTTTATCTGTATACCCGCAGACGACGCTTTTTGAGAATATATATCAAGCGTATCAAGAAGCAGCGTAAAAAGATTGATCCGCGATTTGGAGATCGTAAAGCGTCCGCTTTGTATTTTTGAATAGTCAAGCAGTTCCTCTATCATTCTGCCTAGACGGTCGGTTTCGGCATCAATAACGGAAAGACCTTTTTTTATTACCTCTCCGTCCGTTTCGGGATCGCATGTCGAAATGGTTTCGTTCCAGCCTCTTATAGCGGTGAGAGGTGTGCGCAGCTCGTGAGATACAGACGATATAAACTCGTTTTTCAGCATATCTATCTTGGAAAGCTCCTGAGCCATATTGTTTATGGCGTCTGAAAGCTTGCCTATTTCATCGTCGTATTTTTTCTGAGTTCTGATGGAAAAGTCGCCTTTTGCAATTTTTTGTGCGGAGTCGATTATGGTGTTTACGGGTTTGACTATGGACTGTATAAAATACTGTCCGGACAAAAAAACGAGAAAAGCAACGAAAACTACCGCGGCAAGCGATACTACCGAATAAATGATCTGCAGGTTGAATACGTTTTCAAGAGATACTATGTATTTTACCGAACCGCACACCGAACCGCCGCTGTTGCGCAACGGCGCATTGAGGATCATCAGCCTTTCGCCCGTGTTTTCGTCGTTCGTAATTGTCTTTTTGCCGTCTGCCTGTGAAATGTCGCAAATTGTTTTTGAGGTAAAGCCGTCAGACGAAAGAAAATTTCTGCCGGCGCTGTCGTAAATCTCAAAACGGACGTTGCCGTCACTTCTTGCGGAAGTCATAAATTTATTGGAAGCTTTGTATATATCGTTTTGATTCTCGGCAATAAGAGTGCCGAAAATGCCGGTGTTGATCTCGTTTCTGCGGTCAAGATATGTTTCAACGCTGCTGTAAAGCGTGCTGTTTATAAAAAACAGGATAACAAGTTCAACAGCGGCAAGCAGCAGCAGAACAAACGAAAAAACCGATCTGAACCAGCGAAACGTTATATCCGCATGAAACAGTTTCATTGTTCGCTCGTTTTCCAGATATAACCTTTACCCCAGGAAGTCTGCAAAAAATCGGGTTTTGAAGGCTTATCCTCTATTTTCTTTCTCAGTCGTGTGATATTTACGTTTACGATATCGGCGTCGCCGTTGAAATTATACCCCCATACGGCCTGAAGGATATCGTCTCTTGTGACAACGACACCCGGATG
>JAEEJJ010000022.1 GCA_016281805.1 Clostridiales bacterium
AAAAAGCTTTGATTAAGGAGAAAAACATGAAACCAATGACTTCGAAAGAACGCATCGACGCCGTCCTTAACGGCAAACCTGTTGACAGAACACCGTTCTGTTTTGTTGACGGAGGAGCATGGATTGCGAAAACAGAGAATATCTCATATCGTACTCTTTACGGAATGCCTGACGGAGGAGCGGAACTCATTGCAAAATGGACGGATGATACCGAAACAGATATCATCAGCGCTGTTTCTGGAGTTTTCACTGCATGTTTGAACGCATTCGGCTCACCGATACATATCGATGAGATCGGCAGTCCTGTAAATGCCGGAGCGGCGTTGAAAGACCCGGAAACTGAAATTCCTCTTCTCGATAAAAGCACGATCAGAGAAAAACTTCTGGCAAATGAATTTGTGCAAAACATGATCACGCAAACTAAAAATGTGAAAAAACTCGTTGGAGACAGAAAATATCTTCTTGGCGATATCGCCGCTCCGTTCACAATGGCATCTGTTCTTGTCGGTACTCAGGACTTCATAATGCTTATGGCAGATGAGCCCGAACTCGTAGAACAGCTTATGGATTTCACAACGGAAATAAGCGCAGAAATGTTCAGACTACTCTGTGAAAACGGATGTGATATCGCAATGCCTGCAGACCCCGTGGCAAGCGGTAATCTTATCAGTCAGGGCATGTATGAGGAATGGGCGCTTCCGGCTCTTGTAAACCTTAAAAATAAGCTCCCCGAATACAAATATTTTACCGCACATGTCTGCGGCGCCTCCGGCGCTCGCGTTAAATGTCTGCGCGATGCCGGCATTCAGGCATTTTCATGCGATTATCTTGTTGATCTTGATACTGCTCTTACAGATGCCGACGGTAAAATGGCGATAATGGGCAACCTTAACCCTGCAGGGGTACTTCTGAGCGGAACACCGGATGAAGTATACGCAGAAGCATGCGAGAGGATCAGGACCGCAAACGGAAGACCGTTCATTCTTGCTCCGGGTTGCGATATGGGTTCGGCAACACCTTATGAAAACGTCAAAATGTTTATTAAGGCATGCAAAGATCTTGCATAAATAATAAAACAGCCAAATCAAAAAAAATCCCGTGAGAAATTGTTTCTCACGGGATTTTTGATTTCTTATTACAACTCCATTTCCAAGACCGTCAGCGTGGCAAGCACTGTTGGCACAGAAACGGCGGCTCCGTATTTAACGAAATCACCGAAGCTGAATTTTACTTTTTGAAAACGCAGTATCGAAGACCACATTATGCCTGCCAGCGCCCCTACAGGAGTAAGAAAGGCGCCTAAATTTGAACCGACGACCGAAGCATATATCGCTTTTGTTTTTGCCAATCCGTTCAGCGGTTCCGCGATCGAACTGAAAAGAACGCTCATAGGTATATTATTGATTATATTTGCCGATGCGAACGATGTTATACCGAAAGAAAAAACCTCGTCGCCTCCTGCCAGCATATCGTCTATTTTTGCGGTAACTCCGTTTTCGGAAAGCGCAAGGATCATTACGAACATCGAAAGAACGAACGGAATGAGCTGCCAGGGTGAACGTTTAAGACAGTCTAAAAGCTCGACCGGTTTTCTCTTTCTTGCAAATGAGATCAAAAGAACACATAAAGCAAGACTTACCGCAAAACCCAGAGATACATAATACATTTCGATATTTATATATGAGCTTACTGCAAGCAGAACAGTGCATAATGCGAGGTGTATTATTCCCACATAAAGCAGAAGTTTGTCCTTTATGATTGCATCTGTTTTCGCGGGAACTATGGGCTTTGAAAGCTGTTTTCTGAATATAAGAAAAAGCACCGAAAAAGAAACGATCCCGGCTGTCATTGTAGGAATAAGCATTTTTATAAAATAATCCGCAAAGCCGATCCCGTTTGCCGTTGCAAGGTATATATTTGTCGGGTTTCCAATGATCAGCGCCATGCTCCATGTGTTTGCCGCAATAAATTCAGCAAAAAGATAAGGGATGGGGCTTATCGAAGCATTTTTCGCAAAATAGCATATAAAAGGCGTGAATGTTAAAATTATAATATCGTTTGATGTGAATACAGTCAATACGGATACGATACCGTAAAGATACATAAACAGCGCGTACTGACTTTTTCCTGCTTTTTCAAGAGTCAAAGCAGCTAGATATGAAAAAAAGCCTACTTCGTCCAGAAATATCGATAATATGGTCATTGAAATAAAAAGTATCAGTATTTTCAGCGGATTTATCGCAGTATCTGCCGTTAGAGCCGAACTTACATCCGAAATATTCGCAGTATGCGTTAATAAGAGAGTAAGCGCTCCTGCCAGAGTTATGATACAGTATGTGTTTATTTCATGTCCGATTATTTTGATTTTCGGAAAAAACAGTATTGACGCGATCATCAGTAAACATGTTACTCCGCAAATGATCAACGAAGCGATCATAATAAACCTCTTTGTATTTTATCCTTAAACATTAAGCTGCAGTTTTGCAGTCGGTATCACATAAATAATATGCGGTTGCCGTCAGGCCGCACAATTGCGTATTATATTACAAAACCGATCTGATGTCAATACAAAAAACTGATTTTTTGCTTACAAATTTGCGTTTTTTCTATTAAGGCATTTCAAATTACGCTGAAATAACTGTTTGCCGTATTAAATATATTTTCTGACATTCAGTTTATTTCCTTGACAAATCCGCTCGTTTAAAGTATAATGATTATATGATATTTTTGAGGAAGGGTGAACTTTTGTGACTATCTCGGATCTGACTGCGTATGCCGCAAAAAAATACAATATCGATGAACAGTTCAAGTGGTCGGATTTTCCGGGTTTTTCCGTACTGTGTCATCCTGAAACGGGGAAATGGGTCGCTCTTCTTATGCGTCAGTGGAACGGCGATATAGGTGAGGAGATCGAGTGCTGCGATATAAAATGCAGCGGTGATATCCCTTCCCGAAGCTATATTTCTTCACCGCTGCGTATGCACAGCGGAAAATGGACAGGTATTCTTTTTAATAACGATACCGAGCCCGATGTGGTTTTTTTTCTTTTCGATAAAGCAGTCAAACAGGGTTCTCCGAGCGGATTTAAGATAACTCTCGCGTCAGATCTTCCTAAAAAAAATTCAGTCTATCGCGATACCGAAATTCCGTTTTCGAACAGCAGCTACAAGCCAAAATCTGACCAGGCGCCTGAGCGTATACGTGAGATGAAACATCTTTATGAATACGGAAGAGAATCTTTTGCAGCAAAAGCAAAAAATTTTTACACTCAGGCGATGTTTATGAGTGACTATGAAGACGATTTTCCGTGGTCGGGTGATTTTTTATGCTATTTTCCAACATATCATGATCTTACCACAAATCAGCTGCGCGGCTATTTCACTTGGCGTACGCAGATAAGAAAAGGTGTTTTTCAACATATTCCGACATCTGCCGCTTATATTTACATATATGAGCTTCTTAACGGTGCGGGCGTCGATTCTCCGGAGAAGTCCATAGAAAGACTGAAATCATTTCAATCAGGTTACATCGATTCGGGTCTAGGCGATATAAAAATGCGGAACAATCTTCAGCGGTGGATGTATGAATACGCAGTAATAAACGATCTTCCGCAACAAACAACGCTGAATTTATCTGAGCCTGATGCCCTAAAAAGAGATAATGCATTATCCGTACTGAAAAAACCTGATAATTATCGGTATGAAGAAGTTTTTGACGCCCTTGTTTTCTTAGGCGGAAAAAAAATCGGTGATTCTCCTGTGTTAAAGTCTTATCCCGATCGCGGGAAAATGATGTTTGCGCAGGCGTGGGAAGCAGGTCTTTCATATAAAAATGATGAAAAATCCCTTTTTCAGCAATGCTTTGGCAAAAAAACAACACGCCGATGGTATCCGCTTGCAAATGCGGTTTATTACGAAACACGATCACGCGATTGCGACTATATTCTCAACGATTGCAGATATTACAGATGTAAAAACGGTATATGGACTGTGACATCGTATGAAAAACAGCATTTTGACCGTGATTTACTGAAAGGATTCCTTCACGAAGCAGACGCGCTTTTCCGCCGTTATCTGAAAACGGGAAAATATCTGAAGGAAAATCCGTCAACCGAATGGGCAATCCCTTTTATCAATGCCGCCATACAGTGTGATAAAAAGTCGGTCGAAGAAGAGAAAAAAACAAAAATCACGATCAGTATTGCAGATCTTGAGAAGATACGGACCGAAGCTGAAGGCACACGGAACAGCCTTATTGTAGAAGAAGAAAATGAAGATTTCATCGACGAGCCGAAGGAGGAAATATCTGATCTTCAAAACAGCTTGCCTCTTGATGATATTCATCTGAAAATACTCAATGCTCTTGTTTCGGGCAAGAACGTTTCGGATATCCTTGAAAACTCGCATATAATGCCTTCACTTGCAGCAGATCATATCAATGAAGCGCTTTATGACGAAATAGGCGATACAGTTGTTTTATGCGAAAACAACAAACTGGCCATAGTAGAGGATTACATTGAAGATATTGAGCAACTTATCGGAGGAAATAAGTAATGGATGAACAGAAAAAAGTACCGAAACGAATATCCCAAACGGTGCTTAACTCCCTCAAAGGCGGTGTCGTTCCGAGAATCGGTTTGCCGTATATTACAGTAGGGCGTAAAAACGAAATAGAGGCGCTGCTGCATGATGTCGATATTATTTCCGAGGGAGGCGCGTCTTTTCGCTTTATCGTAGGTCGTTACGGTAGCGGAAAAAGCTTTCTTTTGCAGACTATCCGAAATTATGTAATGGACAGAGGTTTTATCGTTGCCGATGCGGATCTGTCTCCCGAAAGGCGATTGCAGGGCACAAAAGGGCAGGGCCTTGCCACATACCGTGAACTGATCTCAAATCTTTCCACAAAAACAAAACCTGAAGGCGGAGCCCTCACTCTGGTTCTTGATCGCTGGATAAGCGCTGTTCAAAATGAAACGATGCAGCAAACAGGTCTGTCTTTTTCGGATCCGGCTCTTGCGGAAAAAACAGATAAAAAAATCTTTGCAGTCACATCGTCAGTCAGCGAACTTGTTCACGGGTTCGAATTTGCCGAACTTTTATCGTTGTATTACCGTGCGTATCTGAACGGAGACGATGAAACAAAATCAAAAGTAGTCAAATGGTTCAGGGGCGAGTACGCGCTTAAAAGCGAAGCCAAACAGGAGCTCGGCGTAAATATAGTTATCAATGATGAGAACTGGTATGACTATCTGAAGCTTTTTGCCGCTTTTTTCAGAATGGCGGGATATACAGGTCTGTTTATAATGATCGATGAACTCGTAAATATATACAAGATTCCCAATCAGGTTACAAGACAGTATAATTACGAAAAACTTCTTACCATGTATAATGATACTCTGCAGGGCAAAGCTAAGTATCTCGGAATACTCATGGGATCAACTCCGCAGGCTCTTGAGGACAAGCGCAGAGGCATCTACAGCTACGAGGCGCTGCGTTCACGGTTGGCGGAAGGGCGTTTTTTAAAACCGGGTTCAAGAGATCTTCTTGCACCTGTTATACGCCTTGAACCTCTGACCGCGGAAGAAATGCTTGTTCTTTGCGAAAAGCTTACTCAGATGCACGCTGATCTTTACGGGTATTCGCCAACAGTCAAAACCGATGACCTTGTAGGATTTATAAAAACAGAGTATTCCAGGATCGGAGCCGATATAAACATAACACCGCGCGAGGTGATACGCGATTTTATCGAACTTCTGGATATTATATATCAGCATCCCGAAACGAATATCGCATCGCTTCTTGAATCGGACGATTTTTCTTATGCTCAGTCCGCCGCAGTATCGGACGATGCGAATGACGGTTATGTGGAGTTTACTTTATGAATGTATTCGAACGCTATTCTTCGTTTATCCAGGACTATATATATCGCTCCGGCTGGAAAAGCCTTCGTGCCGTTCAGAATGCGGCAGGCGATGCGATTTTCAATACTGATAAAAACGTATTGATCACCGCGTCCACAGCGTCGGGAAAAACAGAGGCGGCTTTTTTTCCGATCCTTACTCTTCTTTCCGAAAATCCGTCAAAAACAGTCGGAGTTCTTTATATCGCGCCTTTGAAAGCGCTTATAAACGATCAGTTTGGCAGACTTACCGAGCTATGTGAAGAAGAGGGTATTCAGGTCACACGGTGGCACGGCGACGCCAATCAGTCCGCTAAAAGAAGACTTCTGAAGAATCCGTCCGGAATAATTCAGATTACTCCCGAATCTCTTGAGTCTCTTCTTATAAACAAACACATGGAAATACCGTCGCTTTTCGGCGACCTGCGTTTTATAGTTATTGATGAGATCCATTCTCTTCTCAGAGCGGACAGGGGGCTTCAGACATTCTGTCTTATCGAACGGTTGTGCAGGGTCGCGTCATGCAGTCCGAGAAGGGTAGGACTTTCCGCCACGATCGGCAATCCCGAGCTGGCAGGCCGCTTTTTATCTGCAGGCAGCGATCGTGAAACGCTTATTCCCGTGTTTGACGGCGGCAGGGAAGTGTGGAGACTTTCTATGGAGCATTTTTATAATACACCTCCTCAGGCAGACGAGGGAAAAATCGTTCCGGTCGAAACACCGCATACAGAACAGCCGACAGATGTCGCTCCTGTTGCAGCCGATCCCGGTATAGGGTATATTTTTGAGCACACAAAGGGCAAAAAATGTCTTGTTTTCACAAATTCACGCGAGGAATGCGAATCAGTCTGTCAACAGCTGAGACAGTATTGCGAGGCAAACCGTGAACCTGACAGATTTCTTATACATCACGGCAATCTTTCAGCCTCTTACCGTGAAAGCGCTGAGGAGGAAATGAAAGATGATGATTCTTGTATGTCCGTCTGTGCCACCGCCACGCTTGAGCTCGGTATCGATATAGGCAGGCTTGAACGGGCTTTTCAAATTGACGCGCCGTTTACTGTATCCGGCTTTTTGCAGCGTCTTGGAAGAACAGGCAGAAGGGGAGACCCTGCCGAAATGTGGTTTGTGATGCGTGAAGACCACCAGGAAGCACGCGCCATGCTGCCGGATAGTATCCCGTGGTACCTTATTCAAGGTATCTCCCTTGTTCAGCTTTATATAGAAGAGCGTTTTGTGGAACCTCCGCGTATGGGCAGAATGCCGTTCAGCCTTCTTTATCATCAAACGCTCAGCACTCTTGCGTCTCACGGAGAAATGACTCCGGCAGAGCTCGCTTCGCGTGTTTTAACGCTGTCCGCATTCGTCAATATCAGTAAGGAAGATTACAAAACACTCCTTTTGCACCTTATATCAACAGACCACATCAATAAAACCGAAAACGGAGGACTGATCCTCGGTCTTTCCGGAGAAAGGATCGTTAATAATTATAAGTTTTACGCCGTTTTCCGTGAAAATATTGAATATACCGTCCGTTCGGGATCCGAACAGCTCGGCACGATCGTAAAACCGCCGCCTTTGGGCGATAAAATAGCGATCGCAGGCCGCGTATGGGTCGTTGAGGAGGTCGATCACCAGCGTCACGAAGTTTTCTGCACACTCGTGAAAGGCAATGTTCCTGCATATTTCGGCGATGTTGCGGGTGATATACATACACATATCCTGGAACGTATGTATAATGTTTTGTGCGAAAACACGATATATCCGTATCTTATGCCTCATGCGGTATGCCGTCTTGCTGACGCGAGAGAAACGTTTAAAAAATCTCTTATGTCTTCACGTCCGCTTGTTCATCTTGGCGGAAATATGTGGTCGCTTTTTCCGTGGACAGGAACATATTCTTTCCTTGCTCTTGAACGTTTTCTGAAAATACGCTGCGGAAAAAGGCTCGGACTTAAAGGCTTGCAGTCGTCACGGCCGTATTATATGCAGTTTACAATGCAGGCGAGCGAATCGGAATTTTACGAAATCGTTTGCAATGAGGCTGAAACGGATTTCGATCCCCTTACTCTTGTATATCCGAATGAAATACCCGTATTCGAAAAATATGACGAATATCTTCCTGCAGAACTTATCAGAAAAGGATTCGCATACGGTGTCCTTGATCTGGACGGCATGAGAGACTGTGTTTTGAACTGGAAAAGATTTATATAAAACAAACGCAGTTTCGATTTTACAATACCGTAAAAAATATGACCCTCGGCATATTTGAAATGCTGAGGGCCTTTTATTTTATAAATAACAGAATGGCTCTGAGTTTAAGTACAGATATTTTTATTGAAACATATTTAAATCCGTTCGTCGTATTCCGGAACAATCGCGCCTTGTTCTTTAAGATACTGTTTTACTTCGTTTGCATCTGCTGACCGGGTATTATCAGTGCCGTTTTTTATGGCAATAACTGCTGCTGCACCGGCTGCCTGACCCATTGCCATGCATGATGCTTTTACTCTTATCGCTGAAAGACACCGTCTGTCCGCAGAAACACATCGCCCCGCGACGTAAATGTTTTTCAATCCTTTTGGACGCATTGCGCCAAGCGAGATCGTCGGCGTTTTTTTATCTTTGAGGTATATGATTTCCGAAGCTTTGCCGTCACGATGAATATCGATAAACCAGTAAGTGTAGCATACGGCGTCGTTATACACACGCTTTTGCAGATAATCTTCAGCTGTCATTATAACGTCTCCGATAATACGTCTGCTTTCTCTCGGCGCCGATTCGGGAGCGGTCCCTATTATTTCCATAGGAGCGCCGCTTTTATTCATCACAGAAAGCATTTTCGCAAGATTTCGTCTTGAAACGATCTCTGTTTCACTGCGGCTTTCGCTGTCCGCGGTATTCAGACCGCATATATGATTAGTGTTGTCTCCTCTTGCTTTGAGAAGACTGTCAAAGTTTCCCGAACATAGCATTTCTCGTAATCCGGGATCATATCTGACCGCTTCACCCCAGTCCCTGTTTGTTTTATCAAACCCTGAAGCATCGGTATCTGTGCCGATAGGGTAAAGACGTAGAGTTCCCGGCTGAATATCTTGCGGCACATCATATTCTGCTCCTGCCCACGCGCAAATATCACCGTCGCCTGTGCAGTCTATAAACATCCGGGCTTTGTGCCTTACAAGTCCTTTTTTTGTTGTAACGATCACGGAATCTATTCGAGTCCCTTCGGGCGTGTCTGTTGTTTCAATCGATACAACGCCCTGTCTGTAATAAAGCGATACGTTTGCGTCAAGAAGAAAGTCATCCATGCACTGCGCTGCGGCTATAGGATTTACTTTTACTCCGTATTGCCAGTGAACGCGGTAGGGGGCGTCCATATCGGGTATTTGTGCAAAGCCGCGTTTTTCGAGTTCTTTTACGAATTCCCAGCCTATTCCCGAAATGACCATTCTTTTCCCTTGCGGTCTGTGCGGATTATTGAATTGATCTATCGAGTTGCTTCCCAATACGGTGAGAGAGCCTCCGGGCATGGCAAAATGCTCAAAAAGTCCTACCTTCAAACCGCTTCTGCCTGCCTGGACCGCCGCGCAGAAACCGGCGCAGCCAGCACCTGCAACGATTACATCAAATTCTTTTCCTTCCTGAATGAACATAGAATATTCTCCTTGTAAGAAGACGCATTTTTTTTATATTAACATGAAATTATTAACAATATGTGACGTTGTGATACACTCTTCAGTTAATATCAGTTCAGGGAATAATTGCTGTCTGTTATGCCTTCAGCCCATATCCAACCGCCTGAAACAGTGTTTTTCAGGGTAAAATCATATGTGACTCCATTGTATACAAAAGTATGCTGTCCTGCCGAGAGTCTTGAGGAATATGCGACATATCCTGTCGGCAAGGTTGAAATTCCCATGCCGCCGCCCTGACCGCCAAAACCGCCCATACCGCCGCCGAAGCCTCCCATACCGCCTCTTTGACCGTTCATACCGCCTCCATGACCGCCAAAACCGCCCATGCCGCCGCCGAAACCTGCCATACCTGAGGATTGGGGATCGGAGCCGAGCGCAACTGTTATGCCGCCGGTAATGCTGATGGAACCGTCAATATCCATTGCAGACATATTGCCGTTTCCATCGGAATTCGGATTGCTTGTCACAACAAATCCGCCTGTTTGCACGTAGCTTCCGTTGCTGTCTATTCCGTCAACGTCTCTGCCGGATACTTCTGCAACAACATTACCTCCCGAAATCGTTATCATTCCGTCAGAGCTCCAGTTTGACAGGCTTGTTGCATTCAGAGCGTCATCGTCTGCGTAAACATAAACATTGCCGTCTTCGATCGTAATATAATGACCTTCCAAGCCTTCATGCGACATTTCAATGTTTATGTCTCCGCCCTTAATAAGCAGCGTTCCGTCTGCGTGTATTCCGTCGTCTGCGGTATTGACAATGTTGATCGTTCCGCCAAATATGGTAACATTCCCTTCAGGAGTTTCTCCGTTTTCCAGAGCATTATCATTATTTGCGTGAACAGCATCGTCTGCGGAATATTTCACTGTAAGTTCCCCGCTTTCAATGTTTACGGCATTGTTCGCGCATATTCCTTTTCCGCCAGCCTTTATTATCTCAATATCTCCTCCGCTGATAACCACATCGTATGCGGCATCTATACCGTCGTCTGCTGCCGTAAGAGTTACAGTTCCTCCGCTTATTGTAACGCTGCCTTTCTGATTTCCTTTGGAAGAAATATCAGAATTATCTGTTTTTATCGCATCTCCTCCGGTTGAAACAGCGGTGATCCTGCCTGATTCGATCGTAACCGAATCATTGCCCTTCAACGCATTATTCGTAGCTGATACCGTAAGGACAACATCCTTTATTTTAAGATCGTCTTTTGTATGAATACCGTTGTTGTAATTTTTTGCCGTAACATTAAGAGTACCGGTCCCGATCAGATTCAAATCACAAAGTGCATATATCGCGGCTGAGCCTTCCGTATCGTTCTCCCCCGCGGAATAACTGCGCAGGTCCGAAACGCTGTTAGTCGTTCCTTCAATTGCCTTGATCTTCACCTTGTCAGCACTTACGGCGTAAATAGGGGAATCGTATGAACAGGAAATATGAGCGTTTTCAAGATCGATCTCAACTTCATCGCCGTCGCCGGCATTTATCACTATCTGTCCGTCTGTCAGATCGCCGCTCAGTACATATGTTCCTTGCGATGTTATCGTGTATGTGTTTCCGTTTTTTGATACGGTGCCGTCGGAAGTAACAATTTTGAAATCTCCGTCTCCGACTTCCTTTTCGGAAATTGTAACGCTGTTTTCTGTTGTTTCGGAAGCATTGTCCGCTTTCTCTTCAACAACAGCGCCGCTTTCTTCAATGCTGATTTCTTCCGTATTTTCGGAGATGACATTTTCTTCAGTATCATTCACCTGATCACTGTCCGCAAAATCTGCCGCTTCATCCGTTGTATCCGACGAATTTACAGTATTCTCTACCTGTTGTGATCCGTTTTCGCCGTTATTGCTTTCGGACGTTTTGTCAGACGGATTTTCAACTTCTTTTGATTCATTGAACGAACTGCTGTCTTCATTTTCGATCTCGTATGTTACTTCAGAGTGACCGTTCTGCGATATATCTATACTGCTTTCCGCTTCTGTCTCAGAATTTTCAGACGGCGTTTCGACCACACTGTCTTCCGTTTTCTCGTTTTCGGTTTTGTCGGATATAATTACCTGAGTATCGTATGATGTATCGTCTCCCGAATTTCTGCCGGCGGGCGACCCGCAAGCGCATATACCTGTTATGATCAACAGTGAGAGAGCCGTCACTGCAATTCTTTTTAAATGTTTCATAATATCACCTCATTTTTGTTTTTGCATCCGTATTATACATTGTCAATATTGAAACAACATTGAAATTTCTCCGTCATTTCAAAAATAGACTTTCTTTGTCCTTGACAATCAAACAAAAGTTTTGTATAATAGTAAAGCGGATTGCATGAAAAATGTCGTGCATTATTGTGCAGATCACTGCGATCCGCTTTTCAAAATTGATTTTTTATTTATATAAGGAGAAATTATCATGGCAGTAAATCGTTTTGTTCTAAACGGTATTTCCTATCACGGACACGGCGCGATCAAAGAGATCCCCGGTCTTTTGAAGGCTCGCGGCTTCAAAAAAGCATTTGTAGCTTCAGACCCGGATCTTCTTAAATTCGGAGTAACACAGAAGGTTACCGATCTTCTCAAAGAAAACGGTATCGATTTTGAGATCTATTCGGATATCAAGCCGAATCCGACTATTGAAAACGTTCAGCACGGCGTTGAAGCATACAAAGCGTCAGGAGCCGACTGTATGATCACTATCGGCGGCGGTTCTTCAATGGATACCGGCAAAGGCATCGGCATAATAGTAAACAACCCCGAATTTGCCGACGTTCGTTCTCTTGAAGGCGTTGCTCCCACAAAAAACCGCACCGTATTTACTATTGCCGTTCCCACAACCGGCGGAACAGGCGCTGAATCAACAATCAACTATGTTATAACTGATGTTGAACGCAAACGTAAATTCGTATGCGTTGACCCTAACGATATTCCCGATATCGCAGTGGTCGACCCCGACATGATGTCCACTATGCCCAAAGGTCTCACGGCATCCACAGGTATGGATGCGCTTACACACGCAATTGAAGGCTATACAACCGCGGCAGCATGGGAGCTCGCCGATGTTCTTAACCTTGAAGCTATTCAGCTTATCGCAAAAAATCTCAGAAAAGCTGTTGTCAACGATCCTGACGGACGTGAAGGAATGGCTCTTGCTCAGTATGTAACAGCTATGGCATATTCCAATGTCGGTCTCGGTATCGCCCATTCTATGGCGCACACTCTCGGCGCTGTATACGATACGCCTCACGGTGTTGCATGCGCTATGATGCTCCCGATAGTTATGGAATTCAATCAGGAATACACAGGCGAAAAATTCAAAGCCATCGCGGAAGCATTCGGAGTAAACACCGACGGAATGACCGCAAAAGAATATCGTCGTGCAGCGATCGATGCTGTTCGTCAGCTTTCAGTTGATGTAGGCATTCCCACAAAGCTTGAAAAACTCAAAGAAGAAGATCTTCCGTTCCTCTGTCAGTCAGCTGCGGCAGATGCATGCGCACCGGGCAACCCCCGTCATGCAGAGCTTTCTGATTTTGAAGCAATGTTCAGAAAACTTATGTGATAACGATCCATAAATCAAAGAGGATCCCGTATCTTTACGGGATCCTCTTTCGCATCTGCTGATCGCAGATCGGTAATATCGTTTTCAGAACACAGCCTTTATTGAAACGCCATTTACGGATGACGGAAATGCAATGTATGTCGTTTTCGATTTATTATCGTATTCCCATACGATCTCAGTTTCTTTATTCGATATTTTTGCCGTTATTTGTTTTGGAGGGCGTTTTGTTTTTACTCTCATGCAGCCTTTCATGTTTGAAGGACCTGTGATTTTACATGAAAAAGAACGCTGAGTTTGTTTTAACATCGAAATTCTTCCCGAAACCGCAAGGATATCGGAAGACAACGTGTTGTCAGTGTGCGCAAGATCTATAAAAACTCTTTCTTCTCCCTGCGAAATGACAGGGGAGTGGCAAACGGCAAGTTTATCGTCAAACATATCTATATAATCACCGTGTAGTGTCAGCGGCAAATCGCATTTTTGCTCGTCAAATGATTTAGCAACAACATATTTTCCTCTTCTGAGTGCCATATGCGATGAAAAATCGGAAAAACAATCCGAATCAGCAAAAATCTTTTTGATCACATTCAGATATTCATCACAAAGCTCTGGTTTTATTGCTATTTCGCGCGGAGATTTGCAAATATACGCCAAAGTTCCTCTGCCGCATTCATATATTCCATCTTTGGGCTTTCTTGGCAGACCCAAAGCTTCAAACAAATGCTCAGCAGGATTATCGTAGTTTGCTGTCCGACTGTTCCACCAGTGAGGGATCTTGTGAAAAGAATCTTCACCGTTGCCAACGTATATAAGAGAACCGCCGTTTCGGACCCACTGGGCAACTGCGTTATTTATACCGGGATTTTCGGGCTTCATAAATTCATAGGAAAGTACGAGTTTCTTGTGATTGCTTATATAATCCGGGTATCTGTTTATGTTTTCAAGCTGCAAAGGTCTTACGCAAAGACCGCTTTTCAGAAGCGGCATTGCAAGACCGAAAAAGTGATTCCACACAGACGTCAGGCTCTCTTCATGACGGATATCGTCTTTCGGATAAAGTCTCTGAAACATACATGTATCTGAAAGAACAACGCCTATCTCTTTTGTATCTGTCAGCCACTTCACATCATCAGTTTTCATATCGCGCAGAGCGTGCATTACGGTGAGAAGATTTGTTTTGTATTCTTCCGGCATTTCCTCCTTGTCCGTTCCGGCCTCATTAGGATATTTGCCTGTAAACACACGAGCAGGCCACGGGGATACTTCGTAACTCGATATCTCAGGATGAAAAAGTGACGCCGCAACAGTTTTATAATAGTTATAGCGATAATCTTTCCATGTATGATGCGGATTATCTTCAATGGGATCGTGTAAAAACCACATTTTCCTGTCCGTTCCGGATACGAGCTGCTGC
>JAEEJJ010000023.1 GCA_016281805.1 Clostridiales bacterium
GATCTCCCCGGAATCGAGGCTGTCAAGCCCGCCGATCATATTGAGAAGCGTGCTTTTGCCCGACCCCGACGGCCCGAGGATCACGCAAATCTTTCCTTTTTCAAGCGAAAGATCCACGCCGTCAAGCGCATATACCGCCGCCTCTCCCGCGCCGTATTGCTTCTTTGCCCCTTTTACTTCGATAAACATAATTCCTCCTTGGTTAGCGTATGCTAACTCGCATCCTTAAAAAAAAGGGTTTTTATGCCCCGTAATACCTGTTATTTCTTTGCGATCACCGTTATCCACGGATTTTTCGGATGATGAACGGATGTGACTTCAGCAAATCCCGCCGCTTTCATGGCGTTTTCAAGTTGCTTCGCGGTATAGCATTTCATCCCGTCGATGATCTTCTCGAATTTGAGGCTTGTTTCGTCCGTCCCGTCGGATTCGTTGCAGATAAGGAACGTCCCGCCGGTTTTGAGAACGCGGAACACCTCGCTGAAGCATTTCTCTATACCTGGCCAGAAATACACGGTCTCAAACGCCGTGGCAAGCTCGAAACTGCCGTCCGCAAACGGCAGCTCCGCGACGTTTCCCTGAACGACTTTGCATCTGCCCGATGCGATCATATCCTTGTTGTAATCCTTCGCCTTTTCCACGGAAAGAGCGGAATAGTCGAGAGCCGTGACTTTAGATGACGGATATTTTTTCAAAAGCTCGCCCGCGTTCCTTCCCCCTCCGCAGCCAAGCTCGGCGATATTCGACGGTTCGGCGATATCGAGTTGCGACATTCCCCAGTCGGCGAGCTTCGCGTGCCCGCCGTTCATGCCTCCGAGCATCACTTTCCCTAAGAAACCCTCCGGCTTTCTCGTCTGATTCACGTATTTTTTGAAAAGTCCCATAATTACGCCTCCCTGAATTCTATTTTCACGATCTGCATCTTCATAAACCCGTCGGCGATCTTTGAAAGCAGCCGGAAAGCGCCCGGAACGGACGGATCCTTCAGATCGTTGTATCCGAGCATATATCCGCGCGAGGTGACGGCGGAGTTTTTCATCCACGGCGCCACGTCCGTTTTTATATCCTCAACGCTGAAATAGTCGGAGATCGAGGTGATCCCGGCGTCCTTTACCCACGTTTTCAGCATGATTTTGACGGCGCGTTTGTTCGCCTCGTCGAACACGAGTCTGCCGCCGGGAAAACGCTTTTCCATAGCGGTAAAAAGCTTTTTGATATCCTCCGTTTTGAAATAATAGAACACGCCGGCGGCGAGGAAGCAAACGCCGTTTTCCGCAGGGATATGATCGAACCACGAAAGATCGTTCAGATCGGCGGCGACGTTTTTGATGCGATCCGTCTCCGGCAGCAGTTCGTTTCGCACCGCTATCACATCCGGCAGATCGATATTGACGATCGCGCACTTTCCGTTGTCGCAGTTTTCCGCCGTTTGATCGAGCCCGCAGCCGAGATTGACGAGCGTCGCCTCCGGGTGCGTTTTCAGGTAATCCTTCGCCTCGATCATCAGGTCGCTCTCTCGCATGGCGACCTCCAGAGCGCCGAAGCGGTGCGCAAGGCTTTTCGACTTTTTCTCAAGCGGCGAAAAATCGTAGTCGATGCGGTTTATCAGCTCCACCGCTTTCTCGTCCCTGAAAAGATTCGGGAACTGTTCGGTGCAGAGCTTGCGACCGTAAAGCGGGATGACGAGCGTTTCCTGCACGGTGTTTTTTTCGATGTGAGTTTTGTTTTCCATTTTTGACTCCCTTTATTTCGCGTCCGGGCTTTTGACAAACCCGATCTCTTTTGCGCGTTCTTTACTCATCAAGTGAAAATTGCATTCGTCGTCGCCGTAACCGAGGGTTTTCGTCCTGTCAAGCACCGCGCCCTGCATTTCAAAGGTATAGTAATCCATCATACAGAGATATTTTGTTATCTCTTCACAATGCTCCTGCTTCGTCAGCTTGCAGATGCCGCACTGCTTATGAGTAATATAGTATTCGTCCTTGCCGGGCACGGTCTCGAAGTAGTAATACCAGTTCATCGGGTACTCTTCGATATGCTCGCGCGACCATTTTGCCTGCTTCGAGCGGTTCTCGATCTCTTTTTCGGTAAAGGCGCTCTTGCCCTTCTTCGCCTTTCGCATAAGCGGACAGCAGGAGAGGGCGCGGATGAGTCCTTTCAGCTTTTCTTCGTCCAGCTTTTCTTCCGCCGACTTGTAGAGCGCGACAGCGAACGCACCGCAGTACATCGTCATAACGAACATATTGTTTTTCATACTGCCGACGCCGGGCGTGCGCGCGACGATCGCCTTGTATTCCGATATCACTCTCTTTTTATACGACGGCAGATCGATTCCGGGAATCTCTTTTTCGATATACTCAAACGCCGTTTTTGCAAATGCGAGTTTGATAAAGGCTCCGATTATCCCGTATTTCATCCATTTCTCCGTTAAAACAATTCGTTTTTAGTTAGCCACGGCTAACTCATCATTTAATTATAGCACGTCATTTCGGTTTTGTCAACTGTACGGCGAAACGTTCTGCATCTTTTTTTTTTGCGAGAAACTGCGAATTTTTTGTGACCATAACACAAATGTCTTCACCGTAACATAAAGCAAGACCGGCGGTTTCCCGTCGGTCTTGCCTTTGCTTTGTAAAAAGTGCGAGCGGTTATCAGTTAATGTTGAGACTCTTTCCGATTTATCTCCAACCGTTATTGATTCAACAGATCCAACCCATAAGACCGTACCGTTCCGTTCACGGCATCATTGATCCACTCACCGACGCTCCTGTCGTTGCCGAGTTTGTCAAATACGTTCGCAGAAATGATCGTATGCTGGGTATTATGGGTGTTTGCGTCTTCTCCGAAGCGCCAGATATAAATGCCCGCATCGGGAATGTTTTCCTGCAATCCTTTGACCATTTCCGTCAGATCTTTTTGGAACTGATCGCCAAGCTCTTTGGTCTTATCCCTTTTTCCGCTGTTGATATACGACTGATACTGCATCAGCGTATCATCGCGGTAGGAGCAGTCAAAGAGTATCTTAACGCTGTCGCCGCGCTTTTCGTGAAGCGCGGTCAGACTGTCAAGCACGAGGTTGTTTGTGGTCAGTCTGTCCGAGATCTCTGTCGGGGCTTTCCACAAATTCACCGCCGTATCGTGCCAGCCGTCATAAAGCAGGAGCGAACTGTCAACACATACAGTCACGTTATCGGCGCTCGGGAAACGTCCGATCACATCGTCAGCCAGCAGGGAAGTTGCGAAACCGCCTGCCGAAAATCCGGTCACAAGCAGCGTATCCGGCTCTCCGACGTACTGCTTTACCTGTTCGACGTAAGCGGAATAATTGTTGTACCCGGTGTGATATACGGTCTTATTTCCCTCATGGATTCCAGTACCTGCATGGAAATCGCCCGTAGCATAGGGGATCACGATGAAGTTCCAGTCCCTGAAGGGATTATCCTCCGTGTCGCTGCCGATACCGCCCTGCGCGACAAAGTCCTGCGCCGTCATATTCGTTGCAAAGAACTTGTTGCCGCCCTCGGAGGTCTCGGGGGTGATGCTTACGCCGCCTCCGAAGAAATACACGACAACCTTGTTTTCCGTACCCTTGCGGAAGATGCCGTGCCATTCGCTGCCGTCGGACGATTTTGCGCCGTCGACCGTTACCTCGTACCACTTTCCGATCTCCGGTTCACCCTTGAGGACCGGAAACGATTTCAGAAACGTGGCTTTCAAAAGTGCAAACACGCCCACCGCTATGACTGCGATCACGATCGCGATTATGATCAGGACTTTCACTGCTTTGCCGCCCTTTTTTCTCTGTTTCATCTTTTTCCTCCGAAATTCAAAATACCTCTTGACTTTTTGTCGAGACAAGTGTATCATAAAAGAAGCGATGTGTCAAGTGTATCAGCGAAAATGAGACAGATGGGAGATTGTGTATCGTCATGAAGAATATGAATAACGCCGAAAAGAACAGCTACGTTAAAGAACATATCACAAGTACGTTGATCGGCATGATGAAAAAACAAAATCTCACCGATATTTCGGTGAGAGATCTGTGCAGCGAAGCCGGAGTCGGAAGGGCGTCCTTCTACAGAAATTACGTAACGAAGGATGACGTATTGACCGTCTATATCACGACGCAGTGGAGAAAGTACGAAAAAGCTCACGATCTGAAGAAACACAGGATCAATGACGTCTACCGTGTGCAGAGGTATTTTGAATTTTGTCTGTCTATGAGAGAATTGAACGATATCCTGCTTCGGCAGGAGCAGACGATGCCGATCCTTAAAGCATATGAAACCATTTTGTCCGACCTTGACCGGGGCGCTCCGCGCGAATCGTTTGAAAGTTTCTATATGGCGTACGGACTGTTCGGTATTTTTTTGAAATGGGCGAAGGGAGGATATTCCGAAACACCGGCTGAAATGACAAAGATCGTTACCGATCGGATACTCAAAGACTATCGGATAGATTCGCTGTGAATCCCACGACAGTAAAAAGTACGAGCGGTTATCAAAATACTCCATCTTGACTTTTTTCAACTTTTGTGATATAAAGCTTTCCGGTAAGTTTTCGGGAGGCGCGGTATGGCAAAACAAAAGTACGTTATCAGACAAATATCGGCGCTCGGCATCATTTCCGCCTCGAAGAGGGGAAAAGGTGACCGGCGCTTTTTCTTTGACGCCACCGATACATCCAAGGAATATTTGGTGGAAGAGACCAAGCAGGACGACTGTCCGATGTTCTATCAGGCGATGCGCCTGCTCTGCTGCGAAGGTTTTTACGCAGAACACGACTGCGACAAGCTGAAGGACGCCATCCTCTATATCGACTTTTCCGGCACCTTCGACATACGGCGGAACACGGGAAGCCCCGAAACCGTTGCCAAAGCGGAGGCGATGCTCTCGCCCGAAGGCGTAACGATAGACTTCGGCAAAGGCAGGAACAGATACGACGCCTTCGAGCGTTCGGCGAGTATGAGCCGGAACAATATCCTGTCCTTTATCCGCGAGGATCTGTACGAGCCGCTGCGCGAGCGGATCATGCTCGGGATGACCGTCGACAAATGTCAGCTTGCCAAGCTTTACGCCTACAACGGGCTGATGTACACGAGCGGGCGGCGGTTTGAAGATGCCGGCTTCCTTTCGGAGATAAAGATTATCGTCATCGACAACCCGAAAAGTATCGTAAAAGACGCCCATATCATCACCGTGTTGGACGACGGATCGGACGAGCCGGAGCGAGAATACAAACGCGTGGAAAAGACCGCCGACGTGGAGGTGCTCGAATTCGACGGCGAGGGGATCATATCAAAGGAGCTTCAGAGTAAAGCCTTCGCCGGGCGATTATGACGTCTGCTGCCGGGCATACAAAAAGGACTGGCTCGACGATCATATGCTGAAAGCAGAAAAAGGAATACGATTTATCGACAGCAACTACAACGACAGATTCACGATTCCCGACGGAGGAAAGATAAGGATCAGATATTGTCCCGTCGTCTTTTTCTTTTGATCCGATAATTATGAGCGAATTGTTCAGCGCCACTCCCGCTTTTTTGCCTGAGCGTATTGTATAATTTATAAACTTGTGGTATAATGAATTATCCTGTAAGCGCAACCGTGCTTCATCGAAAGCGAGATACGTTATGGTCAAGAACGATTTTGATACGGATGTAAAGTCAAATGCTTGTCACACGGGCGCTGATTGCTTAGATGATCGATACCTTCGCTCCTAATATCAGCAGGCTAAAACATGAGGGTGGCATTGTGAACAATGTGTCCGTTGAAATACTTCAGAAGCCTGGCTATGAAATTAAGATCATTTATGTGAAGAAGAATTCAGTTTAAAAATCGGGGTTTGAGGAGATTATTGTGATGGATGCAGTTCTGTATATCCACGGCAGAGGCGGCAGTGCGGCAGAAGCGGAGCATTATAAGCAACTGTTTCCTGTATGCGATGTGATCGGAATTGAGTATAAAAGTGATACGCCGTGGAAAGCAGGGAAAGAAATACATGACGAATTAAACATACTGAATTCAGATTACGACCGTGTGATCCTTATAGCCAACAGCATCGGCGCTTTTTTTGCTATGAACGCGAGCATTGAAAAGAATATCGCTCATGCATATTTCATCTCCCCCATCGTTGATATGGAAAAGCTGATAATCGGCATGATGGAATGGGCAGGGGTAACGGAGACGGAGCTGAGGGAAAGAGAACGCATTCATACAGATTTTGGTGAAGACCTGTCATGGGAATACCTTTCCTATGTGAGAGAACATCCGTTAATGTGGAATGTACCGACCGATATCCTGTACGGAAGTGAAGACAACCTGACGTCCATTGATACGATTACGGCTTTTTCGCATGCGCATCACGCAAGCCTCACTATAATGGATGGCGGTGAACACTGGTTTCACACGGATGAGCAGATGCAGTTTCTCGATAACTGGATCAGGAGCAAATCGGATAGTTAAGCCTGAGAGCTTGATTATAAAAAACACTTTAAGGAGAGTACTGTTTGAGAAAGTACATAACACCGGAGATTGTAGGCTGACCGGGAGGTTTGCAGACGATCAAAACAAATCTCCCGCCTAAAGGCAATTGCAGTCAACAATTTTCAGGAGGAAAAACAATGAATACAAATGACTACACCATTCGCTTAGAAAAATCCGAAGATTACAGAGCAGTTGAAAACCTCGTCAGAGAGTCGTTCTGGAACGTTTACCGTCCGGGATGCAGTGAGCATTATGTGATCCATGTGCTGCGTGATGATCCTGCTTTCATCAAGGAACTTGATTTCGTCATGGAGCAGGATGGCAGACTGATCGGACAGAATATGTTCATGAAGACGATTATTGAAGCAGATGACGGCAGAGTGATCCCTGTTCTGACGATGGGACCTATCTGCATCACGCCAAAACTCAAGCGCAAGGGGTATGGAAAGGCGCTGCTTGATTACTCTCTGGAGAAGGCGGCAGAGCTTGGATATTGCGCTGTTCTGTTTGAGGGTAATATAGGCTTCTATGGAAAGTCCGGCTTTACCTATGCCCGTGAGTTCGGCATTCGTTACCATGACCTGCCCAAAGGCGCGGATGACTCGTTCTTTCTCTGTAAAGAACTGATCCATGGCTACCTTGACGGTATCACAGGTGTATACAAAACGCCGCAGGGGTATTACGTGAAGGACTCTGACGTCGAAGAGTTCGACAAAGGATTCCTGCCCAAACAGAAGCTGAAGCTGCCCGGACAGATCTTCTGAACGAAACACAGGCTGAGAGCCGATACTGTTGTGTCGGCTCCCTGCTGAATCAGAACTTCAAAAAGCTATTGAGAACGATATTGAAGCTTTGATCCTTGGCGCTTTTGGGTGCGGTGCTTTTAATAATCCGCCAACTGTTGTCGCAAAAGCATTTCAGTCTGTTCTTATGAAAGACCGTTATTTTCACGCATTCTCAGATGTTATATTTGCTGTAAAAAGAAGCGGTCGGTTTTGCGAAAACATTGAGGCTTTCAAAACAGCGTTTCAAAGCTTTCCGCCTGCTTGATGATATGTAATACTCACTCGTTTTCGCTATCGCCATTCTCTGCGCTTGTCCGCCCGATAACAGTAAAAAGTTACCGAAATCGATCTGTTTTTACAAAAACAGGTAATATTTTTTGTAATTATGATCAGTTTGGTTTTTACTATTGACAAATCACTTATAATGATGCATAATATGCTCATAAATAGTTATCACAATTTGATATGTTCGGAAAACTGAAATTCAGTTCAGGTCTGTCGGCTTGAGACGGAATACAGAAAGCAGTATAAAGTCAGTGACTGTGTTTTTCTATTGAATTTATCGTTTATGGTTACACCGGACCGACAATTCTGCAGTGCCGGTCCTCTTACTGCCGAAGCTGCGCGGCAAGATTGAAAATTATGGCTTCTATGACATCAAAAGAAATAATCAGGCGCATTATAGCCCACGATGAGCCCCCGAGATTCGGCTATGATTTTGCCGATCTTTCTGATTTTACGGGTGTAAGCTCCCGAAGAGAGATCAATCTTCCTCAAAATCCGTATGACGCCTGGGGAAAATATCCCGAACTCGAGGAACTTACGCATTTCAGAGGAGAAACGCGCCGTGATATATACGGTAACATCTACGGACGTTTCAACGGCAAAACAAAGGGAGAGTGTATACGAGGCGCGATACAGGACTGGGAGGACTATGATTTTCCTCTTCCGGAATTCGATCCGAAACACAGGGAAACGCTCCTTGCAAAAAACCTGCCCGCATGCGACAAATTTGTTCTCACCTGGGGGTCGTCTCTTTTCTCTGTTCTGCGTGACGCCCGTCTTATGACAAACGCCTTGATGGATACGGTAACAGATCCAGATACCGTAGCTGAATTTGTATACAGTATCGCGGAGCATGAGGCGGAAGTGATCAAAAGCATAGCGGGCTGCGGCGTTGACGGATGGTTTTTCGGCGATGATCTCGGAACACAGGTAACGACGTTTATATCACCCGAAACATTCAGAAATCTTTTTAAGCCGGCGTATCGCAAGGTCGCTGAAACGGCGCATGAAGCGGGAATGGCTGTTTTCATGCACTCATGCGGCAACGATACAGGGCTTATAGACGATCTCATAGACGCCGGCATCGACGTTTTTCAATTCGATCAGCCCGACGTGTATCCTGCGGAAATGCTCGCCGAAAAATACGCCTCACGCGTTTCATTCCATACTCCCGTGGATATCCAGAAGGTTCTCCCCACAGGTGACCGTGAATTCATAGAATCCCGCACTCTTCGCATGTGCGAACTTTTCCGTGCCGCTGGCGGCGGGTGGATAGCAAAGGACTATCCTTCATACGGCGATATCGGCGTTGAAAAAGAATGGGCAAAATGGGCAGAGGACATTATCGTCAAAAACAGCGCCATTCACTGAGACGATCGCGAACACTGATATTACAACAACATCCCTGCTTGTGAAAAAAGCATTATATGCGTATTTCGCGGCAGGGTCACAACTGTGATTCAATTATTGAAGTGACATTTTAATCATTCTGAAGCAGTATCCGCGTAAATTATCCGATAAATTCTGCATTACATGATGAAGACAGCCGGTAATCTGCCAACACGGAATTTGCATTGTTGACTATACAAACTCTTAATATTTTTAATCATGCGCATATAGCAAAAATTGAAGCAACCCTCAATTTGAGGGTTGCTCTTTCAATGATATCCACATGGCGGGACGACATAATCTTCAAATGTAACGACACTACATTCATAATAAACGGTAAATGTACCGATATTCGATGTTCCATTTCTTGCAAATCTTCCAATGAATCGAACCCCTTCAGATGGCGTAATGACTGTCACATTGCTTTTATCCCTGAAATATATGAAGAATGATGCGTCAAAATCTCCGTTATTTGAGGTGAAGGACGCCGTTTGAAAATTCATACTGATCTGCTGATACTTCTGCAGATGCAGTTATGGGGAAAAGCGTAATTAATACGATTACAGAGAGAATAAAAATGAACAAAAAAGAGGATTTTTTCATATCTACAGACCTTTCATCATATTTTTGAGATTTATTCAGATAATTGGCTCAACACCGGTTGAGCCCATTATTTTTAATTCAGCGGGAACATATCGGGAAGGAATGTGTAGTAAAGCAAATAGATCGCATCGTCACTGTCTACCGTGCCGTTTCCGTCAAAATCGCAGTTCTGATTTACGGGGAAGTCATCAGGAAGGAAGGTGTAGTAGAGAAGATAGATAGCGTCGTCACTTGTTACAGCGTCATTGCCGTCTACGTCGCCGGGAATAACAACGCTTGTTTGTGAAAGCCAGTCATATGTACTACCGTCAGAAACGAATTCGGCGTATTCGCCCGTGCCCGAAACTTTAACGGAAGAACCTCTTTTAGTCCAGCCTGAATAGCCGTTGTCTGTCTGTTTGCCGTTGTTTAGGTTCATTTTTGCCTTAACTGTAAAGCCCACGGGTAGCTTAATACTCGAAAGTGAGGGGCAATTATTAAACATTTCGTCAACATATTCAACTTTTGATGTGTCAAAGCCTGAGACATCAAGACTTGTAAGGCTGCTGCAACCACTGAACATCCAGTCCATGTCGTAAACATTCGATGTGTCAAAGCCTGAAACATCAAGGCTTGTAAGACTGCTGCAATATTCGAACATACAGTACATGCTTCTAACATTCGATGTGTCAAAGACGGAGACATCAAGGCTTTCAAGGCTGCTGCAACCAGAGAACATACCGCTCATATTTGTAACATTCGATGTGTCAAAGCCTGAAACGTCAAGGCTTGTAAGGCTGCTGCAACCACTGAACATCCAGTCCATGTCGGAAACATTCGATGTGTCAAAGCCGGAAAGATCAAGGCTTGTAAGGCTGCTGCAACCAGAGAACATACCGCTCATATTTGTAACATTCGATGTGTCAAAGCCTGAAACGTCAAGGCTTGTAAGACTGCTGCAGTTGTAGAACATATAGTACATGCTTGTAACATTCGATGTGTCAAAGCCGGAAAGATCAAGACTTGTCAGGTTGCTGCAGTAGTAGAACATATATCTCATATCTGTAACATTCGACGTGTCAAAGCCGGAAAGATCAAGACTTGTCAGGTTGCTGCAGTAGTAGAACATATATCTCATATCTGTAACATTCGACGTGTCAAAGCCGGAGACATCAAGGCTTGTAAGACTGCTGCAATATTCGAACATACCATACATATCTGTAACATTCGAGGTGTCAAATCCGGAAACATCAAGGCTTGTAAGGCTGCTGCAACCATAGAACATACTGCTCATATCTGTAATGTTCGATGTGTCAAAGCCCGAAACATCAAGGCTTGTAAGGCTGCTGCAGTAGTAGAACATACCGTCCATATCTGTAACATTCGATGTGTCAACATCGGAAAAGTCCATTGAAGTGCATGATGAATATGAAGAAAACGGGCTGTTCCAAAATCCGCCAAAACTGCCGACAAAGCTAACGCCGTCATCCGCAGTTATCGCTGTAACGGATGTTTTTTCGGCGAAATTTCTGAAGAAATCAGCGTCAAAATCACCGTATTTGAGGTGAAGAACGCCGTTTGAAAATTCATACTGATCCGCCGATACTTCTGCAGATGCAGTTATGGGGAAAAGCGTAATTAATACGATTACGGAGAGAATAAAAATGAACAAAAAAGAGGATTTCTTCATATCTTCAAGACCTTTCATCATATTTTTGAGATTTATTCAGATAATTGGCTCAACACCGATTGAGCCCATTTCTTATTCAGTGAAGCGGGAACATGTCGGGAAGGAAGGTGTAGTAAAGCAGATATATCGCATCGTCGCTGTCTACTGCTCCGCTGCCGTCAAAATCGCAGTTCTGATTTACGGGGAACTCATCGGGAAGGAAGGTGTAGTAGAGAAGATAGATAGCGTCGTCACTGTTTACAACGTTGTTGCCGTCGGTGTCGCCTTTGAGAACCGACATAATTGTGATAGTCCCTTCTTTTATGATTATATCATGCGTTTGCTCGTTTCCATTGCTGTCTTTTGATTTTGCCGTAAGGTCGCAGCCTATGGAATAATCGCCATCATTCGCATTGTCACGGATGTTAAACGTCAGTTCAAGAATAATTCCGTTAACATCCCTGTTTCCGGATACCGCGACAACACCCATATTCTGAGAAGCGTTCCAGTTGTTGATTGCCGTATCAGAAATTTTCCACTCCGCATTTATCAGCTCCAAGGCATTATGATCATATGTAATATTTGAAATAAGGATAGATCCAAGGTCCGGAGCGTTTTCAAGCGTGAAAGATACCTTAAAGCTTTCATCTGCGATTGAAACGGTTTTGCTTTCAATAATAAGCTTTGCCTGATTGGGATCTTCGGGCTCGCTTTCAGTTACCCAGGCATACTCGCCGCCGTCGGAAACGAACTCTGCGTATTGTCCTGTACCGGAAATATTTTCATTAGAGCCTGTCTTAGTCCAGCCTGAATAGCCGTTGTCTGTCTGTTTGCCGTTGTTTAGGTTCATTTTTGCCTTAACTGTAAAGCCCACGGGTAGCTTAATACTCGAAAGTGAGGGGCAATTTCTAAACATTTCGTCATAATATTCAACTTTTGATGTGTCAAAGCCGGAGACATCAAGACTTGTAAGGCTGCTGCAGTTGTAGAACATATATCTCATGTCTGCAACGTTCGACGTGTCAAAGCCGGAGACATCAAGGCTTTCAAGGCTGCTGCAACCAAAGAACATATAGCCCATATATGTAACATTCGATGTGTCAAAGCCTGAAAGGTCAAGGCTTGTAAGGCTTTCGCAATCCCAGAACATGCCACCCATATCTGTAACTTTCGGTGTGTCAAAACCGGAGACATCAAGACTTGTAAGTTTGCTGCAACCACTGAACATCCAGTCCATGCTTGTAACATTCGATGTGTCAAAGCCGGAGACATCAAGACTTGTAAAGCTGCTGCAACCACTGAACATACTGCCCATATTGGTAACATTCGATGTGTCAAAGCCGGAAAGATCAAGGCTTGTCAGGCTGCTGCAACCACTGAACATCTTACTCATATTTGTAACATTCGATGTATCAAAGCCGGAAACATCAAGAGATGTAAGATTTTGGCATCCAGCAAACATGAAGCTCATATCTGTGACATTTGATGTTTCAAATCCGGAAACATCAAGAGATGTTAAATTCCTACAATTATAAAACATCGACTTCATATATGTAACTTTTGATGTGTCAAATCCGGAAACGTCAAGAGATGTAAGATTTTGGCATTCATCAAACATGAAGCTCATATTTGTGACATTTGATGTTTCAAATCCGGAAACATCAAGAGATGTTAAATTCCTACAATTATAAAACATCGACTGCATATATGTAACTTTTGATGTGTCAAAGCCGGAGACATCAAGGCTTGTGAGACTGCTGCAACCAAAGAACATATAGCCCATGTCGGAAACATTCGATGTGTCAAAGCCTGAAACATCAAGAGATGTAAGGCTACTGCATTTATAGAACATATAACCCATATTGATCACGCCTGAGGTATCGACCTTAGAGAAATCGATTGATTCGCATGACGGATATTTATCTCCGAACGCGTTGTAAAAACTCCCCGTAAACTTAACTCCTGCGTCAGCGATAATCTGAACGGTATCGCTTCTGTTCTCGAAATTCTGAAAGAAATCGCCGGTATACTCTCCGAAATAAAGGTGAAGAACGCCGTTGCTGTATTCCCACGCGGGACGGGTTACGGAGACAGCGCAGGAAGCTGTTTTACCGTTAGCGGTGGCGGTTATTGTGGCTGTTCCAGTTCCGACGGCGGTAACTGTTCCGTTACTGACCGTAGCAACATTTTTGTTGCTGGTGCTCCATGTTACGCTTGTGCCGGAAGGAAGAACTGTTGCCGTTAAGGACGCAGTTTCGCCTTTCTGCAACGATAAAGAGCTTTTGTTAAGGGTTATTTTTGTTCCGCCTGTTGTAAACGAGCCCATGTCGCTCCAGTAGGTTTTGCCGTTAAGAGTAACATAGAATTTATATTTATAAGTTGTCAGCTCGCTTAAAACATAACCGAGTTCGTTGTTTATATCAAAGTAAACATAACCCCACCATTTTGAAAGCTGACCGTTGCTGGCACTTGCAAGCTGGTTTCCGTTCTCGTCGTACAAGTACATGCCCGAATCCGAGGGGTCTCCATCGGATACGTTAATTGTCTGACCGATAATAGCGTTTGTTTCTCCTACATACGGGGTTATCGTATTGTTTCCGTCCCAAGGGCCGAAAGAGACGACATCAAATGAAGTCCAGCCGCTCTGCACCTCTGTTCCGTTGGGCATTGAGATGATAAACGCGCGATAATTACCGGGCGCAATGTTTTTAAATGTATATGTTGTTACATCAGCATCAACGGTTGCTTTATACTTTATGTCTTCCCACGCCCATGGACTCTGAACAAGATAAACATTGTAGCTTGATTCACCGTATACGTCTTTCCAACTGACAGTAACATCTGTTCCGCTGACAGAAACAGTCGGAGCTGAAGGAGCCACGGGTCTGACAATCCAACCCACCATTTCACTCCATATCTGACTTCCGTAGGGATCAAGGACAAAACTGCAAGCATAATAGCCCGGCTCATAAAGATGCAAAGTATAATTTGTCGAATAGATATCCCCTTCCCAGTAGAGATACGTTTCTCCGCCGGTAGGAGTGCGGTATATTTTCAGATTGTAGAGATTAGACGTGTCACCGGATAGGCTGATTTTACAGTCCTCTCCTATGAAATAGACGCCATCCGCTCCTCTGTCAACATTCGCTTTGGGTTTGGTAGTAGCAAAATCAGGGTGAATAAAAATAGTGGGATAGCCTAGCGGATGACCAATTGTATCACGCAGGGTAGCACCATCATTATGACGATAGCCGTTTCCATCCGTCCAATGACCTTCGCCGTTACAATCCACGAAACAAATATAGGTATCAGCAACAGATGTCACTATACCGACATGTCCCCATGTTCCACCAGTCCAAACTGCTATATCGCCAGCTGAGGGAGACGTGGTGTAATACCAACCTGATGGAAGATTAATATCCGCATAGTCTTTTGCATTTATTCCAAGATGATAATCAGCCAGATAATCCCAATATGCAGCTATTAAATCAACACATTGAGGTTCACCATAATCTCCAGGCGTCCAGCTAGAACCATCATAATTAGGAGTATTCTCTGATGTTCCCCAGTTGGAATTAACAAGACTGATTGCCCAGTTAACGGCATCCTGTGATGTATGCCCATTTGTATAGGCAACAATATTCATCGGGAAAAGCGGTAAAAGCATGAATAATGAAATGATGATTGACAGAACACGTTTGATTGTTTTCATTTTAATATATCTCCTGAAAGTATATTTTTTTCTTATTATTGAATCGGATACAGTTACGGAAGAAGAGTGTAGTAAAGAAGCCTGATGGCGTCGTCTGAGGTTTCTTTGCCATCGCCGTTGAAGTCACAGTTCTGATTTACAGGGAACTGATCGGGAATGAGGATTTTTTCATATCTACAAGACCTTTCATCATATTTTTAAGATTTATTCAGATAATGGGCTCAACACCGGTTGAGCCCATTTCTTATTCAGTGAAGCGGGAACATATCGGGAAGGAAGGTGTAATAAAGAAGGTGGATCGCGTCGTCGCTGTCTACAACACCGCTGCCGTCAAAATCGCAGTTCTGATTGACCGGGAACATATCGGGAAGGAAGGTGTAGTAAAGCAGATAGATCGCATCGTCACTGTCTACAACTCCGTTGTCATCCGTATCTCCTTTGAGAACTGTAGTTACAGAGATTGTTCCGCTTTTTACCGCTACCTTAACATTCTTTTCAACACCGTTGATTTTTGCTTTTGCCATGATGCCGCAATTTACGGTATAATCTTTATTCTGAACTCCTTTAAGTATATTGAATGTCAGCGTCAGTACCGTGCCGTTTATATCCGCATTGTCTTCCAAGGAAACTACTCCCATATTTGCTGATATATTCCAGTTACTAATCGCGCTGTCTTTTACTTTCCACTCCGCTTTTTTAAGCTCAAATGCGGAACGGTCGTATTCAATATTGTTTATGCTTACCGATTTAAGCGGTATTGCGTTTTCAAGATCAATATTTACCGTGAATGTCTTTTCTGAGGACATAACAGTTTTATTTTGGATCATAAGCTGTCCGGACTCTACTGTTGCGTCTGAAATCGTTACTTTTCCGTTTACAACAGATACCGGAATCTCTTTTTCCCCCTCCGGCTGAGTTGTTTTCGCAATAAATGAGCAACCGAAAGAATAATTACCAACAGGAGCGTTATCCTTTACCCTGAATGTAAGTTCAAATATTTTACCTTCAAGATTCGTGTTGGAGGCAAATGCTGCGGCAGCTGATTCTGTCGGGGCATTCCAGCTACCGATATACGGATCGCACTTCCACTCTCCGTTTACTATCTCAAATACGGTTTTATCATATGTAATGTCAGATATTAACATAGAGCGTATCGCTTCTCCGTTTTCGAGTGCAAAGCCAAGCGTAAATGTCTTGTCTTCCGTTGTGATTTCTTTGCTTTCGATGACAAGGTTTACATTGCCGGGCTGAGGATCAGCTGTGACGGAGTCTATCTCGCAAATAAACGGATAACTTCCCCATCCGCCCGCATCGTTCCAGCTAAGAGAACTAATATCATTTAAAATATACCCCATCAAATAATCTTCTGATGATGAATTTGCTGAAGGATTATTATTAGGTTCTTCCTGTACCCAGTTTGAATATGTGAATTTTTCGTTATTGACCCATTTCCATGTGCCCTCAGCGTCAATATCACTTGCGCCAAACCATACATATTTATTTTCCGCTGATGCTACAAGGTCATAGAGGAATGCATTTTCTTCCGCGCTTGTTATGGTTACCAAATGACCGCCCAGTTTTTCGCAAATGGATTTTGCGTCATACCATGTAACGGGGGTTTTAAAATAATAATATGTATGACCGTTGAATGTTGCAGGTTCGGGTTTTTCATCAACACTTGTAAGAACAGTTCTGAACTCAGGATATACAGACACATTACCGTTAATCGTTCCTATCCTGTTGCCTGCGTTTACACCTTGAGCCATATTAATGCCCCAATACGCATATCCTTCACTCGGACGGATGTTTTTGATTTCGTAGGTAGTTCCGTATGGCCATTGAGCATAATAATCGCCAACTTGCTCCGCAGCTAAACTACCGTTAATGTAAATGTCAACCCGACCTGCTCCTGCAATATGATCCTGAACAGTGTTATTAACAAATCCATTGATATCAAGATAATACAAATTTGGCTGCCATTGAGCTATCATTGTATCACTGCCCCAGCCGGCAGGATATTGGTCTCCCGGATTGAAAAACTGCCCGTTCCATTCGTCTTTCCAGTTTACAAACGTATATCCTTCTCTTGTTGGAACAACGGACGAAATATAGTTTCCGCTTCCGGGAGTGAAGGGCTGATCTGCCGGAGCTCCCGTACCGCCGTTTGCATTATATTTAATTACCATTTGATTGACAGAAAATGATGCCCAACCACTTTGAACACTATTATCATTTGGTCTTGCTATAACAAAAGCAGAATAATCACCGGCTGCAACATTGCCGAAGGTAAATGATGTTACATTTGCACCTACGCTTGCATGATATTTTATATCGTTCCAGCCCCAGGGAGACTGCAGTAAATATACATCATATGAAGTTTCATTGGACACATCGCTCCATGTGACAGTTGCATCCATTAAAGAAACGCTGACTTTAACATTGCCGGGAATATCCGCTGTTTTGGGATTACATGTTTCACAGCTGTCCATATAGTTTGAACTGCTTGAATCCGCCCATATCGTTCCGCAGATAGAGCATTTATAGCAGCTATAATGGGGATGAGATGCCTGATAATACATATATGTGCCTTTATCGCATGTATGGGCAGAGCTGACGGTAAACGGATAAGAGAATTCCTTGCTATAAACTCTGCTTTTTAATGATGTACCATCTTCACTCCAGTTGTTTTGAACACGTACCACAAAACATAGTTCATATGATCCTGCACTGAGAGTTCCGAATTTAAGATTTGTGTCAATAGAAGTGTTTTTAAGATAATATGATTTTGTTTGTTGTGATACTATATTAATAGTTTTAAAAGGAATTACTTCATTTCCAGACAAATCATATACACGAGCTCCAACCAGAGCAATATTAATAGCTGATGAGGATACTGTTATATCCAAAGGGAAGGATTTGCCCAGTTGGAGCGTCGTAGGAAAGGTTCCAGATAATGATATTCCATTCATATTAATTGTTTCAAGATCATTTGAGGTATACACTCTATCGCAATATACATAACCTACTTCGCTTACATTATAATTAACTTTATACCAATAATTGCCCGCAGTATTTTTATACAGAGCAGTGACAACCATACTGGTGTCTTTTGCAAGCGTAGCTATGTTTTTTGCTGATGAATCTGTAGAATCGCTACACGGTCTATCCCATATTTTAGTTCCGTCGGCTTCTGCTTTTACAATTAATGATGAAGCATAATAGGTACATTTGTTGATATATGTAGTTGCGGAAGACGAACCCGAACCTGTTCCAGAAGAAATAATATGTGCAATACGTCTACCTTTATTGGCTAAAAATGCCGAATTAAACTTATCCCATGTCAGAATATTAATTCTGACTAAACCATTTCCGTCCGCATTACCTTCAAGAATCGTAATGTTGCTTGAATCATATGCCAACAGAATCATTGAATGGCCGTTATTTCCATCAAAAGATCCATCGCTATTATCAGTAGTACGAATATAAGATCCAAAATTAATACCCGCACTTACAAACATGTTATATGATATCGACTCCTTATTGCTAATCTTAACTTCAGAATTGTTCCAATATCCATTTTGACCTTGCCCCTTTGATGGCAAATCGCCAAACAAATAATAATAGACAGCATTTGCATAAATAAAGCACTGATATCCAGAATGATTACTAGGCGTAACCTTATACACTTTATTATTATCAAGTCTTGATCCAATCGGGAAAGTAGCTGTCGTGTTTGTAAAAAGTGCAACTGTGCCCTTAAGTATTGCATTAAGCTTGCTCTCATATGCTGTTGTATATAAACTTGCGCTCACATTGTCAGGATTTGTTATTGTGCTTGCCGAGGAAAATATCGGTAGAAATGGTACAATTATTAATAATGTGATGATAACAGATATTACTCTATTGAAATTTTTCACTACATTATTCTCCTTTATGTTCAATTAATCGATATTAAAATACAATTTTTAAAATAAAGGGCTCAGAGACAAGCAGAGAGCCCTTAATTGTTCGTTTATGTAATTGTTTTATAATATATATTATCGATTATGCTTTTTTTCTTCTGATAAAAATAAATGCAACGCCGGCAATACCGAGCAAACTGACAATTGCAATCGGAAGCCAGATAACGGTTTCAGAGTCGTTTGCAGTTTCGGGATTTTCGATAATTTCGTTTTCGGGAACTGTGATTTCGGGAAGTTCGGGGGTTTCGGTCGAAGGTTCTTCCGGCTGCGCATCTGTATTTTCGGTTTCGGGAAGCGCGGGAATTTCTCTCGTTTCCTTATGATTTGAATCGTAAATACATGTGCGTGTTTCTTCGCCTTTTTCGCCTGCTTTGGCTTCTTTTGTTACTACCCATTCGCCCCACTGATGGTCAGCAGGCGCAATAATCACATCGTTTGCATTTATTTCGTTGCTGCCCTGAGCATCAGAGTAATATTTATTGCAGCCTGCGCATACCCAGTATTCTTTGTTGCCGTATTCTGTGCATGTTGCTTCGTTTGCTGCTATATGAGTGAGAGTGTGAACGTGGTCTGCTTTGGGAACGGTTCTTGTTTCAACATGCTGCCAGTTTCTTGAACATGTTCTTGTTTGTTCGCCTTCCGTTGTTTCAGTCGGCGCTGTAGTAGTTATCCATTCGCCGAAATCGTGACCGAGAGCTTCTGTTACTGTATCTTCTATTGTGATCTCTTCAAATTCTCCGCTGCCGTTCTTTTTGAAAAGCAGTCCGCAGTCTACGCATTCGTAATATTCGATATTGCCGTTTTCTTCGCAAGTCGCTTCTTTTGCTTCTACCTTATGATAAGCGTGTTTGTGACCAAGCGACGGGATTATTCTGGTCTGTACTTCGCCGCAGCGTTCGCATGTGCGTGTTTCTGAGCCTGTGGTCTCAAGAGTAGCGGCTTTTGTTACCTTCCATGCGCCCCATTCATGGCCAAGCGCTTTGATAACTATATCTTTTTCTGTGATCTCTGTCTCTCCGTTTTCATCACTGAAAAGCTTGCTGCATACGGAGCATTTCCAGTATTCAAGCGCACCTTTTTCGGTGCAGGTAGCTTCTTTGCCCTCAACATGTTCGAGAGTATGAGGAACGGTATCGGTATAATCGTCTTTATATGTATCATTGCAGCGTGAACATGTATATGTTGTATAGCCCTTTTCTGTGCATGTGGGTTCTGTTACAACAGCTTTGTAATCATGACCGAGCGCTTCTGTTTCGGTATCTGTATAAGAATCGCCGCACCTTGAACATGTGTGAGTTGTATAACCTTTTTCTGTGCAGGTAGGCTCTGTTACTTCATCTTTATAATCATGACCGAGTGATTTTGTTTCATCGCCCGTATATGAATCGCCGCAGAATTTACATGTATATGTTGTATATCCGTCCTCTGTGCAGGTGGGATCGGTTACAACTGCTTCGTAGTCGTGGGCAACGGGGTCTGTTTCGTCGCCCGTATAAGTGTCGCCGCAGAATTTGCAGGTATATGTTGTATAGCCGCCCGCTTTACATGTGGGTTCCGTTACAACTGCTTCGTAATCGTGGGCGGTTACTTTTATTTCCTCTCCCTGACTTAGCAGCGCACCGCAATCTTTACAATATGTATCTCCGGTATAGCCGGCTTCACTGCATGTTGCGTCTTTCTGATTGCGTATTTCTGTGTTGCCTGTATGATTATCGGGATTAAGCGCACGGTAAGGTATTTCGCTGATCTCGGTTTTTCCGTCTTCCGCTAACATCTGACCGCAATCGGGACATGTATAGTAAGCATCCCAGCCCTGCTCTTTGCAGGTAGAGTCTTTCGCTTCGTGGAAAGTCATGTTTTCATGATGGCAGGACGGATCGATTATTGAGAGCGTTACGGATGTGCCTGCGCACGTAACCTCTGTTTCACCTGCTTCGGATGATACTTTTACTATAGGAGTCATTTCTACATTATAATCCCCGTATGCTGCATCATCTTTAACAGTAAGATTAAGCGTAAAGATGCTTCCGTTTATATTCGTCGGAGACTCAAACGC
>JAEEJJ010000024.1 GCA_016281805.1 Clostridiales bacterium
CCTGATCCCCGCCAGCATCAGCGTGGACAGCGGATAGAATATCATGGGTTTGTCATACACCGGAAGCAGCTGCTTCGAAGTGACCATGGTCAGCGGATAAAGCCGCGTGCCGGCGCCGCCGGCAAGGATGATGCCTTTCATGATTCAGTCTCCTTCGTTATATGGTTCGATGGTCCTTTCTTGTTCCTTAAGTTGTTGCGTAAACGATCGATCTGCGCCATCGTTCTTTTTACGATCTCGGAAGCAATTATCGTAACTGCAAATGCGGTAAATACGATAAAGCAAGTCTTTATATCAGGGAATAAACGACGCAGTATCAACACAGTAATGCGGATCGCAAACCAATGGATCAAAAATGCATATCCGCTTATCCCTCCAATATACCTGAACGGTGCAAGCGACAGAATGCGCGACAGCAATCCTCTCTCCATAGACAAAGTGAAAACGATCCCCAAAGACGGCACTATATAAAGGACAGAATACCTTATCCAATTCGGTGTGTGTTTGAACAAAACAACAGCACCAGCAAACAGCAAAGCAGCAAACAGTTCAAAAGCAGTCCATGCGAACCGATCGCCGTTCCTTCCCTTTTCACTGCAATCCCCGGAGTTGCAAGAAGCCGCCTTCACCTTAAGCATAAACATACTTCCTGCTATTGCGCCAAGCGAAAAATCAAGCAAGCGTGAAACAGGGAATACATAGGTTATCCAATGCTGCGAAAACCATGCTTTATCCTGGGGAGAACCAATGATTGCCGCCAAGGAGGAGATCGCACACATCAGAACAGCAAGAATCGCCGCTGCAGACAAAAGGCGTTTTACAGAGCACTGCTTTTTCAACTTGCATAACAGCAGGGAAAACATAAAATAGCAAAACAAGGCAGTCGATAAATACCATGAAACAGCGTTCAGCGAAAAATACACCTCTGAAATGGGTATCCACGCCTGAAGCAGCGCGGCATTAAGCAAAGCCTCTCCCAACAATTGAGGGGTCATCGTTTTTTGATACCCCCAAACGACCCCCGCATATGTAATAACAAGGATCATCATGAAAACATGAAGCGGATATAGTTTCCATATCTTTTTCCATGCGAATTTAAACGATCCGGCAAGCCCCTGCTCGCCTATAACGGCGTCTCTATCCCAATATGTAAAAGCCATAAGAAACCCGGATAGCACAAAAAATATCGAAACACCGGCAGCACCCAAGCATGCTGTCCCGCCGATGCTGTGGTTAAGAAAAACTCCAATAAAAGCACATGCACGCAATCCTTGGAGTGCCCGTATTGTTTTGTTATCCGTTATAAGTCGCATTAGCAATCCTTTCCGGAATAAAACACTTTGGCAGCAAACAGGTCAGCATTATAAAGTGCCGCCACCATGCGTGGAAATGAAGCAGCAAATTATCCCATCCCTTAGATACAGTAATTTCCCCCATCCTTTCATTTTTTGAATCCGCGATAGTTACCTTTATTATTCTTTTCCTTTCAGAAAACGCATTTTATATGTAACTATCATGATTCTTCAGCTTCGTTTGGGAATCAGTCTTTTTGCTGTTTTTTTAATTGTTCTGTTTAAAAAGAGCGCCGCATCCTTATCAAATAATATCAGTTCCAAATAGAACAGACAGCAAACAATTATGCCGCAAACTGCCCCCCAGCAAAAAAAGCTGAACATGTTGTGTATTGGCAAGGAAACAAATCTAAATCCGAAATACAGCACTGCAAACCATAGCACATTGATAATCCAACGACGATATGTTTTCCATGCACTTCTCTGCAAAATGACTTTGTTCGCGTATATGATGATATCGTTCGCACGCCATAAGAAAGCAACGATGGTACCTAGCAACACACCATATATGCCAAGGAAAGCAACGAGTACGACAGAAACTATCAAGTTGATCGCTGCTTCCAATATTGCCCTCCATCTCATTTGCTTAAAATGTCCGGCAAAATTTATTACTCGACTGGATGCCTCGCGAGAACAAGCCAACAGCTTCATCACTGTAAACAGAAGCGGCAAGTATGGATCCACATATTTGGCATCAGTTATTCCCGCAGTATATATCTTTATAAACGGTCCCGTTAGAATAAAGGCAATAAAATATGCCGCAAAAGCGCCGGTCATGCTGATCGCTTCATATTTTTCGTGCATACTCAGATAGTGGTCTCTGTCGTTGTTATACGTCTGCCCAAGCAAATAATAAAAGCTGCCAAACAGCGTGCTGAACAAACGTTCAACCGCACTATAAATCATCAAGTACACCGTATATACACTTACAGACGCAAGGTCTTTTGCGACATATGTCAAAACCAAAACATCGGTATTATGACAAATCATCCTCGCAATCTCTTGCACTAATACCGCTCCGCTTTGGCTCAACGCTTTTCGATTTTCCTTCTCATGCAAATCCAACCACTTATAATTCCGTTTGATATAAACCAAGTAGAAAAGCATTTGACATAAGGTGATTGCAAAATATCCAATATAAATCGTAATAACATCAAACCCAAGTTTGAGAAGAAATACTTTCATTAAGTTTGATGTGATATAGATGATCATTGTTACAATGCTCATCAGGTATTTCTTTCCTTCAGCCTGCAGGAGGACTGTGTATTTACCCTGGACCCAGAAATTTATAACGCCCCCAAGACCGTTAAGAATACAAACGATAAAAATCGTAAGCTTTGGAATATCCGTAGAAACAGTCAAAGGATAAATAACTGCAATCGCTATTGTGCCAATCAAATATAAAAGCCCTGCGCGATTATAGTAATGCGCCGTCGCAGACATTATCTCGTTTATACTCTTTTTGTCTTGACGGCCCAATGGTCCGTAAAGTGCCTGTATTGCAGCTGTGCCAACTCCAGCTTCAAGCAACGCCAAATAGGAGTAGAGGCTGGCCAACGAACTCAGAAATCCATTCATTTCTGATCCAAATGTGCGAATAAATAACCTTGGTACAATCAAGCCAAAGATAAGAGTCAATACTTGTTGAAGAATACCAAAGATGGCGCTTAGCACGCCATTTTTATATCGCATACTAAATGTTGTCCTCCCTTTTTCGCACAACTGATTCCCTGCAAAAAACCTGTAGTTTTATGCAAATAACATAGATAGCAACAATAAGGATCTACTTATTATTGCTTTGGAATACTTTTCTTTTTATTGTACCACAGCCCCATACAAAAGTCCACCAGACAAGGGGCCATTTCTTGCGGCGCTGGTTCCAGATCTCCTTTGCTTTTGCTTTTTCTGACGCGCTGTGGTTTTTCTTCGCGCTCCAAAATGTCTGGGCGAATATATCTCCCCGGACTTTGTAAAACAGTCCGCATCTGCGATGAAGCACTTTCTCTATGTACTCCTCGTGGCACGCGTACATATATGCATCGGATACCCTATGGTCTTCCCTTGCGTACAGCGCCTGATAATTGTTCGCGTTCTTATCGGTTATCGAGCGATGATGGCTTACTATACGCGGATCGACGTACACCGGCCCCTTTCCGTAAAGAATGAGCGCGAGCGTTTGATCCGCTACCATCGGATGCGCCTTCCAGAACACATCCACTTCCTCGGCAGGCGCTGTTGCGTAGAAATTCCTGAAAAAAGCCGTGTCCGTGCTGTTGGGCATACGGTCAAAAAAGTGGGGCTTTCTAAAGTCCTTAAACGTAAATACCATCGGCTCCGTAATGTTGCGCCGCGGATAATGTATTTCTTCAGTCAAGCTGGTTTCGACCCATGAATTGCAGTACATACCGATATACTCCGGATGCTTCTCCATGAAGTCATATTGATACTGCAGTTTTTCCGGATCGTCCCACCAGTCGTCGCCTTCCAATAGTGCTATGTATTTTCCCCTGCATTGGCGCATTACGCCATGAAGGTTTTTGCTTGCCTTCACGTTCTCATTTCGGAACGACAGAACGAAAACGCCGGGATACCTTTTGTCGTATTCTCTAAGGATTTCCCTGCTGTCATCGGGAGAACAATCATCATCGACAACGATCTCGTAGCGAAAAGTCGTCTTTTGCTCAAGAATACTGTCCAAAAGCTTTGGCAGATACTTTTGGAGATTATAGGTTATTACAGCAACGCTTACGGCAATCTCTCTCGATTCCGTATTGCTCTGCTCCTTTTTGTCTGAAGACATGATCTCATACCAATTCAGCGTCTTTGGTTCACCGCGAAGCTCCAGGGCATCGGGTTCTTCGCGCACAAAGCGGAACCCCGCTTTACGGTAGAAAGCATTGGCTCTGCCGTTCTCCGCAAGTACGTTCAGGTAAACCCGATCGAGTCCGAGCGTCTCAAAGGCATACCGCAGTATCTGCTCCGTCGCTTGCGCTGCGGCGCCGGTGCCGTGCGCTTTTTTGCGTGTGCTGATCGCGTACTCCGCGCAGCGGTTTTCAGTATCGATATCCTTAAGGCTGATCGTCCCGAGGTATTCGTCGTTCTCGTCGGCTATTGCAAAATGTACGGCGTTATCCTGCTTTGACGCATTTTCGATGTATTCCCTGCAGGACGCCTCGGTGACATCAGATGCGTCGAATCTGAAAAATCGCGTGATCTCCGGATCGGTCATCCATTCGAGCATATAAGGTGCGTCTTTTGAAGAGAGAGGTCTGAGCTTGACATTCATATTACACCTCAAAAGAATTGACCGCCTCTATCACCGCGTCCACGTCCTCTTCCGGCATACCCACGTATATCGGCAGGCTCAATTCGTTCTTCGCGTAAGTTTCACTGATCGGGAAGTCGCCCTGACCATGTCCCAAACGAGCATAACACTTTTGAAGATGGGGCGGTATCGGGTAGTGGATAAGCGTCTTGACGCCGCGATCCGTCATGTGTTTCTGAAGAGCGTCCCGATATTCCGTAAGCACTCCGAAGATATGATAGACGTGATTTGCGCCGCTGCGGGTCCCGGGCAATGCGACCAGCGGATTTGTTATCTCACTAAGATAGCGCGCTGCGATGCGGTTCCTGTATTCGATACCTTCGTCTAAATGTTTGAGACCAACCTGAAGGATCGCCGCCTGCACCTCGTCAAGGCGGGAGTTTACGCCTTCAAGCTCATTTACGTACTTTATTCCGCTCCCGTAATTGCGGAGCTTTCTGATCCTGTCGAAGATCTCGGGATCATTAGTGATCACCGCGCCGGAATCGCCGAGCGCGCCAAGGGGCTTTGTCGGATAAAAGCTGAAGCAGCCGACCGTGCCGAAAGTGCCGGTAAGCCTTCCGTTCAGATGCGCTCCGTGAGACTGCGCGCAGTCCTCTATAACGTACAATCCGTGCTTTTCGGCGATCGCGCAGATCTTCTCCATATCGCAGGGCTGACCGTACAGATGGACCGGAAGTATGGCTTTCGTGCGCTCGGTAA
>JAEEJJ010000025.1 GCA_016281805.1 Clostridiales bacterium
ACCAGCTCCCCGCGGTGCTGATATCGGGCGTCACTTTGATGGCGCTGCCCAAATAGGTGCTGCTGAAAATGAGCACTTCGCCCTCCGAATGAGCTTCGGTGACATCCGGCTCGGGCGAAGGGGAGGGAGCCTCGGTCTCGGCGGGCTCCGTGGCGGGCTCCGCGGCGTTTTCGGCCTGAATAGGCGATTCGGAGCAGGCGGATAACGCCGCGAGCATCAGCGCGGCAAGCATAATGGCTACTGTGCGAACAATAGAACTTTTCATTATTTTTCTCCTGTTTCTTTCTGTTTCAGTATTGAGGGGGGAATGGAACAGTATTTGCCGAACCGCGGATAACACGGTTTGCATATACTGCCATGCCGGAAAAATCGTTCAAATAATACGCCTCGGCTGTAGCTTCGTCAGCTACATCAAATGCAGCTTGAATAGTTACCCCATCGGCCAATTTCATTAGGAATTCTTTAATCCAGAAGTTTGCTACTTCGATTGAGATCTCGCTTGAAAACCCTATTACAACGTCTACTCCTTTTGAGTAAAAAGTATTCACAAGGTTTGTTGCATTTACACCACCTGAAGCAGTTAGGCATGCTCCTAGGAATACAAAAGAAAGATCTGACAGGTCTGAATTGCTGATGGCGTTCAAGTCGCTTATAGTAAACCAAACGTCATTTGTTAATCTTATTCGATCCCAATCTCCATGTGTTATGCAAAAGAAAGCATTTTTTGAAGTCAATTCGCTTTCCAACTGAGTTTTTGTTATCGAATGGAAATCGCTGCCATAATAACCGTTATAGTTCAGTCTACCCATAACGGCATTTTTAATCAACTGCATATTAGTGTCACCATCAGAATCACCAATATACATGCCAGTATAATATGATGGCATGTTAAAAATTATCTTAAGCTCCGGCTTGTTCGGTGATGCAGCTTCGGACGAGTAGCATGTAGACCAATTACCCGTTCCGCTCTCTGATGAGTTCCTAACCATGAATCCGTAGTTTTGATACGATCCATTATACCATTTTCTAACTATTTCGGTAACATAGAACTTATACCAGTTAGATGAGGTCAGTTCGGCTGTTTCAGAAGCATCTGTTGCTATGTAGCTAGGCTTATTGTTCCAAGTAATGGTGCTAGATGTCCAGCTTCCTGTTACCCTGTATGCGTTAAGGGAAGCCTCGTTGCCGCAATCCTTCTTTTTTAGGCTCAGATATGCTTTGGTTATGTGCCCGCTAGGAACAACGGAAGGGAGATCAAACCGTATATAAGTACGTCTGATATAGTAATTGCTGTCCCACCCCATCCGGATATAGGTATTCAGATAATAATTTGTCGTCGGATTCTTGCTTGATACGTAAGAATCTTGAGTTTTATTCGAACCCGATATCATCACGGAAGGATCGATCAGGATAGGGAATGCCCTCTCGGGGTCATTAACGTAGTCCTCGGAGAGCGATACGGTGATATCTACATTTTCTTCGACTTTTTCAACGATGGTATAAGTCAATTCATCGGTGTAGGCATCTGCAGAATCGACCGCAAAAAGATCCCCGAGCTCGAAAACAAGCTCGCCGTTTCCGTCATAAAAGCCAACGGTCCCGTTTTCGGTATAGGCTATGTCATAACCCTCGGTATCAAAGGAGAAAGTGAATTCCTTGGGAGCCGAAGCATCGTTCAGAACAATGTACTCCTTCAACAGCCCGTTTTTCACCTCATACACAAGATCCGCGTTCTCGAATACTTCGGGATAAGAGATAAAGCACTCTCCCGAAAGCAGGTACCCCGAAATGCTTTCCGTGTCCTTCAAGCCGCCGACGGAAGGGTTTACGCCGTGATCCGTCTCGATCTCAAACGATACGGAACCTTTTTCGGCGCTGATCATAACCGAAGGCTTGTTATCGGAAAAATATACATGCGTGCTGTTTGCGGCATTTGTGAAGCCGTATTCCTTGCCGCCGAAAACATGATCTGATGCGATAACGGAATTATCGATCTCGACAAGTGAGCCGGCCTCGGTTTCATAATACTTGTCCTCGGCAAATACTACGCATTCGTAAGTGCCGTCCGAAAGCCGATAGGTTTCGGAATTCTTGGTCCTGAGCTCAAGCTCTTCGCCCAACCGTTCCGGTTCTGCCGTTTTCGGCTCACCGGCGGATAACACGGGGCTTGAAGCGAATACGGAACAAAGCATGACCAAAAGGATAGCGACAGCAGTAAATCTCTTCATTTTTTCTCCTCCTGAGTGAACTGCTTTTGTGGGATGACAGCGCACGATACCGGTTCTTCATATCGTCCGCGAGGCAGATAGCTTTTGTGCATCATTCCTTTCGCTATATATGATAACACCTGCAAAACAGATGTCAACCGAAAAGATCGTCAGTTTTATAACTCCCTCTATATATACAACACGCGAAACGCCAAAATGGGACAGGGTTTTAAAAATATATTTTTATTCCGTCAAGTTTTTTCCCGATAACGCTTTTTTTTGTCGACTTGAGACGGAAAATGGTGTAAAATACAGACAGTAAAGTGAAAGGACCTTACCGATAAATGCTTTCCTCCGGATCGAGAAGGAACATAATAGTATTCGGCGCCGGCGCGGCGGCGATAATACTCGTGCGGGCGCTGCTTCGCGGGTCGCAG
>JAEEJJ010000026.1 GCA_016281805.1 Clostridiales bacterium
ATCGAGGCTTTTATAGACGATCCCGCAAATATCGCCGATAAGTGCGCATTCCTGAAATCACTCAGCCGCAAGGACTTCGGCGACTGCGATAATATCGTGCTTGAAAAACAATTCGCACATCAGATCAGATACGCCGAATGCTTTGCCGATAACAGACTCACTTTTGAAAGATACGTTCTTGCCGTTCGCATCGCAAACGAATGGCTTTCCGCGTGGGGCGCTCCGATAGACGCGTTTTTTGACGACGACAAAAAGGCTGAGTTCAGAGCAGATCCTTCAAAAGTTCATGTATACGTAGAAAATGAGATCGAAGACAGCCGTGATTACGACTATGAATCGCTTGTAGCTTTACCGTATAATCTTCTTCTTACAAAACGCGGTTCTCAGTTCTCAAAATCCGTCCTTGAAACCGCGATCTGCCGAAGCCTCGGCATTCCCGCAAGAACGTCGTTTACAGGCGAGGTAGAATACTGGAAAGACGGAGAATGGTTCAGCATGCGCGGCGTTGCTCTGAGTGCAGAGAGATCCGCAACACTCATTCCCGTATTCACCGGTGTTGAAGAAGGGCACAGAAACGCAAATCTCGAGCGTTACGAAAACGGAGAATTTATACCTGTTCCTCTTTACAGACGCAGAAGAAACAACGACGAATCGGTTGCAGAAGAGGGCGTGCCTCTTGTTCCGGGCAGATACAGACTTATGACGAACTTCCGTATCAAAAACGGCGGTATTCAGGCTAAAATGTATCACTTCACGCTTGCAGACGGCGAGACACTCAAAGCCGAATTTGCAGTCCGCGGAACGGAACCGGCAGAAAAGGGCGAAAAGAAAAGGATTTTTGATACAGAGATCGAAGACATAAACGGAAAAGCTCACAAGCTTTCTTCACTTGTAAGCGATAAGGCAGTTTTTGCGTGGCTCGGCGTTCGCGAAGAGCCTACGGAGCATCTTTTCAACGAAATGCTTTCGGTAACTGAGGCTTACAAGCCTGTTTCCGACAAGGTTTATTTCATTGTTAAAAACGAAGGCGATCTTGCTCATGTTACGCTGAAAAAGCTCCTCGGTATTCTTCCCGATATCAAAATATTCTTCTTTGACGCTGTTTCAGACGAGGTATATGCTTCTTTGTCAACAAAAGATAAACGCCTGCCTCTCGCTGTCGCAGTGGATAAGGACCTTAACGTTTCGGTAATATCCACCGGCTATAATATCGGCAGCGCAGAACAGCTTCTTGCCGCGCTTACCGATAAATAAATCAACAAAAAAAATAAAACAGGAGGTATAAAAATGGCGGAAAACTTCTCAATAACGATTGCCAGACAGTGCGGAAGCCACGGCAGATCGGTTGCTAAAAAAATTGCCGAAAAACTCGGTATTGACTATTATGACAGAGAGCTGATTTCTCTTGCGGCAAAAAAAAGCGGAATGAATCAGAAGATATTTGAAGACTTTGACGAAAAACCGACGAATTCTCTTCTCTATTCACTTGCTATGGGAGCATACGCAATGGACGGTCAGTATGTTTACTGGGGTGATTCCGCCGTTCCTCTGTCTGATAAGGTCTACAATATCCAATCCGAGCTTATTCGCAATATCGCCGCAGAAAAATCATGTGTATTTCTCGGTCGATGCGCAGACTATGCTCTGAGGGACAATTACAGAAGCGTGCATATCATGGTCACCGATCATCTTGAGAACCGTATTGCGAACTATATGGCGGAAAACAATGTTACAGATCGCAAAAAGGCGGAAGATGAAGTGCAGAAAATCGATAAAAAACGCGCAAACTACTACAGTTTTCATACAAACAAAACGTGGGGCAGCGCAGACAGCTTCGATCTTTGCGTGAGAACGAGTGTTTTAGGTATTGAAGGAACGGCAGATATGATAATTGCCTTTGCCGAAAGGAAACTCGGTAAGCTTATCTGAAATGAAATGTGTTTTTTCAAACTGTAGAGGCGAAACCGATAAATATGTTGTTCTTGACCGTAAGCAGCCGGACGGCTCTTTCATAAAAGAGACTTTTGCCGTATGCGACGAATGTGTGAACGTTTATCTGCGCGCACTTTGCGAAAAATACAGATCGCGGCGGATCATCTGTTCAAATATCCTCGGCTATTCTCTTGCGGCGCTTATTCTTCCCGCGCTGATTTTTGATATCGTCCGTATTCCCGCATATATCCTTTGCCCCGTTATTGCCGCGGTATTTATTCCTCTTATCGTTATCTTCAGAAAAAAAGAGATAATCTGCGGCAACGATCTTTACGACGCCGATCTCGAAAAATACCGGGTAAAAGCGGCGCTGAGCGCGCTTGAAAACGGAGCGGAATATAAAACTGCGGATTAAAACCGAAACCGGATAAAAAAACAGGGAAAACTGTAAAAGCTTTCCCTGTTTTCTTTTGTTATTATTCTTGTTCGCTGAAGCTGTCTTTTCCGACGCCGCATACCGGACATTCAAAATCTTCGGGAAGATCTTCGAATTTCGTTCCGGGAGCTATTCCGTTTTCGGGATCGCCCTTCGCTTCGTCGTATTCCCAGCCGCATGCGTCGCAAACATATTTTTTCATTTCATACCTCCTGTATATTCATGCCGTGGCATATGCCCCCGGCATATTATTTTATTTCTTCAAAGTCTGTCGCGCCGTGCTTGCAAAGAGGACATACAAAATCTTCGGGCAGCGTATCTCCGTCGTAAACATATCCGCATATTTTGCATACAAAGCCTTTTTTGCCTTCAGTCTGAGGCTTCGGTTTAACGTTGTTCTGATAATACGTATATGTCATGGTTTCCGCATCGTTGATCACTCTTGCCTCCGTTACGGAACATATAAACATACCGTGAGTGTCAAGATCGACATATTGTTCAACTTTAAGGGACATGAACGCATTGATGTATTTTCTTAGGAAGATCAGACCGTTATCGGAACGCAACGGTTCGCAGTCCGCAAATTTATCGGCGTTTCTGCCGCTTTGGAATCCGAAATTCTCAAATACCGAAAACGGCGCTTCCGTAGAAAGACAGTTTACGTTCATGATGCCTGTTTGCATGATAATGTGATGCGAGTAGTTTTGCTTGTTTATCGTTACTGCGATCCTGTTAGGCGTGTTTGTGAGCTGCGAGACGGTGTTTACGATAAGTCCGTTATCCTTTTTTCCGTCGTTTGAAGTAACGACATAAAGACCGTAACCGATTTTGAAAAGCGCGGAAAGGTCGTTTTTGTTCGCCGTTTCGCTTTGTATAGCAAGATAATCTCTGCAAAGCTCTTTTGCAAGCTCATCGGTCTTTTTATTCGTCATTTCATTAGGGGCGGAATTGATCGTTACCGAATTTTCCGCAAACGTCAGATTTTTGCAAGGTTCAAGCAAAGCTCTCATAACCTTGCCCGCCATAGGCGCCCATGAGCCGTTTTCGATAAGCGCAACAGTCCTGTTTTTGAATCCGCGTTCGGTAAGCCATGAAATGAATTCGCGCATATACGGAAAGATCTCAGCATTGTATGTGGTCGTTGCCAGAACGAGTTTGCCGTATCTGAATGCCTCCGCGACAGCCTTTGCCATATCGCATCTTGCCAGATCAAATACCGAAACAGACGGACATCCGTTTTCCTTCAGCTTTTCGGCAAGGCGTAAAACAGTTTTTTTGGTGTTGCCGTATACCGATGTATATGCTATTACGATACCTTCTTTTTCGGGTCGGTATGACGACCATGTATCGTATAGTCTGATATATCTTTCTATGTTTTCGGAAAGGACCGGACCGTGAAGGGGACATATTGTTTTTATCACAAGTCCGCCTGCTTTTTTCAGCAAAGACTGCACCTGTGCGCCGTATTTGCCCACTATGCCGATATAATATCTGCATGCCTCGTCATCCCACGGCTCGTTTGCGTTAAGATCGCCGAATTTGCCGAATGCGTCTGCGGAAAAAAGAACTTTATCTGTGCTGTCGTAAGTAAGCATTACCTCAGGCCAGTGGACCATAGGGGCGGTAACAAACGTGAGAGTGTGTTTTCCGAGAGACAATGTGTTCATATCGCCTACAACGATCTGTCTGTCTTCAAAATCCGTTCCGAAAAAGTTTTTCATCATTGCAAATGCCTTTGCGGTTGCAACGATTGTTGTTTTCGGATAAACTTTCATAAAATTCTGAATATTTGCCGAGTGGTCAGGCTCCATATGCTGAATTATAAGGTAATCGGGAGCTTTGCCGTCAAGAACCGCCTGAATATTGTCAAGCCATTCATGCGTGAACGCTGCGTCGACGGTATCCATTACAGCAGTCTCTTCGTCCAGAATTACATATGAATTATACGATATTCCGTCAGGAACGGCGTAATGCCCTTCAAAAAGGTCGATTTTTCTGTCGTTTACGCCAACATACCTGATATCGTTTGTGATGTTCAATTCAGAATACCTCCGATTTGGTAAATTTTTCAGAAAATAACGCCCGGAAACTGTGACGCTGCAGCGGCAGGGCTTTCGGGCGGATCTACGGGATTTATTTATCCAGTGTCAGGCGGATCTTGGGAAGTTCGGGAGTGTTTTCTTCAAGGAAAGCTTTGATCTTATCCGCGTTTTTATAAATAAGATAACCGCACGCCACCGCCGCGCCGATGCAGACAACGTTGCGTATCATTTTTCTGCGGCGTTTTTTAAGCTCTTTCTGAACTCTTTCTTCCACTGCGATTTTCATTGCTTCTTTTACTTTTGTTTTGGTGTTTTCGCCGAAATTTACGAGTAATTCGTCAATTTTGCTGTTTATCATAATATGCTCCTTTGTGTGAGGGGTTTGGCAGTTTGTTTACATTATAATTATATCTATATTCTGCCGTCTTGTCAAGAGTAAAAAACAAACTTTAAAAAGTTGGCACAATTAAAAGCCGTTTTCTTTTGCAACTTCAAGCCATCTGTTTGCCATCAGTCTGTGACCGACAAACGTGGGGTGGATGTTGTCCCAGATAAGGTAAGACGGGTGGACCTTTTTTGCCGCCTCGTCGAAAACATCCTGAAACGGAACAAATATCGCGCCGTATTTTTTTGCGAGAGACGGCAGTTTAGTGCTTATATCGTTTAATTTTTCAAAATATTTTTTCACAACGTCTTCCGTATGGTTTTTATTGCCGAAAACAAAATCGTTTTCGCATATCGGGTGCGGAAAATATTTATACTGATCTTCTCTGTCTTTAGAATCGAGGTAAAAAGGCTCGCACAGAAAAAAAGTCACGTCGGGCAAAACGTCGAAAGTTCTTTTAAGGATCGATTCCGTATCCGCCAGAT
>JAEEJJ010000027.1 GCA_016281805.1 Clostridiales bacterium
ATAGTTATTGCGCATCGTCTTACAACTGTTATGAAGGCAGACAATATCATTGTCCTTGAAAAAGGATCTGTCGTTGAACAGGGAACTCACAAAGAACTGTTCGAAAAAGGCGGTCTATATGCTAAAATGTGCAGAATATAATTAATTGTATTTTCATAAAATCTGTAAGTATAAAAAATCATTTTTTTGATGTAAATTTGATGTAAAGTTATAAATCAGGTATTGACAACATTTAATATTTGTTGTATAATATGCTATACACGGCAATTAAAATGCCAATTTTATTTCAGGAGGAAAAAAATATGAAAAAAATTATAGCAATGATTGCTGTTGCAATCGTAGTTGCTATGGTTGCTTCCGTTGGTGCAGCAGCTTTCTATACCGGCGAATTTGCACAGGAACGCCTCGAATTTGACGTTCCCAAGGTAAACCCGAAGAACCCTGCCATCGTTATCGACGGTAAAGCTGACCTTAACGGCGAATGGTTCGGCGCTCTTAAAACAGGTGTTAACCTTCAGGATGACGAAGAAGCCGAATTTGCAGGTTTCTGGGATGCTACAGTTTGGGGCAACTCCTATCCTGTTGGCGTTTCATCTCTCGACGACATCCCTGCAGAACATCGTAATATCTGGGATGTTTATTGGCTCTGGGATGAAGGCGGACTTTATTTCGCAGTAGTTTGCGATACCGACTCTACACCCACATCCTTCAACCCCGCTTTCTATCTCGGCAACGGCGACACAACCGGTCAGACCAGACGTGTTGATGGCTGGACTCCGATGATCCGTCCTTCCGATGATGAAGCTGTTCCTTATGAATGGCTCGAATTCTGGACCAATACTCTTGGAACAGGCGATTTCTGGAACGACGACAGCATGAATTACTATTATGGCAACTCCAAGAATCCGTTCGAAATCAAAACTGTTTCTTGGCAGGATACCGAAAAGAACGATAAGGGCGGCTACTCCTACTGCATCGAAGGTTTCATTCCCTGGGATGCAATCTGCTATGGAACCGGCACAGACAAAGTTGTTACTGATTTCGAAGGCAAAGCAGGCGCTATCATTTCTATCGGTAACATTTTCCTCGATGGCGACGGACACGTTGACGAAAACGGCAACCCTGATAACTGGGGTCGTGGCTTTGACTGCCCGAGCTGGGGATATTTCAACTACTACATGCTGAGCGCTACTCCCGCTGAAGCAGCTCCCGAACAGGAAGCTCCTGCAGCAGAAGAACCCGCAGCTGAAGAACCTGCTGCTACTGAAGAACCTGCAGCAGAAGAACCCGCAGCTGAAGAACCAGCTGCTGAAGAACCGGCTGCTACCGAAACCGTAACTCCGGCTCCCACAACAACAACTACCACAACCAACACCAACCCGAAGACTGCTGACGTAAGCGTTCTCTTCTACGCTCTCGCTGCTGTTTCCGCTATCGGTGGTATCTCTGTATTCAAGAGAAAATAATTAGTGTTTAACGGCGCAAGCCTTCAAACATACAGCCCCGAACCGAAAGGTCCGGGGCTTTTTCTGCTTTCAATTATAGATTTGTAACAGGGAACGATACTTCTCAGATAAGATATTGCATTATCAGACCGTCTTCTTCAGGTTTTGAATAAAGATTTTTTCGTTCGCCTACCTGATGAAAACCAATAGACGTATAAAGCGAGATCGCTGTTTCATTTGATTTTCTCACTTCAAGATAAACTTCTTTACAGTTATTTTCTTTTGCGCGTTCTATTACATTGTATACAAGATCTCTTCCGTATCCCATCCTTCTTTTTTCAGGCGTTACGGCAAGTGAAATAATTTCGGCGTTATCCGGAACAAAGAAATAAATACAGTGTCCCGTTACGATTCCCTCATCTTCTATAACATCTACAAAAAAAGTTTTACTCTTTAAAAATGAATAAATGCTTTCTTCCGTTTCAGGTGTGGAAAAGCAGACATTTTCTCTTTTTACTATCCCTTTAACATCCTTTTTTTCGGCTTTTCGAACAGTGTTCATATCGAGTCTCCGTAATCATTTATTAATTTCGATTTCTGATACGCATTTTTTTATTTCTTCTGCGCATTTTAAATATAATTCTTCATCTCCTCCGAACGGATCGGAAATTCCGTTTCCGAGAACGGAAATACTATCTGATTTTTCAGGAAATATTTCTTTTAGTATGGCAGCATGACGTGCAGTCATTGCGTATACTTTATCGGCATTCATTATGTCTTCTGGACTTATCTGCTTTGCCTTATGCTCTGAAATATCGATACCGTATTTTTTCATCGCTTTTACGGCATTCTCGGATGGAGCGGCTCCGTTTTCGGCATATATCCCGGCGCTTTTTGCTCCTGAGCCGTAAATACTGTTGAAAAATCCTTCCGCCATAGGACTTCTGCACGTATTTCCCGTGCAAACAAATAATACATTCATTATTCTGACTCTTTTCGTTCTTATTGACAAATCAGGTCATATATGATATAATTCAAATTACGAATTACCTTTATTTTAATATTATACACCTTTTTTATTGTTTCGTCAAGTATTAAAATCTCTAATTCGAATAATCGCAATTTCTGACACGGATTATTTTATGAAAGTTTTAGGTATTGAATCATCATGTGATGAAACTGCCGCATCAGTGGTTGAAGACGGCAGAAAAATTATATCGAACATCGTAAGAACTCAAATCAGCACACATGAGCTTTATGGCGGTGTCGTTCCTGAAATCGCATCACGTGCTCATCTTGAAGCAATTTCTTCCGTTACCCGTCTGGCACTTGAACCTGTCGGTGGTATTGAGAATATCGATGTTATATCGGTCACAAATGCTCCGGGACTTATCGGAGCATTGCTTGTCGGCGTCGGATTCGCAAAAGGCCTTTCTTTTTCGTCTGGTAAACCTCTCGTTCCCGTTCATCATATCAGAGGTCATGTCGCAGCAGCATACTTAACTCATCACGATCTAACTCCGCCTTTTATTGCTCTCATAGTTTCGGGAGGGCACAGCCATCTCGTTTATGTCTCTGACTATACATCATATAAAATATTGGGTGGAACAAGAGACGATGCGGCAGGGGAGTCATTTGATAAGGCGGCGAGAGTATTGGGCCTTGGTTATCCCGGCGGACCTAAAATGGATGCTCTCGCGAAACTCGGTGATCCAGATGCTATATTTTTCCCTCGTGTTCACTTTCACGATGCCCCCTTTGATTTTAGCTTCAGCGGCGTAAAAACATCAATTATAAATTATGCCCACAACGCGAAACAAACAGGAAAGGAACTTAATAAACCGGATGTCGCCGCATCATTCTCAAAGGCGATATGTGAGATTTTAACCGAAAAAGCCGTTCTCGCAGTTGATTCCTTTGATCTTCCGCAAAAAAAACTTGTTGTTGCAGGCGGCGTTGCTGCAAATTCAATGTTGAGAAAGATGATTTCAGAAGCAGCGGAGAAAAACAGTATTACGCTTTATATCCCCGACATCTCGCTCTGTGGCGACAACGGTGCAATGATAGCAACTCAGGGATATTATGAATACTGTTCAGGCAATATCGCCTCATCTGATCTGAATGCATTCGCTACTGAAAGTATAGAACTATAAAATAAAAAATGATATAGATAATCCACCCGAATAGGGTGGATTATCGCGTTTGTGCTCTTATTATTGGTTTTGTAAAACTGCCTGATAGCCTTCTTGATGTCCTCCGGTGATTGTAACATAGTAAGCTTCGCCGAATTTTGCGGTAAACGCAATTTCATTCATCGGTATTTTATATTCATCAGGATAATCGAAATCGTAATTCGGATCGAAATATTCTGTTACAACAATAAATTTTAATTTCACTTCATAAGTATCTGCCGATTTTTCAAGCATTACTCTGTCAAATTCCCACTCGTTTAAACTGTCACGTTTCAGCATTGATCTATCTGCGTTACACGCTCCGCTCCCTCCTGTTTGTCCGTTTATATCCCATTCCGTTAGGAGGAGTCCGATGTCTTCATCCAGATCAAGCTGAATATTGACAAGTATTTTGTCTTCATCAGGTATTTCATAACCTGTATAATTGCATCCGGCAAAAGCATATAACATCGCCAAAACTAGTAAAATAATAAGTATGAATACTTTTTTGTTTTTCATGATATTCACCTCTCATGATAATTGAATATTATTACTGTTCAGGGAATTTATCTTTTTTATCAGTTCATCTTTGCTTATACCCGATTCAACAAGTTCTTTTGCCAGTTTTTCAAACTCCGGTATTTTTTTCTCTGCGGCGATCTTCATAACATCCGTTATGTTTTTTGCTATAAAACAGCCTTTTCCTGATACCGAAACAGTTATTCCCCGTCGTTCAAGTTCTCCGTATGCCTTTGAAATAGTGTTCGGGTTTACTCCGATCATTCCGGTCAGCTCTCTTACGGAAGGAAGCTTGTCTCCCGGATTAAGAATACCGGCGCGAATGAATTCTTCCGTTTGTATAACGATTTGCTCAAAAACGGGTGTTCTGCTTTGCATATCAATCGTGAACATTCTATTCCTCGCCCGCTTTCCGTATCAATACTTCTTGTACATGGTCAGTATCCAGTATTTCCGCGCTTTCAACTGTTCCGTCATTGTAAATATAATCAATATTAACGGAACCGTAGTGATAAAAAGCAAAGTCGGGTTCGCCTGAATATACATAATAACCGGAATAGTTATCAAACATGCCTGCTGTTGTATTTCTGAAATAACTATCTTTTAACAGTAACATGAGATATTCTATATCTTTTCTTCCTGTAATATCAGTGTAGTATTCAGGATCGCATATTGCCTTTTGTACTTTGTTGGAATCAAACAACTCTGCCTTGCTGTCAAGATACTCAAACTCATCGGATATCGTTAAAAGCATCTCTTTAGATATCGGTATTACAGCCGGTTTTAGCCTTCCGCTCATGTCATTGAAATCAGTTATAACGGAAATAAAGTAATACTCATCAGATAAGGTATCTTTCGTATATTTTCTTGTTACTATGCTGTTTATATAATCTTTTTCGGATTTTATAAGTTCAGACAGATCTTTGCAGTTGATTCCGAATGCTTTTAAATCGAAATAAGCACCTGATTCACTTAATTCGCCTCCAAACATAGCGTTGACAGCCAGATATGCTTCCATGCCTTTTGTATACATACCGTCCATATAATAAGATTGCGAAATTTCAGCTGAATCTGCTTTTCCCGATTCATCAGCGCGTTTGTCAAGCATCTCGGTTACCCGCTCAAGATATATGTCGATAAGAGGCTTGATATCTCTTTCAACATCCATAAATACAAGTGCGGTTTCTTTTTCTGATGAAATAGCTACGGCAACAATGTTTTCAGTTCCTATCGGTTCATTCAGTGCATTTTTTACCGCATTTGAGAAGTCTCCTGGCATTACAGCGGGAAGAGACGGAATGATCTCATCAAGAAGTATATACTGTTCCTCGCCAAGATCAAATGCTCCTGCTATGCTTACTGTTGTTGAGCTGTCGATTTTTTTAAGGATTCTCTCTGCTCGTTCGTGTGATTCTTTTGCAAATCCGTTAAAAAACTGCGAGGAGTTGTCAATGAAATAATTAGACGCATAATACTGTCCGTTATAATTCCTCAGCGCAGCTAAAGAGAAGTTAACGCTGTCAGAATTAATGAATCCGTAATTCAGCATATCTTCTTCGTAATTGCTGACATAACCGAATCTTGTGACGCTATTTCTGTTCTGATATAGTTTTGAAATGGGAATATCAAGGTATTCCTTTTCTCTCTCAGTAATTTTTTTTTGGATTTCATTCTTTTTTTCAAATGAAGAAGAATATGTTGAATAACCGTGAGACGTTTCGATGTTCAGTGATGTGCAGACAACGTGATCGGCTCCGGGCAAGAAAAGGAGTGTCTTTTTGATTTCAACGTTTTCATCGATATAATTGTAAAGAGCATTTATAAATTCCTCTGTCAATCTTGAAACCACAGTTGCCTGCTTGCCGTTTGACAAAGTAATTTCGCAATAATAATCTGTTCCAGTATCATTTCCGCCTGAAAGGAGATCCAGCATGTCTTCATCATCGATTTTAACCTTAATGTAGTTCTTGCTTACATATGTATCCGTTATCGGTTGTGCGTTTACAGGTTTCATATAAACGGAAACAGATTTGATTTCATCAGTTCTGAAATCAATTGTTTTTAGGCTGCGTTCAGCAGTAACATTTATAATACCGGAAATAACAGATGTTGAAATAATGAGAACGAGATAAATAACAAGATGTTTTCCGAATTCGGTAAAGCCTTTGTTGAATATGAGCGTTGCTATTATAAATGAAATGAAAGAAACGATTATAAATAAATAGAACAGCGGACTGTCGAACATGTCCGTATAGTCAGCATGCGCAAAAATAAGGAATATAAGCGCCATAACAGGTCCGAAAGAGCCCGCATACGCGAAAATTCCAACGCCTTTATTCACAAATGATTTACCTGCATTTTCAGCTTTGTATTTTCTGAAAAGCAGCATTCCCGCTATAACATATAAAACAGCCACAAGCAAAGTGTAGCATATGGATTTTGCCTCAAAGAAGTAGTGGATCCCGTAAAATTCAGCGTATTGATATCCGCTTGCAGTAAGCATGATCTGCGTTATAGGCATTGCTGGAATATTCGGGATGAGCAGTATCTGATTCAACGGAATAGTATACTGTGAAGTCATAAATGACGTGTATGACTGTATAAGAAATGGGAATTGAATGTATGCGGTAATAAATGTAGGCAAAAACAATATTATAAACGTCATGTAAGCTTGTGTAATAGCTGTTCCTGTGATAACTGCAGCAAAAGAAGACGCTGCGAAAACAAGCATATAACCCGCAAGATTATAAAAAAACGAAAGAAAGTAATCTCCCGCAGATACATATGCCTGATAGTTTTCTCCTGCCGAAATTACCAGTGCTATAAAAAGGAGGTTAACTACAAGCATTACAGATATCATTATTAATGCGGAAATAATATTTGTAAAAAAGACAGAAGATCTTTTTACCGGTGATGAAAGAATAAAATCCGCATAATTTTTCTTATGGATGAAACCGAACATCCCGATGCAGAGTGCGATCGGAATGATATACATAAAAGCTGTGGACGTGCATCCGAGAAGTTCCACGCCGATGTATCTTATTTTTCCGATTGCAAGTGACGAAACCTCGTCCGTTATACCGAAAACAAGAAAGCTTGATAAAATCAGGATGAGGAGCATAACGAGCGAGTAGGGGAGCATTCTTCGGAGCGTATAGCGGAAATATCCGAAATCAAACAGAGATTTTTTCATAAGCATATCCAAGCAACTCCATTTCGTAAATAAATATTTCTTCAAGCGTCAGAGGAAGTATGTCCAGTAAGATTGGATTGAGAGCTTCCAGCTTTTTCCTGCAGTCTTCCTTGTCGCCTTTTATAATAAGCTCTGCGACAGAACCTCGCTTTTTTGAGCTTATTATATTCATTCCTATAAAGTTTTTCTCGTTGAAATCCTCTTTAAAAGCTATCTGAACCTTGAATACATTAGATGTTATGTTTGCAACATCACCTTCAAAAAGTATACCGCCCTGATAAAGAACTCCCAGACAATCGCAAATATCCTCAAGTTCACGAAGGTTGTGAGATGTCATAATAACTGTGATATTGCGCTCTGCAACTTCATCGTAAATTATGTTTTTCATAAGATTTCTTACTACGGGGTCAAGTCCGTCAAACGTTTCGTCAAAAAGTACAAGTTTGCATTTGCAGGCAAGAGCACAAAGCATTACAAGCTGTCTTTTCATTCCCTTTGAAAATGTCGCAACTTTGCCTTTGAGAGGAAGACCGACCATTCCGAGCTTTTCCCAGAAAAAGGAATAATCAAAAGAATCATAAAACTCAGAATATATCTGCGCATACTGTTCAACAGTGCATCCTGTAGGAAAATAAAACTCGTCTGCAACAAATACGATATCTTTTTTCTTTATTACATTATCAAAAATCTCTTCGTCGTCTACTTTGAGACTTCCAGAGTCCGGATAGTATATTCCGGCAATCAGTCTTAGTAATGTGCTCTTGCCTGAGCCGTTTGCACCGATAAGTCCGTATATCGATCCGTCACGTATTTCGCAGGAAAGGTTTCGCAGCACATCTGTTGTTCCGAACGATTTGGTGAGCTTTTCCGCTTTCACCATACAAATCACCCCGTTAAAAAAATAAACTGTACTATCTGTCATAGTACAGTTATGATAGCACATTGTTTTTCAAATGTCAAGTCGGAATTTTGAAATTCACAAAAAAGTTACAATGTGCAGCGTTTTACAGAAACTACATGTTCTGCAATCAGGTGTCCGGTTTCAATTTTGCATACTTCGTTAAGCGTAGAAAACAATGCGTTGGAATTAACTTCACATATGAGCGGACCTTCGTCTGAAAAAAGAAGGTCTATTCCGCAAAAATCAAGTCCGAGTATACCTGCTGCATCAACGCAAAGTGTATTTATTTCTTCGGGTATCTCCGCCTTTGTAGCCGATCCTCCTATAGCCATATTTGATCGGAAATCGTTTTTGTTTTCACGGATAATTGATGCTACAGCTTTTTTTCCGACAACATACACTCTGCGATCTCGTCCTTTGCTTGTTTCAATAAACTTCTGGTAAAGGTGCGGTGTGAGATAGTATTTTCTTTGAAAGTCAGTGATTTCAACTTTGGAATTGAGAAGAAAAACTTCACGTCCCTGTGATCCGAAAGCGAGTTTTGCCACAACGGGCAGACCGAGTTCATCGGCGATCATTTCTGTGAATTCATTGAAGAACACTTCGTTCGGAAAATATGTCAGCGGATAATCGATCGTTTTCGGAACCGGAAAATCGTTTTTCAAAAAAGTGTTGATGCGCCTTTTATCCGAGCATAGTTCAATAGAACCAATATTGTTAAAAAGCCTCGTTCCTGAAATTTCCATTTTGAGTCCGAGCGGAATATCTTTATCAAGAAATACACACTTTTCAAAGAACTCAATATCTGTTCTTGTCCTTGCCTCGGTATTATTCAGTATAACAGGAATATTCCCTGATTTTTTTATTCCTTCAGCAATATTCTCAGCGCTGTATTTGAAATAAGGAATTGAATGATTGATTATGATAGGTATTTTCATCTTAACTCACTTATATATTTTATTGCCGTGTCAACAGCGTATTTTCCGCTTTCAAATGTCAGTCCGCCCTGCATATATGCGGTATAAGGAGGTTTAAGCGGCGCATCTGCAGAAATTTCAATCGATGAACCTGATATGAATCCTCCCGCAGCCATAACAACATCGCAGTCATAACCTGGCATCGCCCACGGTTCGGGTGTGACAAATGAATCTACCGGTGAACCATGCTGAATTCCTCGGCAAAATGCAAGCAGATCATCCGGATTACCGAAAGTAACAGTCTGAATAATATCTTCTCTGTTTTCATCTGCAAGGGGGGAGACGCAAAAACCTGCTTTTGAGAGCTTTTCTGCCGCATAAACAGCAGTTTTAAGCGCTTGTGCAACTATATGCGGCGCCATAAAAAAGCCCTGAAACATATTTCGCAGCTCATCAAGTGTTGCTCCACACTCTTTTCCTATTCCGACGGCAGTCAGCCTGTAGGCACAAAGTTCAACAAGCGCCTTCTTGCCGCAAATATATCCGCCGGTCCTTGCAATACCGCCGCCGGGGTTTTTGATGAGTGATCCTGCCATAAGATCAACACCTACGGCTATGGGTTCTTTTTCTCTTACGAATTCTCCGTAGCAGTTGTCAACAAATACAATAACGTCTCTTACGCTTTTTGCTGCTTCAGCAACAGCCTTTATATCTTCAAGACTAAGTGTTCTTCTTGATGTGTATCCTCTTGAACGTTGCATAAAAACAAGTTTTATTGAGGGATCATCCTTAATCATTTTTTTCATTATTTCGAGCTGCGGATGTCCGTTTGAATCAAGTTCTATTTCTTTATAACTGATTGAGAAATCCTTCATCGAACCGTTTCCGCTGTATCCGGTTATACCGAATGTTTCGCATAATGTATCATATGGCTGACCGGTAACGGAAAGAATGGTGTCACCGGGACGTAATACCCCGAAAAGTGCTGTTGCGAGAGTATGCGTTCCTGATACAAAAGTATGTCTTACCAGCGCATCTTCTGCCCCGAAAGCATAAGCAAAAACACTGTCGAGCGTATCTCTGCCTCTGTCATCGTAGCCATAACCCGTAGTTCCGTGAAGCATGGCTTCAGATACTCTGTTTATCCTGAATGCCTCAAGAACTCTTTCTGTATTTATCTGACAGATCGTATCTATTTTTTTATATATATTATTCATAAACTCATCCCTGCTTTATTTATGTTCAAGTGCAGCGTCGATCATAGCGCAAAGGTTTTCATATGGTACATCCGCCTGAATCTCCTGAGAGGAAGATGTGATATAACCTCCGTTTTTCGACATAAGTTCGATAGTTGCATGCGTTTCAGCGGCAACCTCCTTCGGAGTTCCGTAGGGGAGTGTTCTCTGAGTTGATATCCCGCCCCAGAAAGTCAACCTGTCTCCGTATTCGGATTTCAAAAAAGCGATATCCATGCATTCAGGCTGGACGGGATTCAAAACATCAAGTCCCATTTCCGTAAGATCGGGAATAATGGCATCTATACACCCGCAGGAATGGACCCAAACATCTTTTCCCGCATCGTGAATAAGGTCGTATTCTTTCTTTTCTCCGGGAGCGATCATTTTTCGCCATGATTCCGGAGACATCAGAAGTGATTTTTGCGACCCCCAGTCGCTGCCAAGCAATACTCCGTCGATTTCCGGAAGATATATTATATTTTCGATCATTACGAGATTTTTATCGATTATTTTATCAAGCAATGCTTGTGCGTAATCCGGTTCTCCTGCCATATCTGCAAGAAAATTCTCGATACCTCTTGAAAAATACGCTTTTTCAAAATGACTGCCGAAAATCTGGATTAGTATATAGCACCCGGTTTCTTCTTTTATCATTTTCATTCTTTCTGAAAGATCATTTACGCTCGGACCGTATCCCATGGTTCGAGGGAGTTTTAATGGGATTTCATATCCAAAGTCAGCGTCGGTCAGTCCATACCAGCCCCACCATGGAGGCTCGACCGGAAATACGTCGTTCCCGATCGCCAGACGAACGGCATCATATTTATTCAGCTTTCCACTTTCATATAACTTTTTGGCAACCGGCGTTTTGTATCTCTCATAGAGAAGATCGGTATATTTTTCTATGCCGTCACCTGCAAGATGAATGCATGAAGGGACTTTGCCTGTGTTTTCATGTTTTATTGCGCTTTTAACAAGTTCCCTTTTTGTCATAATCAATTACCTCAAAAACGATATTATCTTTATGATTATATCATATGCTTTATTATTTGTCAATAAATCCAGAATAAATCCTTTTCAGTAATCGTAAAGTGCTTGACAAACTGAATTCTGTATGTTAAAATTTACAAAACAAAAAAATACAGGGGGTCTATTGATGCTTTATACAAGTCCCAGAAAATCTTATGAGATAACAAAAACAGAGCGAATTGGTTCTTCGCTTTATATGACGTCTGAACGAGGCATACTTCGTCTTTCTCCTCAGAATGAGCGTATCGTTCGAATAAATTACAGTGAAAACGGCACCTTATCGGATGAATTCGGAATGGGAATTTCTTTTCATGGTAACTGTGATAAATGGACATATGAAGAAAACGGCGATTCTGTTATTCTTTCTACCGATGTAATTAAAATACACGTCAACAAAAAAACATCTTCGATTTCTTATTACAGTATTGAAGGAAATCTTATTCTGAAAGAAGCAGATTTTCAGAGCAAATACCTTTCTTACTATGATACCACTCAAACTGTAGCTGATGAAAATACTGTTGTGGAAGAAATAGAAACTCCCGACGGTATCAAAAAGCAGATTAAACAGGCTACAAAAGTGTTTGACAGACGCCTGTGCAGCACAAAACTCAGTTTTCAGTTTAAAGAAAATGAAAAAATATACGGTCTTGGACAGGCAACGGAGGGCGTTCTGAATCTCAGGGGAACAACACAGTATCTCCACCAAGCCAACATGAAGATTGCTATTCCGTTTTTCGTATCTACAGAGGGCTACGGCGTTCTATCCGGAACTGACGGCACGGCAATATTCAATGATAACGCATACGGTTCATATCTTTTTACCGATGCTGATACGGAAATGGATTTCTATTTTATTTACGGTCCTGAGTTTGACGATATCATCGCCGGATATCGTTTCCTAACGGGAAAAGCGGCGATGCTTCCCAAATGGGCTTTCGGTTTTATTCAGTCACAGGAAAGATATGAGTCTCAAAAGGAGATCCTTGATACTGTTAGTAAGTTCGAGGAACTCGGGCTCGGTATTGACTGTATTGTTCAGGATTGGTCTTCATGGATACCGGGTCACTGGGGTGAAAAGCGCCTCGATCCGGAATGTTTCCCGGATGTCCCCGGTATGATAAATGAACTTGACGAAAAACATGTTCATTTTATGCTTTCGATTTGGGCAAATCCTGCGGAATGCACGGAAGATTATAAAGAGTTCGCCGAAAAAGGTCTGTTTTTCCCTGCATCCAATACATATAACGCATTTAACCCTGATGCAAGAAAACTATACTGGAAGCAGTTGAAGGAAGGTGTATGGGATAAAGGTATAAAGGCATTCTGGTGCGATTCCTCCGAGCCTTTCACTCCCGAATGGGGCCTTGACGAGCCTGTTGCGCCCTATATGTATCAGAATTTCCTTCGTGATGCGTCTCAGTTCATGCCGAGAGATCTTGCAAATGCTTATGGACTTGCTCACAGCCGCACCATTTATGACGGACAACGTTCCGTTACGGATAAGTTCAGAGTTTGCAATTTAACGCGCAGTTCTTTTACAGGTGGGCAAAAATACGGCGCTATATTGTGGTCGGGCGATATTTCCGCTCGTTGGGAAATATTAAAAAAACAAATACCTGCCGGTCTTAACTTCTGCGTTAGCGGACTCCCTTACTGGACTCTCGATATCGGTGCCTTTTTTGTCAGAAGAGGACCCAACTGGTTCTGGAATGGAGATTATGATAAAACGACCGAGGATATGGGCTACAGAGAGCTCTTTACACGTTGGTTCCAGTTAGGCGCATTCCTTCCCGTTTTCAGAGCTCACGGCACTGAGGCACGAAGAGAACCATGGAATTACGGAAAAGAAGGCGACATGTTCTATGATTCGATTAAGGCTGCTATTGATCTTCGTTATTCACTTTTGCCGTACATTTATTCTTCTGCCGCAGATGTTTATTTTAATGACGGAACTATCCTTCGTATGCTTGCTTTTGATTACCGCAACGATTCGATTGCTTGTGAGATCAAAGATCAGTTCCTCTTCGGTAAAAGCATAATGGTATGTCCCGTTACTGATCCGATGTATTACGGGATTAATTCAGTCAAAATAGAAAATTCGGATTTTACAAGAAAAGTATACCTTCCCGATGGTAACGACTGGTTTGATTTTTATACAAAGGATAAGTATTCAGGAGGACAGTGGATAACTGTAAAAGCCGATATTTCTAAAATCCCGCTTTTCGTTAAAGCAGGCAGCATAATTCCCAGAATAAACCCTGTTCGCAATACTGCGGAAGCATCAAATGCCGAGATCAAATATGATATTTACCCGGGTAAGGATGCTGAGTTCTGTCTTTATGACGATGATGGAGACGGTTACGGATACGAAAAAGGTGAATATAAAATCACAAAACTTTACTGGAACGATTCTGAAAATAAACTTGAAATCAATAACTGACTTTCAGAAACAGGATATACTTTTATCCTGTTTCTTTTTTTAGTCTGTTGTTGACAAAGAAAAATTATTATGATATAATTTATTCGAATAAAAAATCAAAAGAGGTATTTATATGAAACTTCGTGCTCCCGCATACCCGCTCATTACGGTAGATCCATATTTTTCCGTATGGGCAATGACAGACAGACTGACTGATGACGATACAAAACATTGGACAGGTAAACCGAATACTATACGCGGTGTTGTTGCGATCGACGGTGAAAAATACGGTTTTATGGGTAAAACAGACTATGAGCCTCTTTTGCAGGTAGCATGCGATATAGAGGCAATGACAACGAGATATGTATTTGAATCTCCGAAAATACGACTCTTCGCAACATTTTTCTCACCAAGAATTCTTGATGATGTTGAAGTTTTGTCTCGTCCCGTGTCTTATTTATTTTTGCAATATGAATCAATAGACGGTGAAGATCATGACATTAAAGCCTATGTCACCATATCCGAAGAACTCTGTCTTAACGAAAAAGGTCAGTCTGCTGTTATGGCAACAACTTTTGAGCTCGAAAACGGGATCGTCTGCGCCAAAATGGGCAATACCGTTCAGAATGTTCTTAATCGCAGCGGTGATGACTTGCGAATAGACTGGGGATATGTTTATCTCGCTTCAGACAGTGAAAATGCATCTTCAGATGTTAAAACTAATGAAGATGGTATGACTTTTATCGAAGTCAGCGGCGATGTTTGCGATTGTTGCGGCGCCATGTTTGTCTTTGCATATGATGATATTTATTCGATCGAATACTTCGGAAAAAAACTTAAATCTGTATGGAATAAAGACGGAAAAACAATAGAACAGCTTCTACCCGAGGCATTTAGCGATTATACAGGACTTTTTGCCGATGCAAAGATTATTTCAGATGATCTTTTTTCGGATGCAGTCATGGCTGGCGGAGAAAAATACGCTGAACTTCTCTTGCTTGCTTACAGGCAGTCGATATCCGCTCATAAACTTGCCGTAGACGAAAACGGCGAATTGCTGTTTATATCGAAAGAATGTTTTTCAAACGGCTGCGCGGCAACAGTCGATGTCAGCTATCCTTCCATCCCGCTTTTTCTTTTATACAATCCGGAACTTGTAAAGGGCATGATGCGACCGATTATCAGGTTTGCGCTGAGCGATAAATGGATTTTTGACTTTGCGCCGCACGATTGCGGTCAATATCCTCTTGTAAACGGACAGGTCTACGGTGGAATTGATTCTGAAAAAAACCAGATGCCTGTTGAAGAATGCGGCAATATGCTTATAATGCTTGCCAATATATGTATAGCTGAAAAAGACGCATCTTTTGCAAAGGATAATATTGACCTGTATCGTAAGTGGGCAAAATATCTTCTTGATTTTGGCAGAGATCCGCAAAACCAACTCTGCACCGATGATTTTGCAGGGCATCTTGCGCATAATTGCAATCTGTCTCTCAAAGCAATATTGGGACTTACTGGTCTTTCTGCTGTACTTGATATGCTGGGTGAAGAAGAGGAAAGCGATTATTATTACGAGCAGGCAATAGAAATGGCTCTTGAATGGTGCGAGACTGCTGCTGATGAAAACGGAGGTTTCCGTCTTGCTTTTGACCAACAAGGATCATTCAGTATGAAATATAATATGATCTGGGATAAACTCTGGGGAACAAATCTTTTCCCGAGACAGGTCATAGATGCTGAGCTTCTTTCAAACGAAAGCCATCTTCGACCTTACGGGCTTCCCCTCGATTCAAGGAAAGAATATACCAAATCAGACTGGCTTGTATGGACAGCTGCTCTTGCAAACAACAGAACAGTTTTTGAGCGTTTTACTGATCCGCTCTGGAATGCATATAATTTTTCAAAAAGTCGTGTGCCTCTTACAGACTGGTACGATACCGTCACCGCAAATCAGGTAGGATTCCAAAACAGAACTGTCATTGGCGGTCTATATATCCGTCTTCTTGATTTCAAAGGAACGGTAGATCTTCATAAGTAATGAAAATAAGGTAAAATAATCATAATGTTTGATACACATGCACATCTTGACGATATTAAATTTGATGATGACAGACGATCCGTCATCGAATCTTATGTTCAAAGTGGAGGCACATATCTTCTCAATGCCTCCTCAGACATTCAGTCGTCTCTTAATGGAATAGCTCTGGCGGAAAAATACGATTTTATTTATGCCGCTGTCGGCGTTCATCCTCATGAAACAAATAAAATAACCGATGAATCTCTTTATCAGATCGAAGCGCTTTGGAAACACAAAAAGTGCGTTGCGATAGGAGAGATAGGACTTGATTATTATTACGATTTTTCCGCTCGCGATACTCAGCGTAAATGGTTTTATAAACAACTTGACCTTGCCAAACAGCTTGATGCACCGGTTGTTATTCATGACAGAAAGGCTCATGCCGAATGCCTGGAGGCTGTAAAGAAAACAGGAGTACGAGGAGTTTTTCACTGCTACAGCGGATCGTGGGAAATGGCTGAAGAGCTTCTTAAAATAGGCTTTTATATTTCATTTACAGGTTCGGTAACATTTAAAAATGCAAGAAAAACCGTAGAGGTTGCAGCAAATGCTCCTATAGACAGAATTATGATTGAAACTGACAGCCCTTATTTGGCTCCTGAGCCTTTACGGGGAACAAGAAACAAGCCTGAAAATGTTATTTGGGTAGCCAGAAAAATAGCAGAAATAAGAAATGTTTCTACAGAATTCATAATTGAAAAAACAGAAGAGAACGGCAAAAGGCTTTTCAGTTTGTAAAAGTATAGAGCGGTTTTTTTGATTTAATAATCGGCTATATAATTTATAATAATATCATTATTCAGTTGTATCCTTCGAATATCTGTTATTTGTAACAAAAATGTTTCTTTTACCTATTGCTTTTTTTAGTATAATATGATATAATTGACATGTAAGAGCGGTTTAAACCGCTCTTAACAGTTTATAAGGAGAAAATCTTCGAATGTCGATCGTTGAAAAAGTCAGAATCGCAGCCGAGCCTGTCGTTCAAAGCCTCGGGCTTGAGCTTTGGGATGTTGAATATAAAAAAGAAGGTTCAGAATACTTTCTGCGCATTATAATAGACCGTCCCGAAGGTGTCTGGGTAAGTGATTGCGAAGAAGTATCCAGGAAACTGGATCCCATTATTGACGAATTGGATTTGATCGATCATTCATTCAATTTTGAAGTTCTCTCTGCGGGGCTTGTCAGAGAATTAAAAAAAACCGAACATATAAATCGTTTTACCGGAAAAGATGTTTCAGTCAGCTTGTTTAAGGTTCCGGAAGACTTTCCTGTAAGGACTAAAAAGTTTGACGCCATTATCGTATTCGCAAATGAGAATTCTGTAATATTTGAAATAAACGGCGAAAACTTTACTGTAGACAGAAAAATAATATCAAAAATTAAAATCGATCTCGTTTAAAATATTCTCACGCAATAATCAGACACGGAGGAAATCATGAAATCTGAATTTTACGACGCACTTGAACTGATCCAGAAAGAGAAAGGCATTCCCAAATCGTATATGCTTGAAAAAATCAAAGCAGGTATCGTTTCATCTATCCGAAGAGACAAACAAATTCCTCCGGATAATGTTGATGTCGTTTTCGATGAAAAAAACAGAACAGTTCGTGTGTTTACAAAAAAGACAGTTGTGGAAGATGTTACATATCCCGCTATCGAACTATCTCTTGAACAGGCGCAGCAGATTGATCCTTCATACAGCTTAGGCGATACGGTCGAATTCGACTGCGATACATCTTCTGTCGGACGTATAGCCGCAAAAGTCGGAAAAAATGTTATTATCCAGGCGATTAACGAAGCTGTCAACGGTTCGCTTCTTCAGGAATTCGAAGAAATGAAAGGCACAATCGTTACCGGTGTTGTTTCACGAGTAGATGAACGCGGCAAGTGTATATATATCGAAATTAAAGATTATGAAATGCAGATGTTCGAAAAAGACCTCATCCCCGGTGAAAAACCGAAAGACGGCGACAGAATAAAAGTATGCGTATCTGATGTCAAACGCGGCGCAAAAAGCCAGGAAATAGTGCTTTCACGGTCAAATACAGAATTCCTCAGATGTCTTTTTGAAATCGAAGTTCCGGAAATAGCTGATGGAACAGTTGAAATAAAGGCCATATCCCGCGAAGCAGGTTCCCGTTCCAAGGTCGCAGTGTTTTCAAATGACGTCAATGTCGATGCCGTCGGTTCCTGTATCGGACCTAAACAGGCCAGAATTAATGCAATTGTTTCAAATCTTAACGGTGAACGAATAGATTTGATTAAGTATAGCGAGGATCCCATAGAATTTGTTGCAGCAGCCCTGTCCCCCGCAAATGTTCGCATACATGAGCTAGATCAGGAAACAAAATCATGTAAGGTGATAGTTCCCGCAGATCAGCTTTCACTTGCCATTGGTAAAACCGGACAGAACGTCAGACTGGCTGCAAGACTTACAGGATACAGGATCGATATCATAGCCGAATAATGAAAAAAAGTAAAGAAAAAGGCGCATTTCTGCGCCAATGTGTAGGATGCGGAAAAAGGGGACTCAAAAACGAGTTTATCCGTATCGCCAAAACTCCTGACGGAAAGATTGTTATCGACGGAATACCGTCATCCGGAGGACGCGGGGCGTATATCTGCAATGATGCGGAATGTCTGAAAAAGGCAGTAAAAAACGGAAGATTATCAAAAAATCTCCGTTCTGAAATACCTGAAACTATTATAAATGAACTCAAATTGGTAACAAATGAAAAAACAGACGGATAAAATCGATAACGGCACAAAGCAGGATCGTTTTTTGACAACTCTTGGTCTTGCAAAACGCGCAGCAAAACTGGTTATCGGCTGGGACAGAATTTCTGATTATAACGAATCGATAGAAATAATATTTGTTTCATCAGATGCTTCTGAAAGAACAATAAAAAACGCAGGCAAAAGAGCTGAAACCGTTCTGATCAAACACTCGATGGCCGCTGTCGGTTCTGCTCTCGGTATAAAAAGGGCTGCAGTTATTGCGGTTACAGATACCGGATTTGCCAATCTTCTTAAATCTAAACTTAATGAACAATAGACTTTTATAGCTTATCTTATCTGATACACGGGGAGTTATTTGATGGGTTTACACAATAAGTACAGAGTACATGAGGTCAGCAAAGATTTCAATCTCAAAAGCAATGATATTCTTGCAATGCTTACTGAAAAATTCGGAGAGAGCGCGAATTCTCATATGACTGCGCTTACCGATAAGGAACTCGATTATATTTTCGATTATTATACGCAAAATGATAAAGTAAAAGATTTTGCGTTGTATTTTGCTGAAATGGACAGACTTGCAGCCGAAAGAAAAGCAGAGGAAGCTAAACTTCGCTCGGAGCAGGAAAAGCAGCAAAAGGCCGTTGAAAAAGAAAAGAAACGTAAAGAATATGAATTGAAGAAAGCGGCTGAAGAAAAAGCTGCTGCTCGTAAAGCTGAAGAAGAAAGGGCTGCGGCAGATAAAGCAGCTGCCGAAAAAGCAGCGGCCCGTAAAGCTGAAGAAGAAAGGGCAGCCGCCGAAAAAGCAGCAGCTGAAAAGGCAGCAAAAGAAAAAGCTGCAGCAGAAAAAGCTGCCGCTGCAAGAGCCGCAAAAGACAGAGCGGTCGCAAGAGACGATCGTAATAAAGACAAAAAAGCGAAATTTGAAAGATTTTCTGTCGAAGATGTTAAAAATCAGCAGAAAAAGGACAATAAAGACGGTAAAAAGCCAAAAGACCGTTCCGATAAACAAAATAATATCGTTCCTCGCAGACTAAACAATGATTCAGATGAAAAAATCACTGTTGTTGATAAGGTCGTTGCGTCGGATAACGTTAAAGTCGTTGACACAAGAACATCCGCAAATATAAATCTATCTAAATACGACGAACGTCTGAACGATATCGTCGGCGACAGAGCAAACAGAGATTACGATAAAAGCAAACATAAGATCAAAAATAAAAACAAATCAAAGTCTCAGTATGATACAAAACGCGAGGATGAGGCGGCAAAACTCAGACGTATCGAACAGTATGAAAAAGACAGAAAAAAACATCTTGCAAATGTCGTACTTCCTGAACAGATGTCTGTTTCAGAACTTGCCGCTGCTCTCAGAATGACAAACGCGGAAGTTGTTAAAAAACTTATGCTTCTCGGCATTATGGCATCTGCCGCACAGATTATCGATTACGATACTGCAGCTCTTGTTGCAGAAGAGTTTGGTGCGAAAGTATCGAAACAGGTTGTTGTTTCTATTGAAGACAAACTGATCGATGACACGGAAGATTCCGATGATCAGCTTGAACCGAGAAGTCCCGTAGTTGTTGTTATGGGACATGTTGACCATGGTAAAACATCTCTTCTTGATGCTATACGTCATACAAATGTTACACAGGGAGAAGCGGGTGGAATAACTCAGCATATCGGTGCTTATACCGTAACTATAAACGACAGAAACATAACTTTTCTCGATACCCCCGGTCATGCTGCATTCACTTCAATGCGTGCTCGCGGCGCTCAGGTTACCGATATAGTAATTCTTGTTGTTGCCGGTGATGACGGTATAATGCCCCAGACGGTTGAGGCCATAAATCATTCGAAAGCGGCGGGAGTTCCCATAATCGTTGCAGTAAACAAGATGGATAAACCCGAGTCTAATTACGATCGCGTTCTTCAGAGTCTTACGGAATATGAGCTTGTTCCTGAACAATGGGGCGGCGATACTATATGCGTTCCGGTTTCTGCTGTCACAAGACAGGGTATAGAACAGCTTCTCGAAATGGTTCAGCTTGTTGCAGATGTAAGAGAATTGAAGGCTAATCCGAACAGAAAAGCCAAAGGAACTGTTATTGAGGCTAAACTTGATAAAGGACGCGGCCCTGTTGCCACAGTGCTTATTCAAAACGGTACGCTTCATTCCGGAGATGTTGTTGTTGCTGGTACTTCTGTCGGACGTATACGTAATATGCTTGACGACAAAGGCAGACGCATTACATCTGCCGGTCCCTCAATCCCCGTTGAAGTTACCGGATTTTCCGATGTGCCGTCTGCCGGCGATCTTTTCTATGTCGTTGATGATGAAAGAATGGCAAGAGAACTCGTTGAAGAAAGAAAGCACGAGAAAAAAGAAGAAGCATCAAAAGTCAATACTGCTGTATCACTTGACGATCTTTTCTCTCAGATTAAAGAAGGAAATATTAAGGATCTTAATATAATTGTCAAGGCAGACGTTCAGGGTTCAGCTGAAGCAGTGAAGTCCTCTCTTGAAAAACTATCCAACGATGAGGTCCGTGTCCGCGTTATTCACAGTGCAGTAGGCGGAATTACCGAAAGCGATGTAATGCTTGCAACTGCTTCCAATGCAATTATTGTGGGCTTTAATGTCCGTCCTGATCCAAATGCGAAGATCAGTGCCGAAAAAGACGGCGTCGATATGCGTCTTTACAGAGTAATCTATGATTGTATCAACGAAATTGAAGCAGCAATGAAAGGTCTTCTTGCACCTAAATTCCGTGAAGTTTCTCTCGGTATGGCTGAAGTCCGTCAAACATTCCGTGTTTCAGGTGTGGGTACGATAGCAGGTTGCTATGTTAAAGAGGGTCGTATTACGAGATCGGCAGAAGTTCGTCTTATAAGAGACGGAATAGTTGTTCATGAAGGTAAAATTGATTCTCTTAAACGATTTAAAGATGATGCTTCAGAAGTCAAACAAGGTTATGAATGCGGAATAGGACTTGAGCGCTTCGGCGATATCAAAGAAGGCGACATTATTGAGGCGTTCGTAAATGAAGAAATAAAGCAATAAAGGTAAATTATGGCAAACTATAAACGAGACAGGATAAATGAAGGAATAAAGCGAGAAGTTGCCGATATTCTTTCCACCGTAAAAGATCCTCGCATTCCACCTATGCCTAGCATTGTTGCGGCTGATGTTACGGGCGATCTTGAAGAAGCGCGTATTTATATAAGCTTTTTTTCGGAATATGATGAGAAGGAAGTCAAACAGGGACTTAAAGCCGCATCCGGCTATGTCCGTAAAAAACTTGCCGAACGACTTAATTTGCGTGCTGTGCCCAAAATCATTTTTATTCTTGATCACTCAATAGAAAACGGTGCAAAAATCAACAACATCCTGAAAGGTCTGAATATAGACAAAGATGCTGACTGAAAATCAGATATCCGATTTTTTCGAACTTATCGGAAAAGACAATATTTGTATAGTAATGCATAAATCGCCGGACGGAGATACAATCGGATCTTCGTTCGCGCTTTTGTATGCCCTTAAACGAATGGGTAAAAACGCCGAAATCGTCTGCAGCGACGAGATACCTGAGCATTTTAGATTTATAAGTGACGGTATACAGTATCTTGACATGATCTTTGAGCCTGAAACAGTCGTCTCTGTTGACCTCGCATCCGAAACTCTTTTCGGAGAAAAATATGATTACTTATCTCAACGTGTCGATTTTGCGATTGATCATCATTTTTCTAATACACTATACGCAAAAAAAACTATTCTTTCTGAAAACACATCATCAGCGGGCGAACTGATGTATGAATTATTCAAGTGTTCAGAAATTGAAATAGATAAATATATTGCAGAAAAGCTTTATATTGCAATATCTTTTGATTCCGGATGTTTCAGATATTCCAACACATCTTCTTTCACACACAAAGCAGCAGCTGATCTTCTTCAATTCCCTTTTGATGCGTCTGCAATCAACGTTAAACTTTTTGACAGTTCTTCTCTTGCGCAGTTAAAGCTTGAAAGCGAAGCGCTGAATTCTGTTCAGCAGTTTAAAAACAATAGAATATCAGTTGTTACAGTCCGTTATTCACAGATCAAAAGGCTTGGCGTAAACGAAAATGAGCTGGGCGGACTTACTGCGATAACAAGAAGAATCGCAGGAACTGTTGTCGGCATTACTATACGCGAAAAAAGTGACGGTGAGATAAAAATTTCCTTGCGTTCTCAGCAGGAATCTCCTTTGCCTGATTTTGATGTTTCTTCAGTTGCTTCAAAATTCGGAGGTGGAGGTCATGTCAGAGCTGCCGGGTTATCAATGAATTGTTCTGTTGAAGAAGCTGAAAAAAAGATAATTGACGCCGTTATGGAGGAGTGGGACAGGATTTATGATAATTCCCGTCAATAAGCCGTCAGGCTATACATCACATGATATTGTTGCCGGGATCAGACGTGCAATTGGCGGTAAAATCAAAATCGGTCATACCGGAACACTTGATCCGATGTGCACGGGCGTTTTACCTGTTTTAACCGATAATTATACAAAGCTTGCCGATTTTTTCCCTTCAAACAAGGCATATGTTTGCAAAATATGTCTCGGTATTGAAACAGATACCGAAGATATTACCGGTAATATCTTAGCACAGAAACCTGTTGACATAACCGAAAACGAATTCAAAACCGTTTTATTTTCTTTTTCTGGCGATATTATGCAGATACCACCGATGTATTCGTCTGTTAAAAAAAACGGTGTTCCTCTTTATAAACTTGCACGCAGGGGTGTGCAAATAGAAAGAGAACCAAGAAAAATAACGATATATGATATAAAATACGATGGTATCGCTAAAGAAGCAAATTCATATTATTATACAATATACTGTTCAACAGGAACATATATACGCACGATTTGTTCCGATATCGGAAAGAAACTCGGTTGCGGAGCGTGTATGAGTTCTTTGCAAAGAATCATATCAAATGGAATCTCTATAGAAAACTGTTATGATTACGATTCTATTCTTGTTCTTGCGGAAAACGGGATGCTTGACAGCGTTGCGATTCCGTTTGAAAAAGCTTTTTCTTATTTAAAAAGAATAACAATACCACAAAACGGTGAAAGATACTATCTTAATGGCGGAACGATCTCGTTTGAACGCATAAGTGAACCGATCATACCGGATTCGGATTATATTGCCTGTTCTGAGAACGGATCCATACTCGGTCTTGCACGGGCAAATAAGGAGTTATTTGTTAAATCTTTATGGAACAAATAAAAAACAATATTAGCGGACAGTCTGTTGTAGCTGTCGGTAATTTTGACGGTGTTCATAAAGGACACAGACTTATATTTTCAAAAACAACAGAAATTGCGGCAACGGAAATATTATCATCCGTTGCCTTGACGTTTTATCCGCATCCGAGAAACTTTTTTGATCATTCTCATCCTGTAAAAATCATTACAGATGATGATTACAAAAAAGATCTTATCATGTCGCTTGGAATCGATAACGTTGTTTTACATCATTTTAACTATGATTTTGCAACTTTAAACTGCAGTAAATTCGTTTCTTTTCTTATAAATAATTTAAACTGCAAGCATATTGTCTGCGGCGACAACTTCCGGTTCGGGAATCAGGCGAAATATGGGATCGAGAACCTTGATTCAGAATGCCGTAGGGTGGGGTTGCTGCTTCATACTGTCGAAATTGATTCTCGATTCAGCTCATCATCAATTCGAGAAGCAATAACATGTGGAGATATGAAAAACGCATCTGATATGATGGGAAGATATTTTTCATTCTCATCTGTCGTTTTGAACGGAAAAAAAATAGGCTCTAAAATCGGGTTTCCTACCGTAAATCAGAAGCTGCCTCCTGATTTTATCGTTCCGAAATACGGTGTTTATTCGGGATTCACATCTTTTGACGGTATACGACATAAATGCATTGTCAATATAGGCTGCCGTCCTACTGTTAATAGTGACAGCAGTGATGTTGACTGTGAAACACATATTTTTGACTATTCAGGCGATTTATACGGTCGTGAATTGAGAATCTATTTAACGGATTTTATCCGACCTGAAATAAAATTCGATAATCTGTCTCAACTGAAAGAACAAATAAAGCGAGATTGCTTTTTTGTCATTCAAAATACAATTTGAGCCCACAAAATTATGCAAAATACACAATTATTTCCGACAAAAGTGTGGCATTAAACGGTTGCCCTATTGCAATTTGCACAAAAAAGATGTATAATATAGAAGTATAGATTATCTAAAAATACAGGTTCTGCCTTAATACTATTAGATAGGGTGTAATTATGTCGAGCAGGTTGTTTCAAAGTGTAGTTTTGCAGATGAAAGATTGTACAGACAGAACAATCGGTGTTCTTGATGATCAGGCAAACATTATCGCATGCACTGATCTGAGTCTTATAGGTCAGTCCGTCGGATCAAATATCAATGATCTTATGGCAATGTCTGATGTAAATACTGTGAACGGATATACATACCGCGTTGTTGGTTCACGAATCAAGCTTGAACATGTTTGTTTTGTTAAAGGCACAGATCAGGTAGCTGAATCTGTTTCCGGAGTGTTGGCTGTTTCTCTCGGCGCTCTGAAAGAATACAATGATGAAAAATATAATAAAATTAATTTCGTAAAAAATGTCATGCTTGAAAATATCCTGCAAACTGACATATATGCAAAAAGCAAAGAAGTTCGCTTCTCTGACGGTGTTCCGCGCGTTGTAATCCTTATTCGATTGCTTGACAGAACCGAAATTTTTGCTTACGATATTATACAGAGTCTTTTCCCTGAAAAAGCAAAGGATTTTATAATTAATGTGGGTGAAAACGATATTGCACTTGTCAAAGAGGTTAAACCTTCGATTGAAGTCCGTGATCTTGAAAAACTGGCTCATTCGATCGTAGATACTCTGAACAGCGAATTTTATACGCGTGCCGTTGTCGGTATCGGTTCAGTTGTCGAATCGATCCGTGACCTTCCCCGTTCGTATAAAGAGGCTCAGGTTGCAATAGAGGTAGGCAAGGTGTTTGATGTTGAAAAGGTTATTATGAGCTATAATAATCTTGGAATCGGACGATTGATTTACTACCTTCCTACAACACTTTGTAAAGATTTCCTTGATGAGGTATTTAAAAAAGGTTCCATTGATTCTCTTGATCATGAAACGCTTTTTACAATTCAGAAGTTCTTTGAAAATAATCTGAACGTATCGGAAACTTCTAGAAAACTCTTTGTTCACAGAAATACTCTTGTTTACCGTCTTGAAAAAATAAGACGACTTACAGGACTTGATCTAAAGGAATTTGATCACGCTATTGTATTTAAAGTTGCATTAATGGTAAGAAAATATCTTTCATCCGACCCAATGAAACTTTAATCATATTCAACACTCAAACACAACTTGAAAATGTAACAGCAAAACCCACTGTATTCATTTGAAAGCGAGCACAGAATTGATAGTTTTTAAGAATATTAAAAAGATTTATCCGAATGGAACAGTTGCCCTTAAAGGGATAAATCTGCAGATAAACGACGGTGAATTTGTCTTTATTACTGGTCCTTCGGGTGCCGGAAAAAGCACTATAATTCACTTACTAACATGCGAAGACTTTGCCACTGAAGGCAAGCTTACTGTTTCGGGAACAAATCTCAAGAGACTTTCTCACAGACAGATACCTAAATACCGAAGAAAAATAGGAGTTGTTTTTCAGGATTTCAGACTTATTCCGAATTTGAATGTTTACGACAATGTTGCTTTTGCAATGAGGGTTGTCGGAAGAGGCGGAAGAGTTGTTAAAGAAAGGGTCAATACAGTTCTTGAGATCGTAGGATTAACTCACAAATCTTCAGTTTTCCCGGAACAACTCTCCGGAGGAGAGCAGCAAAGAGTTGCGCTCGCTCGCGCGATCGTCAACAGCCCCGAAATAATAATAGCAGACGAGCCGACCGGTAATGTCGACCCGGAAATGTCTATTGAAATAATGAAGCTTTTAAGCTCTATTAATAAGAACGGAATAACTGTTCTTGTCGTAACTCACGAACAGAGACTTGTTAAAGCTTTTAAAAAACGTGAAATCAGGCTTAATTCCGGACAAATTGAATTTGATACGGAAGAAGAAAGCCACAGGTCCGATGAAATTGGCGACAGTCAGTCTGCTGAAAACGATAATCAACCTCGAAGACGTTCTGCACGCTATCGTAAGGAGGTTAATGAAGATGATTGACAGTTTCCTTTTCCTTGTCAAAAGCGCATTTAAAAGTATTTTTAAAAACTGGCTGCTTACCATTGGTTCAATATCTGTTTTAACGATATGTCTTCTTACTCTCGGATCTTCCATTTTGCTTTTCGAAAATGTTAATCTTTTTATCGACAAAGTAGGGGATGAAAGTCAGGTCGTTATTTTTCTTGACGAAACACTTTCTGTGGATGATATAAATCAAATCCATCAACAGCTTCTTCAGATACAAAACATTAAAAATGTTAATTATGAATCAAAAGAAATTGCAATGCAGAAGTATCTTGAGTCCATGGGCGAAAATGCCGAACTCTTTTCCGATATCACGTCGGATGTATTAAGAAATTCTTTTATTTTTAACATTAAGGATCTTTCCAAATTCGAACAGACAATGTTCGAAATTGAGAAAATCGAAGGTATTGCCAGAATAAGAGAAAGAAGAGAAATTATTGAGCGAATTCGGGATATCAGTAAAATAGTTCTGATGCTTGCTATCGCAATTATCGCTATTTTCATTATTATTTCTATTCTTATTATTACGAATACAGTCAAAACATCTGTATTTTCAAGAAGAATTGAAATTAACATAATGAAATATGTTGGAGCTACTGATTTCTTTGTGCAGATGCCGTATTTTATTGAAGGTATCATAATCGGTTTTTTTGCAGGAATTCTTGCACTTGTTTTCACTTATTTTGCATACAACGAAATTTTCGCGCCGATCATTAAAGATTTCGGACTTTTTGCTCCTCTTTCAATTAACGGTAAACTGTTTTCATTTGCTGTTTTTTATATTATATCCGGCGCAGTAATAGGAATCGTCGGATCCGTCTTCCCGGTTAAGAAATATCTTAATGTATAAGCATAAACACATAACATACACAACATTAATTAACCTGAACATTTACGAAAGGATGCTTTTCTGAGATAAAGCAACAGACAATTATGAAAAGAATTATTTCATTTGCTATTGCTCTTATGATAGCTTTTTCCGCAGCAGCATTCATCGCTTCCGCTCCACTTGTTGCAGACAGCGAGGAATTTACACAGGAAGATGCCGAATCTCTTGAAGAGGCAAAGGCAAGATTGTCTCAGATAAATGAAAGACAAGCCGAGCTTTCTTCCAGCCTAAAAAAATATTCATCCGAAAAAAACTCTGAGGTGAAAGCGAAACAGACGCTGGAACAGCAAATGTATGAGACGGTAAGTAAAATAGAAACTATTGAATGGATTATCGATAATCTTGAATCACGTCTCGAAGAAAAAAATGAAGAATTAAATAATGCTCAAGCAGATTATGAAGCATATCACGAGAAATATGTCTCTCGAATTCGCGAAAATTATGAGATGGGTTCCACAACATATCTCGAAGTTATTATAATGTCTGAAAACTTTTCCGATATGCTCACTCGTTATGATTATATACGGGATATGATGGACTATGATAAACAGATTCTTGATACTATGTGCGAAAATATTGCATTTATTGAGTCGATCCGATCAGAAATTATCTCTGACCGCAATGAACAACAGGAAATGCTAGAGCTCCTTTCTCAGGAAAAATCTTCACAGGCTGCTCAGGTCGTTGATTTGAAATCACGAATCAATTATATAGAAACCAATATCGCAAAATTGCAGGCTGAACAGGAAGAATTTGAACGTCTCGAGGCCGAATTTGAAAAACAGATCAACGAATTGCTCGATAAAAAGAAAAAATATGCCGGCGGCACATTTATGTGGCCTCTTGAATCGAAATATTCGAGAATTTCATCAGGTTTCGGATGGCGGACTCTGTATGGTAAAAAAGACTATCATTACGCTATAGATATTCCTGCAGATAAAGGCGCTCCTGTCTACGCTGCCGCAGACGGAACTATAATTTATTACGGCTGGACGAATACAGGCGGCGGAAACAAATGTGTTATCGACCATGGTTCAAAACTTATGACTCATTATAACCATATGTCTGCTTTTGTTCCCGAACTTCAGAAACAGTTTAAAGAAACAGGATCGGTAGATGTTAAAAAAGGCGATGTTATCGGATATGTTGGATCGACCGGCAACTCAACAGGTAATCATCTCGATTTTAAAATCCTTTATGATGGCACAGCATACGATCCTTCCCTTTATGTAACTCCAGACGGTTCTAAAGCCCAAAAAGATATTATGGATCTTATCAACTGATATAAGAGGTTTTTAATGAAGTCAAAAAAAGGTGTCAGAATAGGTACGGTTTTCTTTTTGATTGTCGTAACGGCATTTGTTACTGCCATAGCAACTTATTTCTATGTAAGTTCGCTTGTCAACGACCTTGAAAGAAACCAGACAATGTACAGAAAACTTGATATAATCAATCAGGTTATTTCCAGAAACTATATACTTTCAATAGATGCAGTAGACGGATACGATAATATAATCGATGGTATAGCCTCAGGTTATATCAAGGGTCTCGGTGATTCTTCGTCTTATTATCTTAATCAAAAAAACTATAAGTCGGCATCAATAACACAGGATGCATCTCATATTGGCATCGGCATCGTTTATTCTTACGATATGGCTACAGGCGGCATTGCCGTAGATTTTGCTAAATACGGCTCTCCGGCGCGTCTTGCTGGAATTCAAAAGGGCGATGTAATAATTGAAATCAACGGCGTTAATGTGACAGAAGACGGTTATAAAAAGGCTGTTTCAAGACTTTCCGGTGAAGAAGGTTCCGTTGTTGCTCTAACTGTCGTTCGTGCCGGTGAAAGTGATCTGTTAACTTTTGATGTAACACGTAATTATTTCGCTCCCGAGACTGTTCAATATCGTCTTATTGAGAATAATATCGGATATATTTTTATCAATGAGTTCGACAGAACCACACTTACCAGTTTCAATGTTGCATTCGAAGATCTTACCAATAAAGGAGCCAAGGGGCTTATCATTGATGTTCGTTTTAATGCATCCGGCAACTTCGATTCAGTCATAGAGGTCCTTGACAGAATAATGCCCTCAGGCATTATGGTATCTATAAGAGAAAAATCTTCAGATGGACTTCAGTTGTATTTTTCCGATGACAAAAATATTTCTCTTCCCATTGTTGTAATACAGAATGAATACACTTCTGATGTTGCAGAAGTTTTTACCGCAGCGCTCAGAGATACCGAAAAAGCTGTTGTTGTCGGAACCTTAACAAAAGGTATCGGTGTTGGTCAACGTGATATACCGCTTTCTGACGGCACTGCAATTCATCTGTCAACATATGAATACGTTACACCCGGCGGAGAGAGATTCAACGGCGTTGGTGTTGCTCCAAACTATGTTATAACTATGGAACAATCCAAAGCCGAACGATTTGAAACACTTTCCACAGAGGAAGACGATCAGCTTCAGTTCGCCTTGACAATGCTTAAAGAACTTATGGGCGTTCAGTAAATATTCTTTTCGAAGGTATATATGAAAAAC
>JAEEJJ010000028.1 GCA_016281805.1 Clostridiales bacterium
CGTGGACAGTCATTCCGTCGGCTGAAACACCTATCTTTTCAGTCAGATCGTTTCGGTCATGTTCGACACCGTTTTCGTCTACCTCCGCCATTCGTGCGCGTATCTTGACGGGTTTGTCGCCTCCGCGCCGTATCGCGTCGCCGAAGTCCTTTTGCACATACATTTTATATGACTTTTTCTTTTTATTGTCCGAACCGCCGGATGCCGCAGCCGCACCCGCAATCGCCGCGCCGCCGCCTGCAACGCCTATAACTATCGCCGCAGGGACGGATACACCGCTGTCCTCGCCGGGGTTTTGCTCCGCGTTTTGCGTAATTCCGGAAGTTGCAGGGGGCTTTTCTTCGTTTTCTGTTTTTCCGTATTCATCTGAAATAACCGGATCGTTCCATGTTATTGAAACTCGCGAAGCCATATCCAGAAATCTCTCACCCAAATGCAGTTTGAGAAAACCTTCAATGCGTTCAATGGCATTGTTATAATGCGGTTGCCAGTCGCCGTCATTCGGATAAAAATCGGAAGCCTTCTTGTTCGACTCATCTTCTATCTCAATTGTCTTGCTTATTTTCTGAGTGAAAATGGCTTTCATAAATATTCCCGGAAGCTCCGGAAATGACATAAATCGTATGTATGTCCATTCATCGGAAACACAGTCAAAAACATCGTATCCTGCGCTTATCGGTAATCCGTCAGATCGTGCGCCGAATACGGTCGGTTGCTGATAGTGCAAAATAATCGAATATCCGTCGCTTTCAGCTCTTATTGTAAACGGGTCGTCAGCCTGGTTACTCTCGTTTTCTTTACGATTACGGTATTTGTCTACTTCTCTTTCCATGAGTTCCGCTACGGTTTTATCCTTATCTTCCCCGTATCGTTCCACCTGATAAATAGTTACATCTTTAATTGTATAATAAATGCCGTAGTCAACCGAATTAACCGCATACTGGTTAAACCATGTTTCGCTCTCACCTGCGTTGAACACGTATTTATCCGGATCTGTTTTATAACTGTATTTTGCATAATCAAAATATCCGTCCGGAAGAGCAATTTCAAGTCTTGCAGTCTGGGTATAAATTGCCCGTCCGCTGTCAGGTTTGCTTCCCTGGTATTCAATTGTTCTGGCAAGCATCAGTCCGTCAGCAACTATATATTTTTCATAATCTGTAGAGTCATATAGAATCGATATATCGAGCGTGTGGTCCTCTCTATTGAATTCATTAAACGGAAACGCATATACCGTTAAGCTAAACAACGGAATCAGCATCAAAACAAGCAGTATTACGGCAAATATTCTTCTTTTCATTGCACATTCACCCCGCTTCCGATTTTTATAGCGCCTGTTGCCTGAAGAATCCACAGTATTCCGCCCGCAATAACGAGAAGAGAGCCGAGAATAATAAGAATCAGATTTATTCCCGTAAGTCCTATAATTGCTGACGCCGCAAATCCGACGGAAAGTCCCCTGATTACCCCGTTTATACCCTCGCTTGCACCCTTGCTTCCTTTCGGGACAAACGAACCGAGCAGTCTTTTAAGAAAACCGTTGTTAAGAGCCGCTTTTGCGGCAAGAAATGCAGCCGCAACTCCTCCCATAAACGATACACGGGTAGCTCCGCCAGAAATGAAAAGATATAAAAGCATCGCAATACCGATACCCGTAATATATGCAAACATGCTTCCCGCGGAAACTCCGAAAGCGCCTTTCAGAATATCTCCAAACGAGCGTTTCGCTCCGTTTTTACGCGTAAAAAGACCGATAAGCGAAACAACGGCGCCGGCAAACATTCCTTTTCCGATTATACCGCCTAGAGCTCCGAGTATTCCGCCGTGCATGCCTGCTTCGGCAAACGATAAAAATGAAAAAACATTAATAGGAAGAAAGTTTACGCCGCAAGCCTGCAGTATATTGATAATAAGCCATAAAACTGCAAGAATTATCACCGGAATAAGCTTTATCGGGTCTTTGAAAAAAGCAGTCAGAGATGAAATCAGTGATCTGAACGAATTGCTTATCACTTGTCCCGGAGTCAGATGTGCGTTTTCGCTTTTGTTTACATCTACCTGCCCGAACGCATTTTCCCCGCTTAAGATCGGTGCGTGAAAACTTGCCTTTTTTGATTCAAATTCCGGGGTAGGGGGAACAGCCTCTGTTGTCTTTCCGCAGACGCCGCAGAATTTTGCTCCAGCAGGCAGCTTACTGCCGCAATGAGGACAGAAATGCGGTCCTTCATCGGTAAGAACTTCTTTTTTTTCAGAAGATACATTTTCATCTGCGGCAGATTGAGCCGCATTGGCTTGGACTGCATTTGAAGTTCCCTCATCTACAGTTTCGTGTTGAGTATCTTTTGTCTCTTCAAAAGAAATCTGTTGTTGATCAGTAACGGATGGGACTGTCTGTTCCGGAATGATCGGCGTTCCGCAAGCGCCGCAGAGTTTTATTCCTTCTTCCGTTTTGGATCCGCAGTTCGGACAGAATTTTGTGTTATCTTCTATCTGCGTTCCACAGTTATTGCAGTATCTGTTCATACCATCTTCTCCTTAATTCTTAGCTGGAGGAAGCGGAGGATCTTTTGGAACATCGATTACAGACGCAGAGAACGGCACGCTTCCGTATAGCTCATTGAAAAGATATGCGAATAAGCCGCCTTCGGCTATGATCTGTCCCGCTTTTGATACCGCGTCGGACAGCGCTTTGTTTACATCGACCGCGCACTCGTAGTTTTTATCGTTTACTTCAAAGTAGAACGTAACTATCACATGACCGTCTGAGTTGAATTCAAATCCGCTCTGCGACGAAATAAACTTGTCGTGGATCTTGGTATCGAGTTCAACCAGTTTATCGACCCCCATACCGAACAGGCCGTCGAGGTACTTGCGAAGTATTTCCGATCTCGTCAGTCCGTCGACAGCGCGAAGATCGATCATTGTCGCCGACGAACCGAGATGCTTGCTGACGAACGAGCCGCACCATGCACTCATTTTGGCGCGGAATCCGGGACATTTTTTCAGAGCGGCGTCAAACAGATGTCCCGCCGCGGCTTTAAGCCCCGTCGCCGTCGTATCCGCGAAACCGTGGATTATCGCTCCGTAAAGATCGAACTTGTTCTCCTCGCGCAGCGTCATATAAAAGTTTTTTATCGAAGCGAACGCAAAATACGCACCGAGCGTATACGCCGCCTGCTTCCAGTTTGCGAAGCTGATATTGCCAGATACGAAGTTGTCGAATATTTGGAACACGTTTTTGCTGAAGTTGAAATTATCGGGGTTTACGGACTGACCGCGCATCCAGCACGCCATTGCCTCGCCAATCGCCTCTGCGAGGAAATCTTTAGTTGGTGATATTATTGCATCCGCGACGGGACCTGCGTACATATTTACAAGTATCGAAAATGCGCAATCGCCGAAGAATTTTGCCCATTCAAGATAGTCGATGATGACGTCGTATACCCTGGCTTCGTCCTGACTCTTCATACTCTGGATCGTCCAGTAGGTCATATACTGGCGTACGATCCATTTACTCGTGAGCCTCAGTTCCTCGGTCGTACAGCGAGGATCCTCGGCGAGACTTGCAAGTCGTTTCAGCAGATCGTCCTTGTTTTCCGGCAGGGAGAATTTTTCAATGCGTCCTTTCAGCTTGTCGTATTCCTCTTCCCATCCCGCCATCGGGTCGAAGTCTTTGCCGCGCAGCCTCAGCGGTATATCGGCTTGATATTCTTCGCCGCCATATTCCGCGGTGCATGGAAGAAATACGATGAAGAACTTTCCGTCATCAGGCTCGCAGAGCGTTGAGTTCGGCTCGAAATCGTAGGTGAACTTGTCGTTCAGAATACCGTACGATTCATTATATTCGAATTTCTCCGCGATCGACTGTTCTTTGTCTGCGTGAGTGCCTCCGAGACCGTCGCCGCCCTTGATCTTTTCAAACTTATACTGCGCTTCCTTCGGGTCGATGATCGCTTTGTCCTTGCCCTTGTAGGCGAGGGTGAATTTGATCTCGCTGACCTGCCACTTTCTATCCAGATCCCCGACGTATTCCTTCTCGTACGCCTGCACGCGGACGTATTTGACGTCGTTCTTCTTGCCCTCCATCGTAGACGATACCGTGATCCCTTCAGGATACAGCTTCACCGTTACGTAGCCCTTGACCGGCTCTTTTTCGCCCTCGACGTTAACGTGGATCTCGAAGTTTTTGTCAACGGGCTTTGCGAAGATATCGTGTTCCGGTTCGGGCTTTGTATTGTTCTTCACGGTCATTTTGTAGAGCGCGGGCTGATCCGTCAGCGCGAATTCCACGTCAAACTCGCCGGTATTGACGGCGGATATGTCGGAAAGCTTCGGCGCTGTCGGCGCGTCGACTATTGCAAATCTCTCCGTGTATGTAAACCCATCACCGGGAATCGCGTCAATACCGCAGTTTTCGTGATACAGCGTTCCGTCTTCCTCGTTCACGAATTTAAGCTGAGGACCGTCGACTATTCGGAAAATGACGGTGTTTGTAAATTCCCCGCCTTCGCCGAAAAATGTAAATGTTATGCTTGCGGTATCC
>JAEEJJ010000029.1 GCA_016281805.1 Clostridiales bacterium
AAAAAACTATTGACACGAACATTTGTTTGGTATAGAATAACATCACAACACAGGGACTGCAGTCTATGTTGATATCGTAGGTATCTTTTATGAACCGTAAGTATTGTTTAAGGAGCGTGATTTAGTGAATGACAGATTGATTTTTGATTTGGATACTTATGACAACACATTGATGTTCTGCGGCAACTGTGCCAATATTCTTACCGTGTTTTTCAACGTTGATGGCACAGGCAGGGTGCACTGCCCGAAATGCAGCTGTGATTTCCGTGTAAAAAGATTCAGACGCAAATACAGGATTGAGTTGTTTAAACCGCAGGAACACGAATATTACAATGTTCCCGGATGCGTTAATTTCAATACAAAAGCAGGATGATATCCTGAACAACCGAATACAGCAATATGATTGCGCTTTAAACGGTATGGTAACCGGCGAGGCTTGAAGCTGACGGACGCGAAGTAAATCCATAATACGCATTGCGCGGTCGCCGACAAGGTTAATACCAGACATACGTGGAAACGTCCTCGGCAGTAACAGATATCCCACCAAGGGAGAAGTCTGTTCTGTTGAGGGCGTTCTTTTTTTATCACGGATGAATAAATAAAAGGAGGAAAAGCAATGCTTGATACATCATAATCGATTTCCACATGCCGCAATTAAAATTATATGAAAGGAGGTGAATAGCATAGATAATACAGCAAAAAAAATGACCGTTCCTCTTATGCCTGTTGGCGCAGGCACGGAACAGTCACTCGTCACTGACAAACACAATATATCACAGGATAACGATGATTGCAACCCTTTTGCCGGGGTGAAACTGAGAGTGGCCGAGAATGATAAAAGGATGAACGGCATTCATCCGAACAAAGGGAATGTAACCGATCTCACTCTTAATGATCTCTACAGTCTTTCGTTTAAGAAAAAGCCTGCGGTAATCGAAGGCCTGCTTTATCCGGGCGTATACATTCTCGCAGGCGCTCCGAAGGTCGGCAAAAGTTTTCTCGCCGCGCAGATTGCGTATCATGTTAGTATGGGAGTTCCGTTATGGGATCTGAAGGTAACTCATGGCGACGTGCTCTACTTTGCTCTTGAAGACGATTTTGAAAGACTCCAGAAAAGAATGAGCACAATGTTCGGAGTCGAAGGCACCGACAGGCTCAGTTTCTGCATCACTTCCCGAACCATCGGCAACGGGCTTGAAGAACAGATGGAACATTTCATCGGCGGACATCCCGATACCAATCTTATCATTATTGACACTTTGCAGAAGGTCAGGGAAAACACGGGCGAGGGATACAGCTACGCAAGCGACTATGAATTCGTCAGCGCTCTCAAACATTTCGCCGACACAAAAGGAATCTGCATTCTTGTTGTTCATCATACCCGCAAACAGAAAGCGGCGGATATTTATGAAACAATTTCAGGCACAACGGGAATTCTCGGCAGCGCAGACGGAGCGATGGTGCTTCATAAAGAAAACCGCACAGATATCACAGCGGAACTTTCTGTTGTCGGCAGGGATATGCCCGATCAGAAATTCAGACTGGAAAGAAATCCCGGAACGCTCTGCTGGGAAAAACTCGAACAGCAGATTGAAACCTTTGAAAGAAAGATTCATCCCGAACTGATGAAAGTTGTCTGTATGCTTGCCGGTGAAAAGAACGAATGGCGCGGAAGTCCCGCGGAACTTGTGGAAGAATCCGAAGCGGAGGTTGCACCGAATATTATCACAAAGCTGCTTAACGTCAATTCATCCGAGCTGAAAAATCAGTTCGGAATTGAATACGAAACGGGCAGAACGAGCGACAGCAGATGGATTCATCTTACCCGAATTCCGCACGAAAATGACAGTAATGACAGTAATGACGGTTAAAATAGCAGTCCCAAAACAACTGTCATAACCGTCACAACTGTCATAAACAAAGAAAAAATGACAAAATGGAGGAATAATTTTGAATCCCAAAATACAGAAAATTGAGGAAAGCATTCTGAAAAATAATCAGAGGATTTCCGATTGCAAAGCAAAAATATCCGAACTGCAGAAACGCAACACCGAGCTTGAAGCGGAGAAATCCGCCGCGAAGGATGAAGAGATTCTCGCCTTTATGCGTGAAAACGGCAAGAGCATCGACGATCTTAAGAGAGCTTTCGCGAAGCGCAACGTTTCCGAACCGGGAGGAATAAACCATGTCCAGAGACGCGAAGAGTCAGATTAATGAGCTTTCTTCCGAGCAGGAAGCAAATGCGAAAAAGCTGAGGATGTATCAAGATAAGGTCAAAGCCCTGGAAGCGAAAGAGGAACTGCTGACTAAAAAAGGCAGAAACAAATTTATATTTTCCCTGGGACTTATCGCGGAGAAATATCTCATTGAACCCGAATATCTCAGTGAAGATGATCTCGATTACATTCTCGGAGTTGCTCTGACTCAGCCGAAAGTTATCGGCTTAATGCAAAAGTTTTCTATGCTGAACAAAGAGAAAGAATAAAAATCGACTCCCGAAAAACGGGAGCCGTGATGATTAAAGATTAAACTTTCGGAAACAGAGAGCTGAAGAAAAGACCGATTTTTTCAAAAATCTGTTTGAAGTAACAGGATTGTTTTCAGTTCCCTCTTCCTGAAAATTTAATTCCATAAAAAATACAGCTCCCGTCGGGGGAGCCGTTTATTCTTCAATGTTTAATATTCAAAAAATATTATCTACAGTCTGATATTATCCTCATACACAGGAAGGCGGCCGAAAATCTGTCTGAAAAAAGCGATGATTTTTGAGAAAAAATCGGTTTTTACGCGAACCGTTTCGGTCTGAGTGGAATTGACTGACGCACCGTCAGAAATACGCACGAGCTTCGCAGAAATACGATACTCATCACGCTCGGCGCGGTCAATCCTGCAC
>JAEEJJ010000030.1 GCA_016281805.1 Clostridiales bacterium
TCGATAGCTTAATGTAAAGGAGTGCTGAGTTAATATGGCTATAAAATCATACAAACCGACAACTCCTTCAAGGAGAACCATGACGGTTTCCACTTTCGAAGAGATCACCAAAAAGACTCCCGAAAAATCCCTCCTCACCGTTCTCAAAAAGAACGCCGGACGTAACAGCTACGGTAAGATCACCGTTCGTCATAAAGGCGGCGGAAACCGCAGAAAATACAGAATAATCGATTTCAAGAGAAACAGACTTGACGAGCAGGCTAACGTAATCGCGATCGAATACGATCCCAACAGATCCGCCAACATCGCTCTCATCGAATACTCCGACGGAGTTCGCAATTATATCATCGCTCCCGAAGGACTCAATGTAGGCGACACCGTTGAATCCGGTGAAAAGGCAGATATCAAGCCGGGCAACTGTCTCTTTATCGAAAAGATCCCCGTCGGTACCTTCATCCACAACATCGAGCTTTATCCCGGCAAAGGTGCTCAGCTCGCTCGTTCGGCAGGTATCGGAGCACAGCTTATGGCTAAGGAAAACGGCTTCGCTCAGGTTCGTCTTCCTTCCGGAGAAGTCAGAATGGTCCGCCTCAACTGCAGAGCAACTATCGGCGTTGTAGGAAACAGCGACCACGAAAACGTTTCTCTCGGTAAAGCCGGCAGAAAACGTCATATGGGCATTCGTCCGACGGTCCGCGGTTCTGTAATGAACCCGAACGACCACCCGCACGGCGGCGGCGAAGGCAAATCTCCTATAGGTCGTCCGGGACCTGTTACCCCGTGGGGTAAACCTGCTCTCGGTTATAAGACCCGTAAGAAGAATAAATCCAACAAGTATATCGTAAAGAGAAGAAAGGATAAATAGGAGGTGCCATAAATGAGCAGAAGTGTTAAAAAAGGTCCGTACGTCGAACTTTCGCTTATGAAAAAAGTTCTTGAAATGAATGAAAAAGGCGAAAAAAGAGTTGTAAAAACCTGGTCCAGAGCATCCACTATTTTCCCTGAATTCGTAGGACATACTTTTGCCGTTCACGACGGAAAAAAACATGTTCCCGTATATGTAACAGAGGATATGGTCGGTCATAAGCTTGGAGAATTTGCTCCGACACGTGTATTCAGAGGTCACTCAGGTTCGAAGGCCTCAAATACATCGAAGTAAGGCTCACAGGAGGTTAAGTAAAGATAATGGAAGCAAAAGCTTATCTGAGAGATCTTCGCATCACTCCCCGCAAAGTGAAGATAGTTCTCGATCTCATAAGAAATAAACCCGTCTCAATGGCGGCAGCTATCCTTCAGAACACTCCGAAGGCCGCAAGCGAACCCGTATTAAAGCTTCTCAGAAGCTGCGTTGCCAATGCTGAAAACAATTTCGGAATGGATGTTGAAAAACTCTATGTAAAAACCTGTTTTGTAGGTCCGGCAAGAGTTATGAAACGCCGTATGGAAAGAGCAAAGGGCAGCGCCGATATATATCGCAAGAGATCGTCTCACATCACAATGATCCTTGCAGAAAAGGAATAAGGGAGGACAGACATGGGACAAAAAGTTAATCCTCACGGCCTCCGTGTAGGCATAATCCGCAACTGGGACTCCCGCTGGTTTGCTCGCGACGACAAATTCGGCGACATCCTTGTTCAGGATAACAAAATCAGAAAATACATCAAAAAAGAAATGTACTCTGCAGGAATACCGAAGATCGAAATCGAACGTACTTCCGAAGAGCGTATCAAAATCTATATTCACTGCGCAAGACCCGGCATCGTAACCGGCAAGGGCGGTCAGGAAATTGAAAAACTCCGCAAAAACGTTGAGAAAATGGTCAATAAACGCGTTTACATCACAATCGTTGAAGTAAAACGCCCCGAACTCAATGCTCAGCTCGTTGCTGAAAGGATTGCATCGGATCTCGAAAAGAGAACGGCATTCAGAAGAGCAACAAGAACCGCTATCGACAGAACAATGAAAATGGGCGCAAAAGGTATCAAAACAATGGTATCCGGACGTCTCGGCGGCGCTGAAATCGCCCGTTGCGAACATTTCCATGAAGGAACCATTCCCCTTCAGACACTCAGAGCCGATATCGATTACGGTTTTGCCGAAGCTCATACAACTTACGGCAGAATAGGCGTAAAAGTATGGATCTATAAGGGCGAAGTTCTCGCTTCAAACAAAAGAACGGAAGTAAAGGAGGAAAACCGCCGTGTTAATGCCAAAAAGAACAAAATATAGACGTGTTCAGCGCGGCCGTCTTAAAGGTAAGGCTACAAGAGGCAACAAACTTTCCAGCGGCTCTTACGGTCTCGTTTCCCTTGAACCCGCATGGATCACAAGCAACCAGATCGAAGCTGCCCGTATCGCTATGACAAGATACATCAAAAGAGGCGGTAAGGTTTGGATAAAAATATTCCCCGATAAGCCCATCACCGAAAAACCCGCCGAAACCCGAATGGGTTCCGGTAAAGGATCTCCCGAATATTGGGTAGCGGTTGTAAAACCCGGCCGCATAATGTTCGAAATGGACGGGATATCCGAAGAAGTTGCAAAGGAAGCTATGCGTCTCGCATCCTATAAACTTCCGGTAAAATGCAAATTCATCAAAAAATCCGATGAGGCTACCGAAGCCGGAGGTGACGCATAATGAAAGCTAAGGAAATCAGAGAAATGTCCGTTTCCGAACTCGAAGCAAAACTTAAAGATCTTAAAGCAGAGCTTTTCAATCTTCGTTTTCAGCATGCGACCAAACAGCTCGACAACCCCATGGTAATCGCTTCTGTAA
>JAEEJJ010000031.1 GCA_016281805.1 Clostridiales bacterium
CATTACAATATGTCGCGCTGACGACAACCATAATCATAAACACAATATTTAATTCCAAAAGAATTGAGCCAGATTTTCTTTTTTCACAACACCGGTCAGGATGTATGGTCATCTTTTTTTATCTATTGGTATAAATTCCAGACGGTTCACCAATACCTTTCCTGTAGTTTTATTGCGCATCTCTTTTACAAGCACGATGTAAGGACCTGCTTTCTGTGTAGATACGACTTTTTCATATTCATTTTCGTACACGTTTTTCCATTCGTCAGATACTGCTTCATTCAGCCACACCGCGCTGTCGTCTTCCAATCCAGAATAGGCTTGTAATATTTCATTCCGGTAATCCATCGCCTGTATGGAACAAGATATACAACCTGTTATTGCCGTTGCAAGTGTAAGCACTGTCAGAAATATGGGAATCATCAGGAGCATGATAAAACCCGATGACCGTTCCGTTGCCTGAGATTCCATTTTTTCCTTTCCTAAAGAAGATTTTTGCTGTTTCATTATCTTACATGCTCTATCCTTACTCTCCCGGTAACCGGTTGAAGACTGACTTTAACCTGCGCGGACTTAATCCTTTCATGCTGCAATATATAAATCCCGCTTGCCGATGGAGAGCCGTTGATGGAAAAGCTTATAACATAAGCCGGAATACTGATGAATTGAAAAGCTTCGGACCCACCCGACGCAAAACCCCGTTTTTTATCAACCAGATTCGGCCTCCGATAGACCCAATACCCTTTACGTCCGCTACTCAATTCTATAAAACCCAGATTGGAACCTGCCAGGGCTCTTTCCCTTGTCAGCAAAATATCCTGGGCGAACTCCCGGGCGGCGTTTTCCACCTGTACCGCGGCCAATGCTTTTTCAAATCCGGCTATAGCCATATACAGTCCGGAAAATACAATCCCGTACAAGAATATGCCCATCAGCCATTCTGCCAACAGATAGCCGTTATCCTTGTATTTCCGCAGCAACACTGCCGTTAGAAGTTACTGTATTGCCGTCGGCGTCAGAACCGGTCAGCGTGTAATTGCTGCCGGATACGGAATACTGGAAATCTTCATTTTTGGCATCCTTAAAGCCCTTATTTTTGGCAATATAATCCGGCACCAGGTTATCAAGCGAAGCAGGTATGCTTCCCTGTTCCAATTTGTACGTGGCAATGGCCTGATCCAACGTTGCCAAATCGTTTTTCAGCTTTGCATTGCGCGCTTTGGACCCTGCGCCATCAATCGCAGGCATCAACATGGTTGCCATAACACCGATAATAATCGTAACGGCAATTACTTCAATCAGACTGAAGCCTGCATTACGGCTATTATTCTTTTTTCCGGTAAACTCAAGCTTTTTCTTAATTTTTTTTAACAAGTTAATTCCTCCGTTTATTTATATTCCGGCATCCGGGTCATCAAGTCGAACAGCGGTGAAAGCATCACTGCCATAACCGCAAAAATCATCGTCGCTATTACGACGACCAGTACCGGTTCCAGAACTGCCTTTACATCCCGGAGCCGGGCAAAAAGCTCCTGCTCCTGAATTTCCGCAAATTCGGTCAGCATATCCGGCAAATCACCGGAACTTTCCCCGATGCTCAAAAACTCTAACCCTGTCTGACTGAAAAGATTTCCTGACTGCATAGCCGCTTCAGCTATTCCGATACCACGCAGAACGTTTTCCGAAAACTTTTTTGCGTTATTCTTCATAGACGCATCTGTCAAAGTAACAGAAGCACGCAGAACCGCTTCCGGAAAGGCAATGCCGCTATCCAGCATCAATGCAAGCAACCGCGCAAAAGATATTTCCAAAAAGGAACGACGTAAACGTCCGATCCCCGGAAGATGCATCAGCAGGGTTAAAATTTTTGAGCGTTGCAGCAATACCAGCCTGCCGCCAATCATAAGCGCGCAGGAAAGAGCAATTGCATGATTCTGCAGTAAAGCAGAAATTGATAGCAATATCTGCAAAACAGGGGTTTCCTTAACTCCCAGTGAATGATACAGTTCTGCAAAAGAAGGTACCAGTTTCACACTGAAAAACAAAAATGTCAAAACAGCTAAAAACAACAAAAATCCCGGGTAAATACAGACATTACGTACCAGTTTAACAAGTTTGTCCTTTTGCTTATAAAAATCTGACAATGACAAAAGAACCCGGGAAATCTGACCACTCGCTTCACCTGCCTCTATAACTGAAATATTCATTTTCGGAAATACTTCCGGCTGTAAAGACATCGCATAGGATAAAGGGTAACCGCTTTGCAGACCGAGACTAAGCCGTTTACAAACCGGCTTATACTTTTTACCCAACCTCTCGGTTATCATTTCAATTCCTTTCACAATAGGAATGCCCGCATCCAACAACGTAGCAAGCTGTTTGTATAAATTTGCCCTTTCCTTATCTGAGAATTGCAAGCGCGGTTCAAACCAACGGCGAACGGATTTTCCGTCCTTAATCCTTTCAATATTTGTAACATACCCGTAGTTCCTGCGGATGAAGTCAATAACCTGTTCTTCGCTCTCTGCATAATATTCGCCGTTATATGCTCTTCCGCCGGAGCTTCGGGCCTGCCATCGGAACAACCGCAATGTATCAACCTCCTTTCGTCTGGCACAAGACAAAGTTTAAAGGCACACAATAAAAAAAGATAGTGTTTTTTCAGATATTTTGTGAAAAAAAATTCACAAAAAGCAACGTTTTAAGTCGTTTTCTGAAAAAACGCCATCTTTTTCTATATTGTGTGAAAAAAATGTGAACTCCTCACCTCACCATCCACCAGTACACGATTGTCCCGATGCCGATCAGTCCGGCAAAGTTGTAGAACAGGAACATGCGCAGGTAGCTCATCGCCTGGTGGGGATAGGCGGCGGTGTAGAGCTTGTAGCTGATGACGCTGGCCATGGAGGCGATCAGGGTGCCCAGACCCCCCACGTCCACTCCCAGCAGCAGTTCCCCGGCGTTGCGTGTGAAGCCGGCCAGCAGCATGGCGGCGGGCACGTTGCTGATAAACTGGCTGGCCACGATGCCGGTCACATACACGATGCCCCGGGCATGATGCAGATAGTGGTGCAGCTGCCGGATGGCATCCCAGTGGGACAGGTTGCCGATAAAGATGAAAAAGCCGATAAAGG
>JAEEJJ010000032.1 GCA_016281805.1 Clostridiales bacterium
CTACACCTGTTTGTTGGGATTCCGCCTTCCGCTGCGGGGGAGCAGACCTCTCGGAGATGATCCGAACGTTGGGAGCACAAAACAGCGGAGAGGAATCAACCCACTTTTTAAGCAGGGCTTAAATTTGCCTCGGAATTACACATTTTTATGTGTTCTCCCCACGGCCGTGCGGGAAATTCTTTATATAATTATTTGAAATCATATAATGCGGGCAGGTGTCCGCACAGGTGAAATATGACAAACGATATAAGTCTCATACGCAATTTTTCTATAATAGCACATATAGATCACGGGAAATCCACGCTTGCGGACCGTCTTTTGCAACTGACAAAGACCGTTGCAGACAGGGACATGGAAGAACAGCTTCTTGACAATATGGACCTTGAAAGAGAGCGCGGAATAACGATAAAAGCACGTGCGGTAAAAATGCTGTACAACGCAAAAGACGGGAAGACATATACATTCAATCTTATAGATACCCCGGGTCATGTGGATTTCAATTACGAAGTATCACGCTCTCTCGTTGCGTGCGAGGGGGCGGTTCTTGTTGTTGACGCATCTCAGGGCATAGAGGCTCAGACGCTTGCGAACACATATCTCGCAGTAGACAACGATCTCGAGATAATGCCTGTCATAAACAAAATAGATCTTCCGTCGGCAGATCCGGACAGAGTAATAAAGGAAATTGAAGATACGATCGGCATTCCTGCCCAGACAGCACCTAAAGTATCAGCGAAAACGGGAGAGAACTGCGAAGAGATACTCGAAAGAATAGTAACGGATATTCCCGCGCCCAAAGGCGACAGGAATGCTCCTCTTCGCGCCCTGATTTTTGACAGTATTTATGATTCGTACCGCGGGGTTATTGTATATGTCCGTGTATTTGACGGCACGCTGAAAGCGGGAGACAAGATAAGAATGATGTCTACCGGTGCGGAATTTGAAGTAGTTGAAACAGGATGTCTCAGACCGTTCGGTTTTGAGAAAGAAGACATTATTGAAGCAGGCGAAGTAGGCTACATAATGGCGTCGATAAAAACCGTGCGTGATACCCGTGTAGGCGATACGGTTACGAATGCCGATAATCCATGTTCGGAGCCGATGCCCGGATACAAGCAGGTTCAGCCGATGGTATTTTCGGGTGTATATCCCGCGGACGGAGCCAAATATGAAGATCTCAGAGAAGCTCTTGAAAAGCTTCAGCTCAATGACGCTTCGCTTTCATTTGAAAAAGAGTCGTCTGTTGCTCTGGGATTCGGTTTTCGCTGCGGTTTTCTCGGTCTTCTGCACATGGAGATAATACAGGAACGTCTTGAAAGAGAATACAACCTTGATCTTATAACCACGGCGCCGAGCGTTATATACAAAATAAAACGAACGTCGGGTGAGGAAGAATATATTTCCAATCCTTCCGCTTACCCCTCCCCTTCAGAAATCATGACGGCGTATGAGCCGTTCGTAAAAGCCGATATTTTCTCTCCTACCGAGTTTATAGGCACCGTTATGGATCTTTGCACGGAAAGACGCGGAATATTCAAAAACATGACGTATATTGACGAATCAAGGGTCAATCTGCATTACAGTCTGCCGCTCAATGAGATCATTTATGATTTTTTTGATGCCTTGAAGTCACGCACAAGAGGCTACGCCTCTCTTGACTATGAATTTGAGGAATATAAAGAAAGCAAGCTTGTAAAGCTTGATATTCTGCTCAACGGCGATATAGTAGACGCGCTGTCGTTTATCGTTCATTCAGACAGGGCATATTCAAGAGGCAGAAAGATCGCTGAAAGACTGAAGGAAAACATTCCGAGGCAACTTTTTGAAATACCCATACAGGCTGCCGTAGGCGGAAAGATAATTGCAAGAGAAACCGTAAAAGCGCTGAGAAAAGATGTTTTGGCAAAATGTTACGGCGGAGATATAACGAGGAAAAAGAAGCTGCTTGAAAAGCAAAAGGAAGGAAAGAAGAGAATGCGCTCATTCGGCACGGTTGAACTGAGCCAGGAGGCGTTTATGTCTGTTCTGAAATTTGACGAATGAAACAATACGATCTGATAGCGGATATTTACGACGAGTATACGGACGGTTTTGATTATTCCGCATATCTTGAGCGAATATTTGAAAAAGCTCCTTTTCTCCCCGAAAGAGGTCTTGCGCTCGATTGCGGCTGCGGAACCGGAACGCTGATAACGAAGCTCGAAAAAATGGGGTATTCGTGTACCGGAGTTGATATTTCATCCGAAATGCTCGAAATTGCCGCGCAAAAAATTTCGGACAGCGGGTTTGAGCCGCATCTTGTATGTCAGCCGCTTGAAAAAATAGATCTTTACGGAGCATACGATCTCTGCTTTTGCTCTCTTGACACGATAAACCATCTTTCCAACGATCAGCTGACAAAGTTTGTCGGAAGACTTATCAACTTTACCGAGCCGGGCGGTTATTTTATATTTGATGTCAAAACCGAAACGATGATGAAAAATAACTCTCGCTTAAAAGTTACAGACAAAGAGAAGTCAACGCTTATTCTTGACGGTACGTTTACAAAAGACAGGCTGACAAATTATATAACCTTTTTTTCAGAAAACGACGGAAAATACGACAGATATGACTGCGTAATAAAAGAAAACCTTTACAAGAGAAACGAATTGAAAAAGATACTTATACAATCGGGATTTACTCCAATAACCGTTTTTCCTTTCAGGGGCAGAGATATTTATATTTCACGGAACGGAAAAACAACAAATCAGGCATAACACGGAGAATACGAATGAAAAGTGAAACGATTCAAAGATATATACACGGCGATACATCGATAATAGTTTCGTCTCTTCACGGTATCTGTGAAGAAATAGCGAATAATCAAGGCATTTCAGCGAACGGCGATTATTTATCGCTCGGTACTGCAGCGGCATTCACGGCAGCACTCGCGGCAGAACAAAAAGAAAACGAAACATATCTGACCGCGTGTTTCAAATGGGCAAAAACAGGAAAATCTATTGCGGTAACTGCATTCGGAGACGGCCGCATGTGCGCATACATAGAAACCTCCGAGCCGGTAAAAGAGGCGGACAACACGATTCTTGAAGTTACAAGACATTCGGATGTGGGCGGCGAATATGTAAGCGTGGTCGTCGGAAAAAACGTTCAGGGAGCGATAAACGCATATATCTCTGAAAGTATGCAGCGAAACGCAAAATGGAAAGCAATTAGGGACGGCAAAACGACGATCGGAGTTTTTGTTCAGGAGTTGCCCGGCGCTACCGACCTCAGACAAACATGGGAAGATATCAAGCCTTTTTTCAAGACCCTTGACGATGGAGAACTGATCAAAACAGGCTGTGAAAAACTCGGAGAACGTGAACTGAAATTCGGATGCCACTGTTCAAAAAGAAGCGCACAGAGGATACTTGAAACTCTTCCCTCCTCCGAACGTGAATCACTTGGAAAAACTGCCGAAATAGTATGCAAATTCTGCGGAAAGAAATATGAGATAGAAAATGAATAAAAATCATTATTTTTGCGAAATAACAGAAAAACACACGTATAACAACCTTACAGATTTTACAGTTGCTTTTCCGGATGCGAAAAAAATTTGCAAACC
>JAEEJJ010000033.1 GCA_016281805.1 Clostridiales bacterium
AGCTGCGGTCGATTTTGTGAAAGAGCATTTTGATATCGAGATGGAAAAGCCGGAGGTCGTATGTAGCTTCTCATCGCATAATAATCAGTGCATTGGTAAGCGCTGTCCATTTTCTAAAGCTAATCATTGACTCAAATTCCAGTTTGTCGAGATGAATTAGATACTTAGCGGAACAAGCTTTTTACCTGTTCCGCTTTTCTTTTTACCCCACGATCTTATCCACAATCGCCTTGAATTTATCGTTGAATTTCTTGTCGTTCACCGGCTCGGTCAGTTTCCCGTCGAGCATCTGCTGCTTTACTGCACGGCTGTACGGAATTACGAATCTCGGATCGTGCAGTCTGGATTTAGCTTCATCGATGGGCATATACAGATCCGCGTCCGGGACGTTTATACCCTGGATCTGCCTGTCAAGCCCGAATACGGGATCAGCGTAAAGCGGCATCTGAGAAGCAAAGAAAGTGACTGATTTAAGATCCGGCGACGCCAGACGGATAACATCATCCGCTTCTTTTATAGCCACACGCGAAATCGGGTTTTTAAGGTTGCTTGTGCAGTCAACGATAACGAAATCCGAGAGTGTGGCAAGAACGGCGATAAGCGCCCTTATCTTCGTTTCGTCAAAGGACGGATATGTGTATCTGTTCTCCCCGTCTGTGAAGCCTAAGAAACCGAAATTCTGCCTCTGCTTTACCGTTACAAGCTGTTTTATTACATCCTCCTGTGTGATCTCTGTTTTCGCGAGAACTGCGCCGACTGAGAACATATCTTCCTTTCTGTAGTTTGGAAATATGACCGGAAGAGCCGGCGTTTCGTTGTCGGCATAAAGGACAATGACGGTCGCCTGATACTTGTCGTAGATCGTCTGCGCAAGTTTGGTTGCAAACGTCGTTTTGCCGGAGTTCGGCGAACCCCAGACGGCTATAGTCTTACTCATTGCCGTCACTCTCCTGTCCGGGAATATACGCGGGAACATTACCGTTTATGATGTCGTTGGCGTGCCTCACTATGTCAAAGCCTTCGCCGGTTTCATCTGTTTCCTCTCCGGGCTGATCGGTTTCGGGATGCTCTTCGAGATATCTGAAATAGTCGTCCTGCGCGTCAAGAAACTTCTGAGCTGTGGCTTCGTCTCCCCTGTAAACGAGATCCGCGTGGATCCTGCCTTTGTTCTCATACTCGACAAGCAGTTTTGCCTGAGCCTGATTCACAAGCAGAGTGACTGTGGACGGCAGTTCATATGTGCCGTCCTCATTTACAGTCAGTTCGTCTTTGTCCGCGCCGTTTGCCGTGGTAGTAGTGATGACCTTGACGTAAGTGAGCTCTGCGGGGATATGAGCCTTCGTCTGCGCGTTTTCAAAAACTACAAGCTGAACGATATCTCCGTTCTGTAGTTTGCCGGAAAGGCCTCCGGCGAACGTCTGGATAGTGATGCTGATCGCCTGTTTGTCGCCCGTCAGCGTTCTGAAAACGTCTGCCGCCTTATCCGACGTGTCTGTCAGTTTTGAAGGGAGCAGATAATCCCCGGCTTTAAGATCCGTGGTCGCAAATCTGCCGACCACGCTTTCTTTTTTCAGAATAACGTTTGCTGGAAGATTGTATCCGCCGACTTTTACTGTCTCCACGTCGTTATCGGAGATCTGATGTCCCTGGATCACATCGTTTTTCATACGGACGATATCCACTCTGCTTTCCGCCATCTTATTGACAAGCGGAGCAATGGCGAACGTCAGAATCAGTGCGAGAACGATGCAGACGATTCCTATGATTGTTCTGTTTTTCATGTTTTCGATCCTTTCTGATGAATTTTTGAGTAAAAGAAAAGCGCCTATCGTTTGATAGACGCTGAAAAGCATTTTGAAGAGGTGAACTATCCCCGTTTCAATGCCAGTTTTATTATTCGTTCAAGCTCATCGGCAAGATACAGCGGAACGTTAAGAAGATTGCCATCGTATGACAGATTTCTCAGTGAGAGACGGACGCACAGTTTCGTTTGATCAGCGAATTCTTTCGCGTAATTCTTTATGCTGGCAGCCTTTATGTTTATTCCGGATTTTGCCTCGACCGGGAACACGTCGTTTTCAAGCTGTATTACGAAGTCCACTTCGTACGGAGTCTCCGACCAGTAATATATGCTGATATCGGGAATGTTCAGAAGACTTTCCATTACATAATTTTCCGTAAGTGCTCCTTTGAATTCCTCGAACAGCCTGTTTTCCTCACTGAACGTTGAGCTTGAGAGTCTCGAGTGCCTGCGCAGAAGGCCGACATCTCCCATATATATTTTGAACGCTTCCAGATCTTCGTATGCGGAAAGAGGAATACCGGGTTTTGTTATGCGGGGCACTTTCTTTACCAGGTCCGCGTTCACCAACCAGTTCAGCGCGTTTTCGTATTCACGTGCGCGGGCGCTTTTTTTCACTACGCTGTACAGAAACTTCTTGTTTTCTCTTGCAAGCTGTGAAGGGAGCGAATTCCATATAAGCCGGATTTTAGGAACGTCAAACGG
>JAEEJJ010000034.1 GCA_016281805.1 Clostridiales bacterium
CTCCTGCCCTGCTTCATAAAAGGTTTTAAACGGTTCCACGCTTATATAAACGCTTTTTCCCGAGTCCGTTTCAAGTTCAGTTATCTTTTTTTCGGCGATATGCTTTTCGTTTTCGTTTGTATAATAAACCGCAAGAGTGTAGGAATGGCCTCGGTCGATAAACTGACCGTCTTTATCAAAAGGATCGACATTTAACAGGAAAATATCAAAAAGCTCATCAAAAGATACCGTATCGGGATCATAATCGACTTTTACCGTTTCACGATGTCCTGTTTTTTGATGTTTTACATCAAGATAGTTCGGGTCTTTCTCTTCTCCTCCGGAAAAGCCCGCAGTAACTGCCACGACTCCGTTTTTTTCTTTAAAATCGGGGGTGATGCACCAAAAACATCCGCCGGCAAAATATGCCGAAGAAGAAACTTTCGTTTTTTCCGTATCAAAAACCTCCTCGAAAATGGCATGTTCTTTAAGAGAACGGGCGCATTGAAGTTCCTCTTCCCCTTTTACGGTCCAGACAAATTTATGCGCATGAAAAAACTCTGTGGTAAGCCGGACAGGGAAAGATTTTCCGTATTCTTTGTTATACGATATAAAAGCGGGGCGCGAGACGAAATTAAAAGCCATAATGGTTAGCATAAAAGTAATGGGATTGTATTTTTTCTGTTCTTTGCATACATTTGTATACAACTGTCCTGCAAAAACATCCGGAATAAGCTTTTTTATTTTTCGAATAAGAAACGGATTGAAAGACTCTACTATATAATCCCCTGAGTATTCTTTTAAAATCGGCGTGATCTTATCGCAGAGAGAAGTGTCAAGGTTTTCACCTTTCAATTCAACGAGTATCGGGACTTTTCCGTTTACAAGAGCAAGAACTTCGCTGAGCTCAGGTATATGCATGTCTGTTTCGGATAAACGAAGTTCTTCGATTTGATGAGACGTCATTTTACAAAGAGGCCCGCTTACACCCGTCATTCTTTTCAGATCGCTGTCGTGAAAAACAAACACATCTCCGTCGGAAGAAAACTGAACGTCAAGCTCGATGCCGACATTCCGTTCTATCGCCCGTTCAAACGCTGCAAGAGAGTTTTCGGGAATACTGCCGCCGTACAGTCCTCTGTGCGCGTATTCGCATAACACATGAGGGTTTTGCGGATTTGTTGAACGCGGTCTGGCAAGAAAGAAAACATAAAAAAGAAACAGAAAAAGCAGTATTGCCGCAATAATAGCAAATATCACCGTCAGTCACCCACATCCAAGTGTTCAAGAGCACTCTTTTTTACTATATTCGTCGTATCACCGTGTTTCACAAACAGCATGGTTGCAAACGATAAGAGAACAAAAATAACTCCGAAAGGGAAAAATACGAATCGCATGCCAATCAGATCATAAAGAAAACCCGAAAGAATAGGCGCAACGATCTGTGCAGACATTGAAGCGGTATAATAGTAACCCGTATATTTGCCCGTATCGCCGCGTTTTGCAAGTTCTACGACCATCGGGAACGAATTTACATTTATCGTCGCCCATCCTATTCCGGCAAGCGCAAAGACAGGATACATTATTATTTCCGGAATATCAGGAGTAATGAATATTCCTATAAAGAACGCAGCGGCAAGAAGAAGAACGCCTGCAAGAACAGTCTTTTTTCTTCCGAACCTGGAAGAAATTATGCCTACAGGCACATATGATATTATAGCTGCTGCCTGAGCAACTATAAGCGTTAAATTGAAGTCAAAGCCGAGAATATTTGACGCATAAACAGAGTATTTGCTTGTTATTGAGTTATAACCTATAAACCAGAGCGCAACAGAAGCAAGTATAAGGATAAGAGAACGGCGTTCTTCAGAAGTAAGCTTGTGCTTTTCGGATACTTCCGTTTCTTCCGCAATACCGTATTCTGCGGACTGTTTTTCCATTTCATCCGCCCATTTCTTTTCCTTCACAAAAAGCATAAATACCGTAAAACCGAGAAGCATAACTGCGCACACTGCGGCAACATAACCTATATAAGGCATATATGTTTTTTTGGATGTGGCAAAAACCATACCGAGAACAAGAACGATTATACCGCCTGCAGAACCCATAAGATTGATAACGGCATTTGCCTTTGAACGAAGAGGTTTCGCAGTTACATCCGGCATCAGCGCAACAGCCGGAGAGCGAAATGTTGCCATTGCAATCAAAACGACAAGAAGCGTGGCAAGGAATCCTATTATCGGAATCGGATTAGAAAGCGTTAATTCTAGAGTTGTCTGTTTTATAAATTCATCGGAAGCTTCTGCGGAAAGATTGGGTATATTTGCCGCCAAAAGCTGCGAAAGCTGATAATTATCGATAAACGAAAGAGCAAAAAAAGCTGCAACGGCAATGATCGTGCCGATAAAAATAAAAGGCGTTCTTCTGCCGAAACGTGAATTGACCTTATCGGAGATCGCGCCGAAGATCGGCAGCATAAAAACTGCAAGAATATTGTCAAGAGACATGATCACGCCTGATACCGTTTGAGGAAGTCCGAAATGATTCGTTAAAATAAGCGGTATTATCGCGTCATATGCCTGCCAGAATGCGGAAATAAGGAAAAACGCCATACCAACAAGAATAATTCGTTTGTAGTTAAGCTTCATATTGTGCTCCTCTCGTTATTTCTCTTATTTTGTTTATTATAACATATCGTAAAAATATTTGCAATAGGTAAAAGTCCCGAAATAAATTCGGGACTTCTTATATGATCATAATTCGTATTCCATTCCGTCATAAGCAGTTTTTACGCCGTATCCGTTCATTTTTTCGCTGAGAGTTTTATGATCCTGATGAAGTGTTCTTGCCATATGGCTTATGCAGAATGTGCCTATGTATTTTTCAAGTGATTTTTTCATTTCAAGAACCATATACAGATCATTATGCTCAAAAATACGGTAGTCGCCGTCTATAAACCCTACTGTAGCATCTAATACGGCAAGATCCGGACGATACTTTTTTATTGCCTGAACTTCACCGTATAACAGCCATGCGCCGTCAAGTCCGTAAAAAAGGGTTCTGATGCCGTCTGAAATAATAAAATGGACAGGCAAATCAGCGGTCGAATGATTTGCCTCATACGCTCTTACGGTATATTTACCGACGTTTTTTTCCTCACCGGCGTAAAACGGAATAAAAACCGCGCCGCTTTTCTCAAGCTCTTTTACGGTTTCTTCGCAATAGTGGTCGCTGTGAGGGTGAGTATTGATAATATATTTTATTCTTGCAGGATCTTTGCCGTATTCTTTCAATGCGTCGAAAACACATTGGTTGGGATCTATCAGCAATGTATCGTCTATGAGAGCAGACGATAATCTTCTGTGTTCTTTTGCGTCAGACGGTTTTTCTGCCGGCCAGTCTGCGGCACCGGTTCCGAGAAAGAGTATCTTCATTTTTTTACCTGCCTGTAAATTTATGGACAAAAGGCCATGAATCATCTGCAAAAAAGCGATGATCTCCTTTTCCGATCACATGAACGATTTTATCTGAAACACCAAGCGCATCGTATGCTTTTTTGCCCTGAATGAACACTTCTTTTGCGCCGTCAATCGGAAATATGGGATCCGCATCCCCGTTCACCTGTATATAGGCGGTGGGAGCAGCCATACAAATAAGATCGCCCATATCAAAATATTCCATTATATGCGGAACATAATTGCATGAACAGTGATTCATAGCCCCGATAGAGGCTTTGTATGAGCAGACTGCGCAGGAAGGCATTGCAAGAACGAGGCGGCTGTCAAGCGCTGCTGTATATGCTGTTGCCGTGCCACCGCCGGAATTACCCATAATACATATGCAGTTTATATCTGTTTTGTCCGAAAAATCGGACTCAAGAACGTCTATCAGTCGCATGATATCCCACACGCGTTCACCGATAGTAGTTCTTCCCATGAGAAGCGCGTTCATGCTTTCCTCGTAACATGCGGGACCGTTCGCCGTGCCTCCGCATTCGCCGAAATTTCTTTGTTCGCATGCTATTGCCGCGAAACCTTCACGCAAAGCCCTCATCGCAAAATCGCGGTCACCGCCAACAAGAGAAGCCTTTTCTTCGCCCGGATAGACGGTTCTGTCCAGCGAAACATGCATACCCTTGCTGTGTCCCTGAAGGCAGATCATAACAGGGGGATTTTTTACTCCGTCGGGCAAAAGCAGATGACAGGGAACGCGGTACCCCTCTTCGCTCTGAAAATTAAAGCGTATTTCGGTCGCACTGTCGATTTTTTGCGTGTATTCGATCTGCAAAGCCGGATCGCATTTTTCTATTTTATTTATTCCGAGAAGTTCGATCAGCTTTTCCCTCGATCTTTTCTGCCATGCGGTGATATCACCGCCATTGAACGACATTGACGGAACTGTTTTTTTCAAAAGCTCCCTGCTGAAATTACATGCACCTTTCATAATGCTCTCCTTTAATTATGATCTTTTTTTGACAGCACGCGCTTTGCCGAATAATAAATAAAATAAACCAGCATTTCAGCCGCAAAGAATATTATGATGTTTAAAAACGGCATAATAAAGACTGAAACGCTTTTATCGAGAATTCCGAACGGGTCGGATGTGACAAAAAACCAGTTGTAATTCGCAGAATAACTGCCTGCGGAGCCATTGTAAAGGAAATTGCCCAAAAGTGCCCACAGTGTCATACCAACAAGGACCGCAATGTCTTTACGGAAGTTTTTGACGGAAAATCCATTTTCAAAAACGATCGTTAAAAAACCGTATGCAGTCATTACGCCGTGGAACAAAAGAGTTTGAACAACACGGTATGTAAACGGATGGACGGCATGCCACATTACGCCCGCAGGATAAATAAGGTAGACTAAATTTGATATAAAGCCGAGCAAGGCAAAATTCGTCTTAAATTCAGAAAGATATTTGACGTGCCTGCTCAGAAAGCACATCACGCACATTGCGGTGCAAACGTGAAACGGAAGTTTTTCGATATCGATTTCTTCATAAGCAAATGGCATGAGAAAAAAGTCGGCAATATAAAGAGCAAACGCTGCGGAAATAAAAAAATCGCATGTTTTTTCTCTGATTGCGGCGCTTTTATTTTTAATAAGGATGCTGACAACGCAAATCAGAGCGAATATAAAAAGTATAAAGCAGATGTGAAACGGTCCGAAACAGGTAAAAATATCTCCGCCTTTGCGGTCGCAGAGTATACCGTGAATAACAGAATACATTTTTCGCCTTCCTCATCCTCTTTTTTTTTACATTATAACAAATAACATGGAAAATTGCAATACAAAACTTATCGCATTACTTTATTTTTATATAAAAAAAGATCCTGTGCTTTCACACAGGACCATGGAGCGGGTGACGGGAATCGAACCCGCACAACTAGCTTGGAAGGCTAGGGTTCTACCACTGAACTACACCCGCAATCGCCTAAATATTATATTACAAAGAGCGTGAAATGTCAAGGTGTATTTTGTAAAATTTTCGTGAACACAAAAAAATATACATAATAATACGGGACAATCAGTATTCAACGCCGTAAGTATCGCGATATTTTTTCATGGCGTCAAGGTATTCCATACCCGGAACGGCGCCGCTTTCGATCGAAGAGATTATATCATTGATAGTAACTATGGAGTAAACATCAACACCGAAGTCCTGTTTTGCAGACTGAACTGCGCTGAGATTACTGTCAAGAGCTTTTTCCATACGGTCTACAGTTATGACCATGCCTGTTATTTTGATATCAGCGGCCGTGGTTAGCTTCGGAAGGACCTCCCTGAGGGCTTTGCCGGATGTCATAACATCCTCTATAATGATAATCCGATCGCCGTTTTTCAGTTTTGCACCTACAAAATCGCCGCCCTCGCCGTGATCCTTTGCTTCCTTGCGGTCAAAACAATATCCCGTTTCGATACCGTATTTCAAAAAAAGCGCCTGAGACGCGCATACCGCAAGCGGTATACCTTTATATGCGGGACCGAAAAGAGTATCTGCGCAAAGATCGTTTTCTTTTATCGTGTCTGCGTAAAATTCGCCGAGTTTCGCGAGCTGAGCTCCTGTGCGATAGTTGCCCGTATTGATAAAGTAAGGAGCCTTTCTTCCGCTTTTAAGAGTGAAATCTCCGAAAGTCAGAACTCCGCATTCTGTCATAAATTTAACAAATTTTTCCTTGCTCGTCATATTGCAATCATCTTTCATTTGTATTATAATAATGAGTATACCACACCGATGATAATTTGTCAACCGTTTTCAAAAAACTGTGCGGTCAATAAATTTTTTTATTTTACGGAACATTTTTTAATTGTTTCCGTCTAACAAATCAAACAGCAAAATATTTTTTTCGATACCATTCTTTTAAACGTTTTAAGGAGGATATTATGAAAGTGCACAAAAAAATCGTTGCCGCGGCGCTTGCTGTTGCAATGTCTTCGGCTCTTTGCGCAGCAACTTCGGCGGAACCCGAACAGCTGATAGAAGAGCCTGTGGAAGCTGAATACGATATCATTGAGATCGACGAGCCCGACAAAGAGTATACGACTATCGTATATCCGGGTCATGTTGTTTCAACGCCGTCGACCGAAGTTACAGACAGCGCCGAAATCGACCAGAAGCTTGCGGAAATAACGCTTTCCGTAAGAAATACTATCGGTATCGGTGACGAATACACATCATTTAACGGCAATTTTTCAGACAGCGTTACGAACCGTATGTGGTATCTTTACTGGTCAAATGAAGACAACGATATAAATGTTACCGCGGCAGAAGACGGGACTGTGATCCGCTACAACAAGTATTATCACAACAACTCGTCCAATTCCTACAGCGCATACAACAGATTTTACAATCCGAAATTCCAGAAAGCATCAAGAGAAGACGCCGTTGGATCTGTCAAGCGTTTTTTGCGCAGAGTATTAAACGAAACTGAAAGTTTTGTTATCGGCGAACAATTCAATGAAGATATTCTCTCTCCTCTCGGAAGATCATCTTATTATTTTTATGCAACTCTTACAGTAAACGGTCTTGAAACTCCGATAAATCTCAGTATTACGGTAGATTCGAATACTCTTGAAGTTACCAGCTTTTCAAGAAACGATTTCAATGATTCATATTTCGGCGGTTATCCTTCCGCAAGCACCATATATGCAGAAAGCAACGCCTTCAAAGCACTTTCGGGGAAATTTGAAAGCACGCTCAAATATTATATCGTTTATGACGAATCTGACACGGAGCATCTTCATCCGAAAGCACAGCTTCAATACCGCTTCAGCCCGACAGGCGACTGGTATTTTGACGCGCTGACAGGTGACACCGTAGACAGAAACAAGCTTTATGAAGAAGTTTTCGGCAGAGGCACTGCAAATACAACAAACTCATCATATGACATGGAAGTGATGGAAGAGGCACCTGCTGCAGAGCCCGATATGAAGTCATATACTTTGACGCAGGTAGAACTCGACAATATCGAAAAAATGAAGGATGTTCTGTCTCCCGAAAAAATAGCGCTCAAAATAACGGAGAAATATCCTGAATTCGGTCTTCAGTATTTTGAAATCGCTAATTCAAGCTACACCAGAAACACCGATACCGATGAGGTAACCACATCTCTTTATTTTACAAAACGTGTAACAAGAGGTTCGGAGATAGGAATGTCTGCCAGCGCATTCAAAGAAAACACATCAAACGGCAAGCAGATCTATTATATAAGAAAGTATGTTACGGCAGACGGCAAAACAGGCGAGCTGAAAAACTACTATACCTCTATGCCTTACGTAAACGAAAAAGATTATGACAGCGGCAAGAGAAAAGTTGATACTCTCAGCGTCGGCGAAGAATTTCTTAAAAAGAATTTTCCCAATGAATTCGGTGCGTCAGCATTGACAAACACATATATAAACGGCAACAACACAACCGCAAATTACACCTTTACAAATACCGTAAACGGTTATCCTCTTGAAAGCAACTCTCTTTCCGTTATTGTAAACTCGATCGACGGCACGATCAATTCATTTGAAAAATGGTGGACGGACGGTGTTGAATTTGAAAGCGCGGACGGCATTATTTCTGCAGAAAAAGCGCTTGAAATATTTACATCCGACTTTACACCGAAGCTCCAATATATAACGATCCCGGTTGCAATTGACGACAAAGCGCCTGAGTTCATGCCCTATATAAACGCAGGCTGGGGCGGAAGTTATGTTTACTCGTTCAAAACAGCATATGTTCTTACAAATGACGGAAAAACTTATGCAGTCAAAGCGAAAGACGGTGAATTGCTGAAATACGATTACAGCATTAACTCCGAAATCGCTGTTTATTCGGATATCAACGAATGCAGATACCCCGAAAAAATAAACAAACTTGCGGCATACGGCATTTCGTTCGGCGGAACCGCGTTTGAGCCGAAAAAGACTCTTACGCAGCTCGATATGATAGTTTTCCTGCTCAATTCAATGGGTTGCAGATACTCTGTTGAAAATATAAACGATGATTATACCGATTCGATCTACAGAGAAGCCGTATACTACGGTTTTGTTGACGCAGGCGAAAAATCACCCGATCTTATCATGAGAAAACAGGATGTTGCAAAAACGATCATAAGAGCATCCGAATACGGAGCGACAGCAGCTCTGACCGGTCTTTTTAAAGCAGATTACAAAGATGCGGATTCCATTACCGAAGGATACGCCCCCTATCTGATGATAGCTGATGAAGCAGGACTTTTCGATGCTGACAGCCAAAATAATATACATCCTCTGGCAGCAATGACAAGAGAAGACCTTGCAATAGCTATATACGCATTTATGGACAGATAAAACTTTTCATTCAGTACCTCCATAAAGGGATGTCCGGCAAAAGTCGGGCATCCCTTGTTTTAACTGACAAAATTTAATAATGCTATTGCAATAAATCTTTATTTGTGATACAATATAAATAATAAATTA
>JAEEJJ010000035.1 GCA_016281805.1 Clostridiales bacterium
GTATATGTATGCTTCTGTTTTCGAGCCTGTCTAAATGGTCCATATATTCTCCTTTGCATTTACGATAAGAAATCCTTTTGCGTTGAGCGGGTCTTTGCGGTTATATCTCATGGGCGTCAGGTCTCCCTGAAGAAAAATACCGCCCGCGCATTCCGCCACCGACTGCATTGCGCACGTATCCCACTCATAGGTATCTGCAAACCTGTAATAACAGTCCGCTTTTCCCGCAGCGATAAAACAGCCCTTTATGCTGCTGCCGCACTGAACGGTCTTTTCGATCTTATCTTTGTATTTTTCAGTAAGCGCTTTCGTTTTTTCGTCAAGAAAAGAACGTGAGCACATAAACGTTATCTTATCTGTTTTATCTGAAACAAAAATGCGGTCTTTTTCATCAAAAATATCTTTGATGCTTTCCGCTTTTGCCGCAAATGCTCCGCGCCCGGTAAAAGAGTAGTATATCTCGCCGGTTACGGGAATGTAAACCGCTCCCGCGATCGCTCTGCCGCAGTGCGAAAGCCCTATATTTACGGTAAATTCGCCGTTTTTCGAAACAAACTCCTTTGTGCCGTCAAGAGGGTCGATAATAAAACAGAAGTCGTTTTCAAGCCTGTCCCCGCTGTCTGCAGTCTCTTCTGACAGTCTTGCGAAATCAGGGAAATTTTCAGCAAGCGTTTCGTTTATGTATCTGTCGGCGGCCTTGTCTGCGTCCGTGAGCGGAGAATTATCCGATTTATATTCGACCGAAAAACCTTTGTTATATATTTCGAGTATCCTTTTGCCCGCCTCTACAGCCGTGTTTACCATCACCTTGGCAACTTGCGCGGCGCTTTGCAGAAAATTATGATAGTCAAAAACCTTTTTCGCGCATTCTTCAACGGTCATTTCGTCTGTTTTCAGCAGGATATCCGGATACGGCGGAGCTTCGTAAGGCGACGATACGCCCGTAAACTCCTTTATCTGCCCTTCAAACGCCTTTTTATAAAGACCTTTCGGGTCTCTTTCTGCGCAGACGTCAAGCGGAGCGTCAACATATATCTCAACAAACGCGGCAAAAGAGGAGATGATCTTTCTTGCGTTTTCTCTCTGATCTTCTTTCGGACTTATCGCGCTTACAAGCACCGTAAGCCCCGCCTGAGCCATGAGAGCCGACGTTTCCGCGATCCGTCTTATATTCTCGTTTCTGTCTTCTTCCGAAAATCCGAGATCTGAATTGAGTCCGAACCGAAGATTGTCACCGTCAAGCAGAAATGTTTTTATTCCCGCGGCGTAAAGCATTTTTTCCGTTTCGCACGCGACCGTGGACTTGCCTGAACCCGAAAGCCCCGTAAACCACAAAACGCAGCCGCGCTGTCCCATAAGAGACGCACGCTGATGTTGTGTGATCCCGCTTTTATGATATGTTATGTTTTTCATAAGATACAACTCCGAAAATGCGGTATAATACTTAATTATACTATCCGTATTCAAAAAAATCAAGAGCAAAAAGCACTTTCATGCGGTTTTATTCAAAAAAATGCCGAAAAATTCAAAAACCGTATTGAAAAACACATTAAAATATGGTAATATGATAAAAATCGAAAGAGAGAAAATGATATGACCGTTACAGTTATCGGAAGAGGACACTCTGGCACACGCTCAATATCGCATACGCTTTCGGCAAGCGGATTTTTTATGGGCGAGCCTCTGAATGTTTCGGGAGACCTTCTTCCCCCCGAAAAAATGTATGACGCATGCCGTGTTTTTGCAAAATACGTTGAATATAAGGGAAATATGGCATGGGATTTCTCAAAAGTCCTTTCGATGGACCCGACGCAGGAATTCACAACTCTTATTGAAGAATATCTTCATACCGTGCTCGAAAGCGAAAACGAGCTGAAGGGATGGAAGATACCCGAAACCACGCTCGTTTATCCGTGGATAGTGAAAATGTTTCCCGATATAAAATACATCCACTGGGTAAGAGACCCGAGAGACTGCATTTTAGGCGGACATATTACCGACGACCTTTCCGTTTTCGGAATAAAATACGATAAGACCGACGACGTGCGCTTCAACCGCGCCGTGAGCTGGAAATATCAGCGCGAAATAATGAAAGCCACGCCCGCTCCCGAAAACGTTATTTCCGTCCGCTTTGAGGATATGGTCTTTTCGCAGGAAAAAACGCTTGAACGCCTTTCGGACTTTCTCGGCGTTCCTCTGGCGAAAATAGAAATGCGCCCCGACTCGGTAGGAAGATACAAGACCGACGAAGGAACGCATATGTTTGACTTTTTTGCCGAAGACATCGCGGAATGCGGATACGAAAAAGAATAAAATCAAAATAAAATCAGAAAAAATCAAAAGCGAAGAGAACTCTTCGCTTTTTTTATGCTGCAAAGTCTTTTCTTATTTTAAAAATCGGGAATAAAACATTTATAAGTAATGATGCGGTGACTTTTTCTGCCATAAGGCGGAGTAAAAACGTTCGCGGCGGTTACGGTATCAGTTTTTTTGCCGCCTTTCAAGCTCTGTTATTATTTTATGTATTGCGTTTTCATCGCACGAAACGGTTATAAAGTCCGCGGCAGCTTTAAGATTTTCAGATGCGTTTGAAACGGCAAAGCCTACGTCGGCTTTTATTATCATTTCAAGGTCGTTGTCGTAATTCCCCGCAGAAACGGCAAGACGTGAAGACGTCAGCTTTTTTATTTCGCAAAGCGCGCTGCCTTTCCCCGCCTCGCGCGCAAACATTTCAAGCCCTTCGCCCCAGCCTCGCGCAAATTTGTATGACGGAAATAGACCGGGGATAAGAACGCTGAGTTTTTCGGTTTCATCGCGCGGCTGCATAAACATTATATCGTAAATTTTCTCGTTCACGTCAGAAAACGTTTTTTCCGAGATATCTCCTGCGTGAGCTGAAAAAAGAAAGCTTTCGAAATGAATGCCGATATCCGAGTTTTTCGCACAGGTCGCCGCTATTTTCAGCACGTCATCCTTCGCACTTTCGGGCAGCGGATATTTCGATACTGCCTCCCGTTTTTCACGGTCATATATCATCGAGCCGTTGAGAGTGATAAGATACGTGTTCGGAACGAAAATATCGGTGAATTTATCGAAATGTCTCGGCGGTCTGCCGGAAGCGACGGTGAAAAGTCCGCCGTTTTGCTGAAAATACCGTATCGCTTCCGCATTTTTCTCGCTTATTCTGCCTTCGCTGTCCGTCAGCGTGCCGTCCATATCCGTTGCAAGAAGAATTCCGTCAAATATACCCATAAAAAATCCTTTTTTGTTTGTTGAAAAAAGTATAACATATTATTATCGTTCCGTCAATAGTAAAAATCCCTGTCTTTTATGACGGGGATTTATCATGATTAATATATTTATTATTTTTATAATTTAATTGCAAAAGGAAAGAACCGTATGGCAATATGATTATGGCAGGATCTTCCGATTTCCGCATAAAAATTCCCTGCCGTAAGACAGGGAATATCAGGTGGTTTTTTCAGACAGCGGAGTCGGTGATCGCGGTGAACGCCTTCGCGAATTTTTCCGCTTTTTCTTTTGCAAGTTCTCCCGTTTTGTCGCTTACCATAACGTAAAGCTTAACTTTCGGCTCGGTGCCTGAAGGACGGATAACGAGAACGCTGCCGTCTTCCATTGTGTAATAAAGCACGTTTGACGGCGGCAGACCTTCTATTCCGCCCATATAGTCCTTTCTTTCGGCAACGGCAACGCCGGCAAGTTCGTTTATCGGATTTTCCCTGAGCGCTGACATAAGCTTCTTCATTTTTTCAAGACCGTCAAATCCGGGCATCTGGATATTGATCGTTTTTTCGTAATATGTGCCGAACTCCGCGAAGAGATCGCAGAGCGCGTCCCAGAGAGTATGTCCTTTTTCCGCGCAGTATGCCGCCGCCTCCGAAATAAGCAGGGAGGCAAAAACGCTGTCTTTGTCGTGCGCGTAATCGCCCGCAAGGAAACCGTAGCTTTCTTCAAAACCGAAAACGAAGGAGTGCTCGCCGGTCTTTTTGAAAAGATTCATCTTTTCGCCTATGAATTTGAAGCCTGTAAGAACGTTTACTATCGAAGCGCCGTATTTTTCACAAATTTTAGTAGCAAGCTCGGTAGTAACTATCGTTTTTACCGCGCAGGCGTTTTCGGGCAGCGTGCCGAGCGCCTTTCTTGAACGCAGGATATAATCGAGAAGCAGGCAGCCTATCTGGTTGCCGGTGATTATCTTATACTCTCCGTCGTCCGAAACAAGTATTCCCATTCTGTCCGCATCGGGGTCAGTGCCTATGATAAGATCGGCGTGATGCTCTTTTGCAATTTCAATGGCTCTCGTGAATCCTTCGGGGTTTTCGGGGTTGGGGGATTTGACCGTGGGGAAGTTGCCGTCAAGGACCATCTGCTCGGGCACGGTCACGATATTTGTAAAGCCCGCTCTTTTAAGAACTTCGGGTACAAGTCTGTAACCGGAGCCGTGGAACGGAGTGTAAACTATGCACATATCGTGCTGCTTTTTTATAAGGTCGGGGTCTATGCGCTGTTCAAGCACTTTTTCGAGATATCTGTTGTCGTATTCCTTGTCGAGGACCTTGATTACCTTTTTCGCCTCTTCAAAAGATACGGTCTTTACTCCTTCGAGCATATCCGTCTTTTTCATCTGAGCAAAAACAACGTCTGCGTGTTCGGGCGAAAGCTGCGCTCCGTCGTCCCAGTAAACCTTGTAGCCGTTATATTCCTTCGGATTGTGGGAAGCCGTTATAACTATTCCCGCAATGCAGCAAAGGTCGGTTACGGCGAAAGAAAGCTCGGGAGTGGGACGTAGTTCGTCAAACAGATAAACGTTTATCCCGTTTGCAACAAGCACGCATGCCGCCTGTTTCGCAAATTCGCGCGAAAAATTACGGCTGTCATGAGCGATTACAACGTGAGCGTCCTTTATATTTTTTGAATTTATAAGATCCGCAAGCGCCTGCGTTGCGTGACGGACCGTATATACGTTCATCCTTCTTGTTCCCGCGCCTATCGTTCCGCGAAGACCGCCTGTGCCGAACTCGAGAAGTCCCGCAAATCTGTCTTCAAGCTCCGCTTTATCCGTTACTGCTTCAAGCTCTTTTTTAGTGTTTTCATCAACTAACGGGCTGTCTATCCATGTTTTTGCGTCCATTTTTTCTGTCCTCCGTTATATTTATATGGTAAAGATTATATCTGAGAAAGCGCTTTTGCTATCTGGTCGGGGCAGGACGTCGGTCTCGACCCGCACGTTATGCCCGAAAATTTTTTTATTACCTCGTCCTTATCCATGCCTACAAGAATACTCGATATTCCTTTGAGGTTTCCGTTGCAGCCGCCTATGACTTCAACAGAC
>JAEEJJ010000003.1 GCA_016281805.1 Clostridiales bacterium
AGCTGCTGCAGTTCCTCGGAATACTTCGGGTTTTTTGTGTCTCCCTTGTATTTTTGCTGCAGAGCGTTGACTTTCGGCTGAACCGACTGCATTTTCAGTCTGCCTTTTTCTCCCTTTATGCCGAGCGGAAGCATTAACAGTTTGGCAATGAATGCAAATAAAATTATAGCAAGTCCGTAATTGTTGACAAGCATATAACAAAGTTTGAATATCCACGCAAGGGGGACATAAATAATATCTAAAATACTTTCCATTTACTCAGCTTATTTCTCCTTGATTTTTCGGGAACTGGGTCGTAGCCTCCCCTGCTGAAAGGGTTACAGCGCAGAATTCTCCATAACGCAAGAAAAGACCCCCTGATAAAACCGTGAATCCTGAATGCTTCGATCGCATATTCCGAACATGTCGGAGTAAAGCGGCAACACGGGGGGGTAAACGGCGAAATATTCTTCCGATAAATTTTAATCAGCGCTACAGCAGCCCTGGCAGGGATCTGACTGATTTTCATTTTTCTCCTGTTTTTCTGCGATAATGCCCGCTTTTTCGAATGCGCGCAGCATATCGCCTTTTACTTCATCCATCAGAACGAACGGGGTTTTCGATCGTGCAACAAGCACTATGTCGCAGTTTTTTTCGAGCTTTTCTTCAAGCAGCCTGTAAGCTTCTCTCATAACTCGTCTTGCTCGGTTTCTCTGCACTGCGTTTCCGATTTTTTTTGCGGTTGTGAGACCCAATTGATTTATTGACTGTCTGTTTTTCCGATAGTATACAACAACTGTCGGTGTTGCAACAGACGCGCCTTTTCTGTAAAGATATCGAAATACCCTGTCGTCCTTGATAGATTTCGTATATTTCATTGTAACCGATTACAGCGAGAGCTGTTTTCTGCCTCTCGCGCGTCTTCTCGCGAGAACTTTTCTGCCGTTGGCGGTTTTCATTCTTTTACGGAATCCGTGAACCTTGCTTCTCTGCCTTTTTTTGGGCTGATATGTTCTTAACATCTTACCGAACCTCCTTTTCCGGGGTCTTCACATATACTCTTTTCTGTCTTAAGGGCAGATTTCGAGTGTCAATATATTATAATACAATTCAACGGGAATTGTCAATAGAAAAAATTTGTTTTTTAAATTTTTTTCGAAAATTATTGCGAATATGAAAAATGCACTTGATTAATCGCCGAGTTTATGTTATAATGACTTATATTATTATATATATTATTATAGCGACCTCATTTCTGACGGCCGTTAACATACAACAGGAGATTACATTAATGAAAGCCTTTGAAAACTTATGGGCGGCAGCCGTAGAGCGTCTTTCGGAACATATAAGCAAACAGGCGATGGATCTCTGGATCCGTCCGATAATTCCCGTTTCATATGTCGATTTCTGCGCGGTTCTTCTTGTTGATTCATCGTTTCAGAGAGATATTATAATGTCCAAATACAAGGACCTGATAAATTCCGTGCTTTCTGATATGGTAGGGTTTGAAATGTCTATCAACGTTATCACGCCCGAAGAACGCAGTCCTTCGTCATCTCAGAAACGTCCCGAAAAGCCGAAAGTTGAAATAGAAAGCCTTGTGGAGCCTATCTATCCCGAATATACATTCAACACTTTCGTTGTGGGAGAATCAAACAAGCATGCTTACGCCGCTTGCAGCGCTGTTGCAAAAAATCCCGCAAAAGCGTATAACCCGCTTTTTATCTACGGCAATACGGGCCTTGGCAAAACTCACCTTCTCAAAGCGATAAGAAACGAGATCGCCGTTAATTTTCCCTCATATAAAACCATTTACATCACCGGCGAGGAATTTACGAACGAGCTTATCGAAAACATAAGAAACAAAACTATGCCCGAATTTAAAAACAAATACAGAAGCATAGACGTTCTTTTTGTTGACGATATTCAGTTTATCGCAAACAAGGATTCAACTCAGGAAGAATTTTTCCATACCTTCAACGCCCTTTACGAGGCAAACAAACAGATCGTTCTCGCCTCAGACCGTCCGCCGAGAGATATAGCGCTGCTTGAAAACAGACTTCGCTCGCGCTTCGAAATGGGTATCATAACCGATATATATCTGCCCGAATACGAGCTGAAGGTCGCGATCATAAAACAGAAAGCCACAACATACGGTCTCGATCTTCCCGACGACGTTGTAGACTTTATCGCTATGAAGATAAAAAACAACATACGTCAGATAGAAGGCGTTCTCAAAAAAATAATGGCGTTCCAGCTTATCTCAAATCTTCCGCCGTCGATCTCGGTAGCAAGCAGCGCCGTAAAGGATATCACGAGCGAAAACGAGCCGACACCCGTGGTTTTTGATAAAGTAATAAAAGAAATAAGCCGCGAATTCAATGTTTCGGAAGAGGACATACTCAGCAAAAAACGTATGGAGGCCATAACTTTCGCAAGACAGATCGCAATGTATGTTATGAGAGAAGTTACCGATCTTTCTCTTCCCGAAATAGGTCAGACATTCAACGGCAGAGACCATTCTACCGTCCACCACGCTATACATAAAATAGACGAAAAAATAAAAACTAACCCGGCATTGAAATCACGGATAGATACCGTTATTAAAAACGTGAAAGAGCTTTGAGTTTTCAACAGTATTATAAACACGAATCAACAGAAAAAACAGGATAACGAAAAAAATATCCACAGTTTCAAACAAAAATTATCCCGCATATCAACAGTATTCACAGACGTGGATCTGTTCGCGGTAATACAATAATTTTCCACACTCCGTCAAAAATCGCGAATCGCTTTTTACTGACGGAAAAAAAGCGGTTTTCCACCGTTTGAGCATACACTACATACTATTACAAAAATATAATTCTTAATCTGTTTTTGATAAAACCGATGGAAAGTGAGGACACTATGAATTTTTCATGCGACAGAACTATGCTTTATGAAACTTTCAGTATAGTTTCAAGAAGCATTCCCGCAAAAAACGCGCTTCCGGTGCTTTCATGTTTTCTTATAAACGCAGCCGAAAACGGAAATATAACCGTTTCGGGTTTTGATATGGATCTCGGTATCACCACTACAGTTACGGGCGAAGTTTCAGTTCCCGGAACAGTGGCTGTAGATGCTAAAATGCTCCTCGATATCATAAGAAGCATGGGACCGGATCTCGTTAACTTTGAGGAAAACGACAATAAGACCATAACCGTAAAGGGCGGAAAAACAGAATATATCCTTCCTGTTATGGATCCCGAAACATTTCCCGAAAGACCTTCGGCTATAGGCTGCGAATATATAACCGTTGAACAGAAAATGCTTCATTCCGTAATAAGACAGACCGTATTCGCGGTGTCTCAGAGTGACGTAAAAGGCGTATATACGGGAGCTTTTTTCAATATCCACGACGGTATACTCGAAGCTGTCTGCACAGACTCTTTCCGTTTTGCGATGAGAAAAGAAAAATACGCAAGCGATAGGGACATTTCTTTTTTGTGCCAGGGCAGAGTGCTCAACGAACTTATAAAAATAATGAAAAACGAAGACGGAGAGGTAAAAATAGGTCTTACCGGCCGTCACATCGTTTTTGAGTTTGACGATACCGTAATGATTTCAAGACTTGTTGACGGCGCTTATCTCAATTATTCCACGCTTATTCCCAAATCATTCAAGTATACGGTAAAAATAAAAACGGAAGAATTGAAAAAGGCGATAGAGAGAGCATCAGTGCTCATAAATGAAAAAATGAAAGCGCCCGTAAGAATAAGCCTTGAAACAAACAGGATATTCATTACATGCAAAACTCCGGACGGACACAGTTTTGACGATGAGATAATCACTGAAACAAACGGCGGACCGCTTGAAATAGGCGTAAACAACAGAAACCTTCTCACCGTGCTTTCGGCATGCGAAAGCGAAGAGGTGCTTATGAATTTCAACTCGGCGCTTTCTCCGATCGGGTTTATGCCCGTTGAAGGTGATTCGTTTATGTTTCTGATCGCTCCTATGAGGCTCAACACAAAATAACAGATGATTTTAAGATCTCTTGAGCTGAAAAATTTCAGAAATATAAGATCCGCATCCGTGAGTTTTGAAGACGGCGTAAATATTCTTTACGGCAACAATGCGCAGGGAAAAACGAATATTATAGAGGCGGTAAGGTTTTTTTCAGAATGCCGTTCGTTTCGCGGCGCGTCGGACAGAGACATAATCCTGTCCGGCGAAAGCAAAGCTGAGATCACGGCGGTTTTTGATAAAGACGGAAGAGAGCAGACGGCGCAGATAAGATTTGACGCCGAAAAAAGAAGAGAGCTTTATCTGAACGGCGCGAAACTGGCTCCGAAGGAGTTTATAGGCAGCTTCAACTCGGTGCTGTTTTATCCCGAACAGTTATCGCTTATAAAAAGCGGACCGGAAAACAGAAGAAGGTTTGCTGATATTTCGATCTGTCAGTTAAGACCGGTCTATTATTCTCTTCTTTCACGTTTTACGCGCACGCTGCAGCAAAGAAACGCGCTTCTCAAAACCGGAGATACGCGCACGCTTGACATTTGGGACGAAAGATTTGCGAAATTATCTTTTCTCGTAACGAAAACAAGGGAAAATTTTATTGACAGGCTTCAGACCTTCTCCGGAATATCCGTAAATGAGATATCAGGAGGAAAAGAGGAGCTTTCGATTAAATATATTCCGTCCTTTTATGCGGAAAACGAAAACGGACTTTATTCGGAGCTTGAAAAAAACAGAGAAAAAGACGCTGAACTCGGCTATACGTCAGTAGGTGCGCATAAAGACGATTTTGAAACGTATCTGAACGGTAAAAACGTTAAAATTTACGGTTCGCAGGGTCAGCAGAGGTCGTGCGTGATGTCGTTCAAGCTTGCGGAGGCCGAAATTACGGGAGATACGCGCGGAGAATACCCGCTTATTCTTCTTGACGACGTTTTTTCGGAGCTTGACGCCGAAAGACGGAACTACATCACCGGAAAAATCATGGGAAAGCAGGTAATAATAACTTCATGCGATCCCGTAACGGCAATAGACAAAGCAAAAAAGATATATGTTGAAGCCGGAAATATAATCGGCTGAAAGGAAAAACATGTATATTTATATCGGAGCCGACTATCTTGTAAACGAAGATGAAATAGTCGGGGTATTTGATATAGAGACCACGACCGTGTCGGGCATAACGAGAGACTATCTTACCGCCGCGCAGAAAAGCGGCAGAATAAGAGACGTTTCTTCCGAAATACCCAAAACGTTTGTTGTTTGCAGGTCCGAAGACGGATTTACGGTATATCTGTCGCAGTATTCCACCGCAACAATAAACAGACGGCGGATATTAGGCGGCAAAAACAAAAACACATAACGGCAAAATATGAAAATCCCGAAAGGAAAAAGATCAAATGGCGGAAAACACCGAATCGGTAATCAATAACGAAATGACTGCGGGCGAGACTTACGACGAAAGTCAGATCCAGGTAATGGAGGGTCTTGAGGCGGTAAGAAAAAGACCGGGCATGTATATCGGCTCGACCTCGGTAAGAGGTCTGTGCCACCTTGTATACGAAATAGTAGACAATGCGATAGACGAAGCTCTTGCGGGCTATTGCAAAAATATTTACGTTACGATAGAAAAAGGAAATATCGTTACTGTAGAAGACGACGGACGCGGAATACCAACCGGTATACATCCGAAAATGGGTATCTCAACGCTTGAGGTGGTATATACCATCCTTCACGCCGGCGGAAAATTCGGCGGCAGCGGATACAAGATATCAGGCGGTCTTCACGGCGTGGGCGCGTCGGTAGTAAATGCGCTTTCAGACTGGCTTACGGTAGAGGTATACAACGGTAAAGAGATACATTTTCAGAGCTATAAATACGGCAAGCCCGACGCTCCCGTAGCGGTAACGGGCACGACCGAAAAGCACGGCACAAAATGCCGTTTCCATGCCGACCCGTCGATATTTGAAACGACGGAATACGAATATGAAACTCTTTTGCAGCGTATGAGAGAGCAGGCGTTTTTAACCGCCGGCGTAAGAATCGTTTTTACGGATGACCGCGGCGACGAGCCTGTTGTGAACGATATGCATTATGAGGGCGGCATAAAAGACTTTGTGCGCTACATAAACGAGAAAAAATCAAACGAGGTATTGCACGATACGATATATCTTGCCGCGAAAAACGGCGACAATCTTGCGGAAGTGGCTTTTCAGTACAGCACGTCGTATAACGAGCTTATCCTTTCTTTCGCAAACAATATCCATACCGTTGACGGCGGTATGCACGAGCAGGGCTTCAAGCAGGCGCTTACAAAAGTTATAAACGATTACGGCAGAAAATATAAATTCCTCAAAGACGCCGACGCAAACCTTATGGGCGAAGACGTGCGCGAGGGGCTGACGGCGGTAATTTCGGTAAAACTGCCTGAACCGCAGTTTGAAGGACAGACAAAAACAAAGCTCGGCAACTCGGAAATGAGAAGCGTGGTAGATGCGCTCATAACCGATAAGCTTACCGCATACCTTGAAGAAAATCCCGCGATCGCAAGAACCGTTATGGAAAAGGCGATGACGGCGCAGAGAGCGAGAGAGGCGGCAAAGAGGGCAAGAGATCTTACAAGAAGAAAATCGCTTCTCGCATCAGCTTCGCTTCCCGGCAAGCTTGCCGACTGTCAGGAAAGAGATCCGGAACTTACCGAAATATATATCGTCGAGGGTGATTCTGCGGGGGGCTCGGCAAAAGACGGCAGAGAAAGACGTTTTCAGGCTATTCTGCCGCTTTGGGGCAAAATGCTCAACGTTGAAAAGGCGAGAGTTGATAAAATATACGAAAACGACAAGCTGTCGCCCGTAATTCTTGCTCTCGGCACCGGTATAGGGGCTGATTTTGACATCACAAAGCTGCGTTACGGCAAAGTAATAATAATGGCCGATGCCGATGTTGACGGTTCGCATATCCGCACTCTTCTTCTTACCTTCTTTTACCGTTATATGCGTCCGCTCGTAGAGCAGGGTCACGTATATCTCGCTCAGGCGCCGCTTTACAAGGTATCGAAGGGCAAAAACGATTATTACGCAAATAATGACGAAGAGCTTGACAAACTGCTTGCGGAAGTCGGACAGGACTGCAAGATATTCAGATACAAAGGTCTCGGTGAAATGAACCCCGAACAGCTCTGGGAAACTACCATGAACCCGAAAAACAGAACGATACTCAAGGTAAATCTTGAAGACGCGGTCCTTGCGGACGAGATATTCACCGTTCTTATGGGCGATAAGGTCGAACCGAGACGCGAATTTATAGAAGCAAACGCAAAATACGTTGAAAATCTTGATATCTGATCGAATAAGGCAGAAATAACATACAGGAGAATTACTTATGGCAAAAACCTCCGCGCCGCTCCCGCCGGACGATATAAGGGAGATGTTTGAAAATCAGAACGTTATAGACGTTGAGATACGCAAGGAAATGAAAACGGCATTTATGGAATATGCCATGTCCGTTATCGTTGCAAGAGCGCTCCCCGACGTGCGCGACGGTCTGAAACCCATTCACAGACGAATTATCTACACAATGTTTGAAGACAATCTTACGCCGGATAAGCCTTTCCATAAATCGGCAGCTACCGTCGGCGACGTTATGGCAAAATACCATCCGCACGGCGACGCTTCCATATACGACGCTCTTGTGCGCATGGCTCAGCCGTTTTCGCTGCGCTATCCGCTCGTTCAGGGTCAGGGAAACTTCGGCAATATAGACGGAGACCCGCCAGCCGCACAGCGTTACACAGAGGCAAGAATGTCCAGGATGGCGACCGAGCTTGTGCGTGATATAGAAAAAGAAACGGTTACGTTTACGCCGAGCTACGACGGCAGAAACAACGAACCTACGGTATTGCCTACGCGCTTTCCGCAGCTGCTCGTAAACGGGGCGACCGGTATCGCGGTAGGTATGGCAACGTCTATCCCTCCGCACAATCTTCGTGAGGTAATAAACGCAACTATCGCATTGCTTGACGATCCGCAGATAGGTATTGAGGGACTTTTGCAGTATATAGAAGGTCCCGATTTCCCCACAGGCGGCATCGTTCTGGGCAGAAGCGGACTTCGCGCGGCATACTTTACCGGCAGAGGCAAGATCACCGTCCGCGCAAGAACCGAGATCGAAACGGTAAGAGACAGAGAAAGGATCGTTGTTACCGAGCTGCCGTATATGGTAAACAAATCCCGTCTTCTTTCGGATATCGCAGACCATGTAAACGCAAAGCGCATAGAGGGCATATACGATCTGAGAGACGAGTCTGACAGAAACGGTATGTCTATCGTAATAGAGCTGAAAAAAGACGCGAACGCGCAGGTAGTGCTCAATCAGCTTTTCAAAAACACTCAGCTTCAGGATACGTATTCAGCAATAATGATCGCGCTTGTCGATCAGCAGCCTAAAGTGCTCAATTTAAAGCAGATACTTGAAAATTACGTATCTTATCAGGAAGAGATAATCACAAAGCGCACGCAATACGATCTCAAAAAAGCTCTTGAACGCGCGCATATCCTTGAAGGACTGCTCAAAGCGCTTGACCATATAGACGAGGTAATAAGAATAATCCGCGCGTCCAAAACGATCGCGGATGCGAAAGCGGCGCTCATTGATGCGTTTGATTTTTCGGATATTCAGGCTCAGCGTATAGTTGATATGCGTTTAGGTCAGCTGACGGGACTTGAAAGAGACAGACTGCTTGAAGAATATAACGATCTTGAAACAAAGATCGCCGATTACAGAGATATCCTCGCATCCGAAACGCGCGTGAAGGGCATAATCAAAACCGAGCTTGCCGAAATACGCGATAAATACGGCGACGACAGAAGAACGACTATCGAAGAGGTAGACGACGAAATAGATATCGAAGATCTTATCGAAGAAAAAACGTGCGTTTACACTCTTACAAACAAGGGATACATAAAACGTCTTTCGGAAGAAAACTATAAAGTTCAGCGCAGAGGCGGAAAAGGCGTTACGGCGCTCACAACGAGGGAAGAGGACGTTGTTGAAGAGATATTCACGTGTTCAACGCACGACAGAATAATGTTCTTCACGTCAAACGGAAGAGTTTACAGTCTTAAAGGCTACGAAATACCCGAATCGAACCGTCAGGCAAAGGGTATGAACATCGTAAATCTCCTTCAGCTGTCAGACGGCGAAAAAGTAACGGCAATGATACCCATGAAGCGGCTTGATGAAGACGGATATTTCACGATGATAACGCAATACGGTATTTCAAAGCGCTGCAGAGTCAGCGATTTCAGGAATATCCGCAAGGCGGGCCTTAACGCGGTAGACCTTGACGAGGGCGATATGCTCGTTACAGTCCGTCTTACAGACGGCGAAAGGGATATCATCGTTGCCACAAGCGCAGGCATGGCGATAAGATATTCCGAAAACGACGTGCGCGTAATGGGCAGAACGGCGCGCGGCGTAAGAGTTGTAAAGCTCGGCGAAGGCGAAAAGGTCGTAGGCGCAGCTGTTGTAAAAGAGGGACAGACTCTTGTGACCGTAACGGAAAACGGCTACGGCAAGAGAACGTCGTTTGATGCGTTCAACGCTCAGAGCCGCGGCGGCAAAGGCGTTCGCGTTCATAAGATCAGCGAAAAAACAGGCGCTCTCACAAGCGTTCGCAGCGTAAACGACGATGACGATATGGTCATAATCTCTTCGGACGGCATAATCATACGCGTGCATATTGCGGATATACCGGTATACGGCAGAGCGTCGTCAGGCGTTCACGTAATGCGCATAAACGGCGAAACAAAAGTTATCGCCACCGCGATAATCAACGCCGCGGATGACGACGGAGAAGTTACGCAAATCACCGAAGCGGTCGAAGAAGCGGAAGACGAGCCCGACGATGAGATCAGCGAAGGCACCGCCGAAGAAACTGCAGAAAACAGCGAAAACAAAGAATAATTTTAACCGTAAGGGAAATGAAAATATGAAAAGCACAGAAAAAACAATGGAAAAGATCGTTGCTCTCTGCAAAAACAGGGGCTTTGTATATGCCGGTTCGGAAATATACGGCGGTCTTGCAAACGCGTGGGACTACGGTCCGCTCGGCGTTGAAATGAAAAACAACGTAAAAAAAGCATGGTGGAAGAGATTTGTGCAGGAGTCGCCGCATAACGTCGGTCTTGACTCGGCGATACTCATGAACCCGAGAGTATGGGTAGCTTCAGGACACGTTGTAAACTTCAACGATCCTCTTATCGACTGCAAGGCGTGCAAAATGCGCCACAGAGCCGACAAGCTTATAGAAGACTGGAACGCTGAGCACGGCATTTCGATGACTGTTGAAGCGCTTACGAACGAGCAGATGACGGAATATATCCGCGAGCATTCCATCCCCTGTCCCGGATGCGGCAAGAGCGAGTTTACGGAAATAAGAAAATTCAATATGATGTTCAAAACGTTTCAGGGCGTTACGGAAGACTCTTCGACAGAAATTTACCTCCGTCCCGAAACGGCGCAGGGCATATTCGTAAATTTCAAAAACATTCAGCGCACAACGAGAAGAAAGATCCCGTTCGGCGTAGGTCAGATAGGCAAATCGTTCAGAAACGAGATCACACCCGGCAATTTTACGTTCAGAACGCGTGAATTCGAACAGATGGAGCTTGAATTTTTCTGCAAACCGGGCACAGACCTCGAATGGTTCGACTACTGGCGCTCGCAGTGCCGCAGTTTCCTGCTCGATCTGGGCATGACGGAAGAAAATCTCCGTCTTCGCGACCATGAAAAAGAGGAGCTTTCGCATTATTCAAGGGCAACTACCGACTTTGAGTTCCTCTTCCCGTTCGGCTGGGGCGAGCTTTGGGGCATTGCGGACAGAACTGATTTCGACCTTACCGCGCATTCGAAAGAGTCAGGCGAATCGCTCGAATATTTCGATCAGGAATCAAACGAGAGATATATTCCCTACGTTATCGAACCGTCTCTCGGCGCAGACAGAGTTATGCTCGCGTTCCTTTGCGACGCGTATGACGAGGAAAATATTTCTTCTGACCCCGAAAAACCGGACGTTCGCACGGTGCTTCATTTGCATCCCGCCCTCGCGCCCGTAAAAGCAGCCGTTCTGCCGCTTTCAAAGAAGCTCGGCGACGGCGCGGAAAAAGTATTCGCTTCGCTGTCGAAATATTTCAATATCGAATACGACGACGCCGGCTCTATCGGCAAGAGATACAGACGTTTTGACGAGATCGGCACGCCTTTCTGCCTCACTTACGACTTCGACTCGGAAACCGACGGCTGCGTGACCGTCCGCGACCGCGACACGATGCAGCAGGAACGCGTAAA
>JAEEJJ010000036.1 GCA_016281805.1 Clostridiales bacterium
GAAAATGGAACAGTCGGGTATCAACGTCAGCGTCAGCGAATTCAACGAATTTGAATACGACAGATCGGGCGGAGGATGGAAGGCTCTTCATTATTTCGTATATAAGGGCGTTACTTCAACTCTGCACGAAGGCGCATCTTTTTACAACAAATACGGTTGCGGATATGATACGGCAGATTTTCCGTCGGTAAAAACAACAGTCGAAAAAATACATTCAGCAAACGGAATTGCCGTTATCGCACATCCGGGTGTTTCGATACCTTTCGATGATCCTCAGCTGTTCATATCGGAACTGGAAAGATTTGTCTCTTACGGCGCAGACGGGATAGAATGCTTTTATCCCGAGCATTCCGATGAAATCACCGAAGTTTGCGAAAAAGTCTGTGACTGCAGAGGACTTCTTAAGACCTGCGGTTCCGATTTTCACGGAACATTCGGTTCGCATCCGTTTGCTTTTCCGAAAAAGAGAACGGATGAACTCAGACTCTGCGGTATAATATGAAAAATATTGTTTACAGTAATAATAATGAAATGAGGTAAATAAATCATGGTTACTTTCAAAGAAAAATCCTACAAAAATTACGGCAACTGTCTCGAAATCTCGAACGGCTGCGTGGATCTTCTCGTAACCCTCGATATCGGTCCGCGTATAATCCGCTACGGTTTTTGCGGCGGAGACAATATGCTCTACGAAGATCTTGACAGGGTGAATACATACGAAAAGGAAGACATTAAGGAAATGTTCGGCGCAAATGCCAAATGGTATCTTTACGGCGGACACAGACTTTGGATATCTCCGGAATATACCGAAACATATTTCCCCGATAATAACCCCGTTTCATACGATACCGACGAAAATTCCGCGATTTTTACATGCGATGTTCAGGAAGTTACGGGTCTTCTCTTTTCTACCGTTGTTACTCTTGACGATGAAGGAACTGGCGTTAATATTACACATATGATCGAAAACTGCAGCGGTGAACCTCAAACATACGCTATCTGGGCGCTGACGGTCCTCGATAAAGGCGGAGTAGAGCTTATACCCTTCAACACAAACGATACTGATCTTCTTCCGAACAGAACTCTCAGAGCATGGCCGTATACGGATTTTTCCGACCACAGACTTTATATGGGCAACAAATTCGTTTCCCTCTGCTCAGATTCGACAGATAAAAAATTCAAACTCGGCTTTGACCTTCGTTACGGTGTAACAGCTTATATCAATAAAAATCAGATGTTTGTTAAAAGCTTCAACCATTATGACGAAGGCGAATATCCCGACAATGGATGTTCGTTCGAAACATTCACAAACAACTGTTTCCTTGAATGTGAAACACTCGGCGAAATCGGTCGCAAACCCGACGGTTCGATCGTTGCTCACAACGAATACTGGTCGCTCTATAAGGATGTTTCGATAAAAGATCCCAGAGATGAAAAAGAAATAGCTGAAATTTTTGAAAAATACGAGCTTATCTGAACGAAACGGAGAATTTGATATGACAAAATACAAACGTGTGCTCATAAAAATAAGCGGCGAAGCTCTCGAGGGCAAACTTGACCACGGAATCGATTTTGAAATAGCCAGAGGCGTTTGCGAAAAGATCAAAGCCTGCCTTGAAATGGGCGTTCAGATAGCAATAGTCGTTGGCGCCGGCAACTTCTGGCGCGGCCGCAACGGAAACGATATGGATCAGACAAGGGCAGACCATATGGGTATGCTTGCCACCATGATGAATTGTCTTGCTTTGCAGGATACATTTATTAAAATCGGAGTTGACGCCCGTGTTCTTGCAGCGATCGATATGCAGCAGTTCGCAGAACCGTATATTCGCGACAGAGCCGTAAATCATCTCGAAGCAGGCAGAATAGTTATTTTCGGATGCGGAACGGGCAACCCGTTTTTCACAACAGATACTGCGGCGGCGATGCGCGCAGTTGAAATAAGCGCAGATATCGCGCTTCTTGCAAAAAATGTTGACGGAGTATACGATAAAGACCCCAATAAATACCCCGATGCGAAACGTTTTGATAAAATATCGTATATGGATGTTCTTACAAAAGAACTTTCCGTTATCGATACTACCGCAACTGCTCTCTGCAAAGACAACAATATGCCTGTTCTTCTTTTTGAACTCGGCAACGGCGAAAACATCGTAAAAGCGATAAAGGGCGAACATATAGGAACAGTAATCACAAAAAATTAAGAAAGGGAGAATGTATAATGAAACCGCAATACAAAGAAACAGAAGCAAAATTTAACAAAGCAATAGCAGCGCTCGAATATGAATTCTCTTCGATCAGAGCAGGCCGCGCAAATCCGGTCGTTCTCGATAAGCTGACTGTCGATTACTACGGTGCACCCACAAAAATAAATCAGCTTGCAAGTGTTTCGGTTCAGGAAGCACGTGTGCTTGTTATCCAACCATATGACTCAACCGTACTTAAAGAAATAGAAAAAGCCATTCTTGCATCCGATATCGGTATCAATCCGCAAAACGACGGTAAACTTATAAGACTCAATTTCCCTCCGCTTACCGAAGAACGCCGCCGCGATTTATGCAAACAGATACAGAAAGAGGCGGAAAACGCCAAAGTCGCAGTTCGTTCAGTAAGAAGAGATGCGATTGAAGAATTCAAGGCTCAGAAGAAAAAGAGCGAAATTACCGAAGACGATCTGAAGATCTGCGAAAAAGATATTCAGGAAGCTACCGATAAATATTGCAAAGATATCGATGCGATAGCTAAGAAAAAAGAAGCGGAGATCATGGAGATATGACGGATATTTCCGATATCCCCACGCATATCGGCTTTATCATGGACGGAAACGGAAGGTGGGCAACGGCAAAAGGAATGCCGAGAAAATTCGGTCATGAGGCGGGAGCAAGGACATTTGAAAACATTGTTGAGTCCTGCCGCGACCTCGGAATCCGTTACGCCACCTTCTATGCGTTTTCCACCGAAAACAAGTCGAGACCGAAAGACGAAATAGATGCACTGATGCTGCTTTTTGACAGGTATGCCGACGACATATTTCGCCGTATAAAAAACGGCGAAACAAAAACATATGAAAACGTCCGCATCCGTTTCGTCGGAGATCTTTCCTATTTTTCCGAAAAACGAAGAAAATCGATTTCCGATATCGAAAATATCAATTCCGATAAAGAAATACGGCTTACTGTCTGCATCGCCCTCAACTACGGAGGCAGAAATGAGATAGTTAACGCCGTAAACCGTTTTATATCCGAAAATCCCGGAAAAACGGTTTCGGAGCAAAGTATTTCCGAAAATCTTTATGCGCCGGATGTTCCTGATCCGGACCTTATTATCAGGACTGCGGGGGAAATGCGCCTTTCCAACTTCCTTTTATGGCAAAGCGCATACGCGGAATTTTACGCAACTCCCGTTTTCTGGCCGGATTTTTCCGAGAATGATCTGAAAATGGCGATCGAGTCGTTTTCAAAACGCACGAGAAAATTCGGCGGCATATCAAAATAACTGTCAGGTGAACTGTAAATGAAAACAAGAATCATATCGGGTATTATTATTGCTGCATTTTTTGCGGTATTTATGTTTCTTGCGCATATCCCGTTCGTTCTCAACGCCGCAGTCGCTCTTTTAAGCGCCGCGGCATTATATGAAACGCTTATCGTAACAAAATATGTTGAGTCAAAAGCACTTATGTGGCTCAGTATAATGCTGGCGATCATTGTTCCGTTTATCGCTCCGATAATGGTGCATTTCCCTGCTGCATATGCTCATGTAAGCACGGCGATCGTTACGGCTATCTTTGCGTATATACTCATTGTTTTCATTACAATGCTCGCATCGAAAGATAAATTCTCACTCGAACATCTCAGTTTCGTTTTTCTGATGACGGTTATTATCCCGTGCTTTTTCTCTACCATTATATACAGTTACAATCTTCCCGGAGGAGTTTTCAATATCCTGATTGTCTTTATGTGCGCATGGGGCTCTGATACGGGAGGATATCTCTTCGGCGGTCTTTACGGCAGAAATCAGGTAACGCCGAAAATCAGCCCGAAAAAGACTGTTGAGGGTATGATAGGCTCCGTTCTTTCTTCTTTTTCAGCTGTTATCTTCGTATCATATATATGCGATATTCTTATTGAAGAATTTACGGTGAATTATCCCGTTGCATGCGTTTGCGGACTTTTCGGAAGTATTTGCGCCATACTCGGCGATCTTTTCGCTTCAGTTATTAAGAGGAGCTTCGGCGTAAAGGATTTCGGCAGCATAATTCCGGGTCACGGAGGCATTATGGACCGTTTTGACTCCATTCTTTTTGTTGCGCCTTTTATTTATATAGTTCTTTCGATTTTGCCGATCTTTCAGTGATAGGGCAGAGGGTGAATTGCTATGGGTATTATTGTTTTAGGCTCAACAGGTTCGATAGGAGTGCAGGCGCTTGACTGCATTGAGAATCTCGGTTTATCCGTTTCAGCAATGTGTGCCGGAAGGAATTACACGCTGTTTGAAAAACAGATACGCAAATTTATGCCTCAGGCCGTTGCGATGAGTGATGAGGATGCCGCAAACAGACTTAAAGGCATGATCTCTGACCTTCATATTCCCGTTTTTTCGGGAGAAGAAGGCGTTTTGCGCATTTTTGAAGAAACCGAAAGCGATATCTGTGTAAACGGCATCGTAGGCGTTGCCGGCTTGCGGCCGACAGTTGCGGCTGCCAAAAAAGGTATGAGGATCGCTCTTGCAAACAAAGAAAGCCTTGTTGTTGCGGGAGATGAAATAAAAAGACTGTGCAAAAACCACGGCGCTGAAATAATACCCGTAGACAGCGAACATTCCGCTGTTTTTCAGTGCCTTAACGGAATTTGTCCGACAGACATTGATATTCAGACAATTCCGTCAAAAATAAGAAGACTTATTCTCACCGCTTCGGGCGGCGCATTTTACGGAAAAACGAAAAAAGACCTTTCAAACGTCACCGCCGCAGACGCTCTTTTGCACCCTACATGGAAAATGGGGAAAAAGATCACCGTAGACTGTGCTACCCTTATGAATAAGGGCTTTGAGATAATTGAAGCGGCGCATCTTTTTGATATTTCAGAAGAAAAAATAGATATCGTTATTCACAGAGAAAGCATTATTCATTCCATGATAGAGTTTAACGACTCTTCCGTTCTTGCTCAGATGTCGTATCCGGATATGCGCATAGCTATTCAATATGCGCTTACATATCCCGAACGTAATGTATCTCCGGTTGATGCTACGGATTTTACGTCACTTCCGCCGCTTACTTTTGCAAAACCGGATCTCGACACATTCCGTGCGCCGATCTTATGCAGAGAGGTCCTGCGCAACGGGGGCAGTTCGGGCGCGGTTCTGAATGCGTCTAACGAAATAGCCGTTGATGCTTTTCTTTCAAACCGCATTCCGTTTTTGCGAATAACTGATTTTGTTGAAAAAATGCTCGGCAAATACGCTGTAAAAAGCGATCCTTCAATCGAAGAACTTATTGAGATCGATAAAAAAATACGCGCGGAAGAATTTCCGGGCTGATTATTATAAATATTATTTCCGAAAGAAGAAAAAAAAATGGCTTATATAATTGATCCGCTGCCTCGGGAAGAGGTAATTAAAGCAATAGAGTTCGGCACGCCGTCAAGGATACCGATGGTTTTCACCAAATGGTGGGGAGAAGGACTTTATGAACAATACGGCGACCGTCTTTCCGAATTTTCAATATATCCCGAGGATGTTTGCTGTATCGGTTTTCCGACGCCGTCATTTACAAAAACCGAGGACGGTTTCTGCTGGCATCTTCCAGATGTTGACTCTAATTCTTTCAAAGGCAACGACGCTACGATCCGCCTGCCCGACTGGAGCTATATCGACGAACTTGTCGCAAATCCGCCGAATGTCGATGCTCCCGGTCTCTGGGACAGGCAGATAGAACAGGCTGAAAAAGCGCGTGCGGAGGGCAGATATATCCTTATTCACCACTGGAGTCTCATGTTCGAACGTATATGGAATTTCCGCGGAATGGAAAACCTCCTTGCGGATTATTACGAGGAGCCCGAAAATGTCCATAAGCTGCATGAACTCGTCTGTGAAACGGAACTGAAACTTCTTGAACGTGCTATTGAACTTATAAAACCTGACGGCTACAGCTTTTCGGACGATCTCGGCAGTCAGAACGCCCTGATGATGAGCCCC
>JAEEJJ010000037.1 GCA_016281805.1 Clostridiales bacterium
ACAAGAACGGATGTGGGATAGAAGTATTCGAGATCTTCTGTTTTTTCAGGCCAGCCGAGCGTTGAGAAAGGCCAGAGCGCCGAAGAGAACCATGTGTCAAGAACGTCTTCGTCCTGTCTCATCTTCGCTCCGCACTTCGGGCATACATCGACATCTGTTTTTGAAACTACCATTTCACCGCATTTGTCGCAGTAATATGCAGGAATTCTGTGTCCCCACCAGAGTTGACGGGAGATGCACCAGTCGTGGACGTTATCCATCCAGTTCATATATATTTTTTCAAGACGTTCGGGGTGGAATTTTATTGTTTTATTTGCTACGACCTCTTTTGCAGGTTTTGCAAGCGGCTCCATCTTAACAAACCACTGATCTGATGTGAGCGGTTCAACGGTAGTGCCGCAGCGGTAGCACTGACCCACATTATGAGAATGCTCTTCTATCTTTACAAGGAGCCCTGCTTTTTCAAGGTCATCAACGATGCGTTTTCTTGCATCGTAACGGTCGAGTCCTTCATAAACACCGCCGTTTGAGTTGATAGTTGCGTCGTCGTTCATAACACGGATCTGCTCAAGTCCGTGACGCTGACCGACAAGGAAGTCGTTCGGGTCGTGCGCAGGTGTGATCTTTACGCATCCGGTTCCGAATTCTTTATCTACATATTCATCGGCAATAACGGGAATTTCTCTTCCGACAAGAGGAAGAATAAGCGTTTTACCGACAAGATGGGTGTATCTTTTATCGTCGGGATTGACCGCTACGGCAGTATCGCCGAGCAGTGTTTCGGGTCTTGTGGTGGCAATAACGACATATTCGTTTTCAGAACCTTTGACGGGGTAACGGATATGCCAGAAGTGTCCTCCCTGTTCCTCATATTCGACCTCGGCATCGGAAAGAGCTGTTTTGCAGTGAGGACACCAGTTTATGATTCTGTGTCCTCTGTAAATGAGTCCTTTGTTGTAAAGATTTACAAAAACTTCTTTGACTGCCTTTGAGCAGCCTTCATCCATTGTGAATCTTTCTCTTGACCAGTCGCATGAAGAACCGAGTTTTTTCAGCTGATTGATGATCCTGCTGCCGTACTGATCCTTCCACGCCCACACTCTTTCAAGAAATTTTTCTCTGCCCAGATCATAACGCGTAAGTCCCTCATTTTTGCGAAGGAACTCTTCAACTTTGATCTGCGTTGCTATTCCTGCATGATCCGTTCCGGGAAGCCAGAGCGCTTCATAGCCGCACATACGTTTATAACGTGTGAGGATATCCTGCAATGTTTCGTCGAACGCATGCCCCATGTGCAGCTGTCCCGTAACATTTGGCGGCGGAATAACGATTGTGAACGGTTTTTTATTTTTGTTTACATTGGCTCTGAAATAACCGTTGCTGACCCAAAAATCATATATACGGTCTTCAACGTCGCGCGGATTGTAATTTTTTTCCAGTTCTTTTTTCATAGATGCTACCTTTTGCTCAGTATTTTATAAAACTTTGATCTTGATAAAAGATTTTTTGCCTTTTCTGACTATTTCGCCGTTTATCTCGTCTTTTGTGAATGACATGGTGGCGCTTTCAACAAGTTTATCGGCAACGAATATGCCTTTTTGGTCAACAAGGCGCCTTGCCTCGCCTTTCGACGGAGCTTGCTTTGTTTTTACAAGAAGATCCGCTATGGTAATACGGCCTTCATCATTGAAATCGGCTGATGTAAGTTCAACCGAAGGCGCGGATGCTCCAGCATTGCCCGAAAAGAGGGCTTTTGCGGTCTGCTGCGCATTGAGCGCTTCCTTTTCTCCGTGAACAAGGCTTGTGAGCTCAAATGCAAGTATTTCTTTTTTCAAATTAATCTTTTCATCCGGCCATGTTGCCATATCGTCTATCTGCTCTATAGGGAGGAAGGTGAGCATGCGAAGACATTTCATAACATCGGCATCATCCACATTTCTCCAATACTGATAAAAATCGTAAGGCGATGTTTTTTTCGGATCGAGCCATACGGCATTGCCTGCGGTTTTTCCCATTTTTTTGCCCTGAGAGTCTGTGAGCAGAGTTATAGTCATGGCATTTGCATCCTGACCGAGTTTACGGCGTATGAGCTCTGTGCCTCCAAGCATATTGGACCACTGGTCGTCGCCGCCGAATTGAAGATTGCAGCCGTAATTCTTGAACAGGTAGTAGAAATCGTAAGACTGCATAATCATATAGTTGAATTCGAGGAAAGAGAGTCCTTTTTCCATACGCTGCTTGTAACATTCTGCGCGAAGCATATTGTTGACTGAAAAACATGCTCCTACTTCACGAAGAAGGTCGATATAGTTGAGTTCGAGAAGCCAGTCGGCATTGTTTATCATCATTGCCTTGCCTTCGCCGAATTCTATAAATTTTTCCATCTGCTTTCTGAAGCATTCGGCGTTGTATGCGATATCTTCCCTGGTAAGCATTTTTCTCATATCAGTTCTTCCCGAAGGATCTCCTATCATGGTCGTTCCTCCGCCGATAAGAGCAATGGGAGTATTGCCTGCCATCTGAAGACGTTTCATAAGCGTGAGCGCCATAAAATGACCTGCCGTGAGGCTGTCGGCAGTGCAGTCAAATCCGATATAAAATTTGGCTTTTCCGTTATTCACAAGATTTTTGATTTCTTCTTCATTGGTAACCTGAGCTATAAGTCCTCTTCTTTGAAGCTCTTCATAAATTTGCATTGCTTTTCTCCTTAGAAAATATGTATCAATTTTGTTCTGTATGATCGTCGATCATTTCCCGCGCGGTCTGTAAAAGTGCGGGAGTTATGCTGTCTCCGCCCATGATCCGGGCTATTTCGTTTATTCTGTCATCTCCCGAAACAGGGGTAACTTTGGTATATGTTCTGCCGTCTTTTGCTTCTTTTGAAATGACAAAATGCGTATCGGCTTTTGCTGCTATCTGAGCAAGATGCGTAACGACGGCCACCTGATCCTTTTTTGCCATCTGTTTGAGTTTAATTGCTATTTTCTGAGCGGCACGACCGCTGACGCCCGTATCTATTTCGTCAAAAACCAGCGTCCCTGCGCCGTTTTTAGAAAGGATATTTTTAACGGCAAGCATAATTCTTGAAAGCTCGCCGCCTGATGCGATAGACGCAAGAGGCTTGAGATCTTCGCCGATATTGGCGGAAATCAAAAATTCCACGCTGTCAGCCCCGTCTTTTTCCTGCTGTTTATTTTGGATCTCGACGGAAAAACGGACTTTTGGCATATCAAGAAATACAAGTTCGCCCGTGATTGCTTTTTCAAGTTTTTCGGCAGCGTTTTTTCTGCTTTCGGTAAGCTTTTTTGCGGCTTTATCAAGTTCGGATTGAGCCGTTGCCAGTTCTTTTTGAAGAATGGCTATTTTTTCGTCGGAAAACTCGATTTTTTCGAGCTCTTTTTTCGCATTTTCAAGGAATCCGAGCATTTCGGAAACAGTGCTTCCGTATTTTCTGCGGAAGCCTCTTATCATGTCAAGGCGTGACTCTATACCGTCAAGCTCCGAGATATCGTCGTCAAGGTTATCCGCATAATGCGAAATCTCATCGGAAATATCGTCAAGTTCAGCAAAAACATCATTAAGACGTTCCGAAAGCGAAGCGGCGTCTTCATCAAAGCGTGCGATATATTCAAGCTCGTTTACGGCAGATGAAGCAAGATCTCTTGCGTTTGTATCTCCTCCGCAAAGAGCTTCTTTAGCCGCGTAAAACCCGTTGATGACTTTTTCTCTGTTTACAAGGGAAAGTCTGCGTTTTTCAAGCAATTCGTCTTCTCCCGGCGTAAGTGCGGCAGCCTCAAGCTCGTTGATCTGATATTTGAGGATATCTGTGCGCATAGCCTTTTCCCGTTCGTCAACGGAAAGAAGATCGATCTGTTTTTGTATATTTTTAACTTTTGTATACTTTTCAGAGTATCCGTTTCTTTCTGTTTCGTTTTCGGCAAACGAATCGAGATAAGAAAGGTGTGTGGACGGATCTGAAAGAGCTATGTTGTCGTGCTGTCCGTGGATATTGATTAGATTTTTACCGAGTTCGCGAAGCATTGATACAGTGATCTGCCTTCCGTTTGCACGCGCAACACTGCGTCCGTCGGAATTTATCTCTCTTGAAATAATAAGCTCCCCGTCTTCGGCATCGATCCCGAATTCATTCAGTAGATCGGAAACTGTGGTGCCTGAATTATTGAAGGTTGCCGAAACATAGGCTTTTTTGCATCCTGTCCTTATTACGTCTCTGCTTGTTCTGCCACCGGTGATCATGTTTATTGCGTCGATTATCATACTTTTGCCGGCGCCTGTCTCGCCCGTCAGAACATTCAGTCCGGCGGAAAAAGAAATATCTGCCGTTTCTATGACGGCTATGTTTTCGATATGCAGAGAGGTGAACATATTATTCCTTTCAGTATTGCGGATCAGATGCTGAGTGTTGATTTAATGTTGTCAACGATATTTTCTGCAACTGTATTATCCCTTGTTGCAAGAAAGATCGTATCGTCACCTGCTATAGATCCGATAACGCCGTCGCGTTCAAGTGAGTCTATCGCGGCGCAGACGCCCTGTGCCATGCCTGAATAGCATTTAACGACTACAAGATTCTGCGCCTGCTCAACAGACACTATGCCTTCGCGGATAATACCGAGAAACTTGGACGGCAAAAGCGGCTGAGACTGGGTTGTTTTGGACGGAAGAGCGTATCTGTATCTGTTTTCGTTTGTCAGAATTTTAACAAGCTGCAGCTCTTTTATATCTCTTGATACGGTTGCCTGGGTTGCGGTAAAGCCTTCTCTGTTTAGTCTTGCGGTAAGTTCGTCCTGGGTCTCGATCTGTTCATTGCGGACGATTTCTATTATTTTTGAATGTCTTCTGCTTTTTTGTTTCATTTGATCTGTCCCCTAATGTATTTTTTTTGAAAGAATATTATAAAACGAGTTCGGATCGAACCGTATCAGTTTAAGAGAAAAAGGAGATTTTGAAATGGTAACAGGTGTTTTGGAGGGAAGAGAGACTCCTTCGCCTCCGTCAGAGTAAATGCGGACACGATCGTTATCTCTCGGCGAACCGATGATCGAAAGATTTGCGCCGTCGTTGAAAATAACGGGACGTGCATTGAGGGTGTGAGCGCAAATGGGGGTTACGATGATCGCATTAAGAGCGGGATCTGTCACGGGACCTCCTGCAGAAAGAGAATAAGCGGTAGAACCCGTTGGAGTCGCAAAAATAATACCGTCCGCACGGTAATGCGCAATATCGAATCCGTCGCACGAGAGGCTGAAATCGATCAGTTTAAGCACGGAATCGTGAGTTATGACAATATCGTTGAGCGCATAAAAATCGCACTTTTTATCGGGGAAAGAAACAGTAGCTTTAAGCATCATTCTGTTTTCTACGGTATAATCTCCCGTTACAAGTCGGGAAAGAGCGGAAATACCGTCCGGTTCAAGACCTGCAAGATACCCGAGATTGCCTTTGTTTACTCCTATCACGGGACATCCTTCTTTGGCGGCTATACCTGCTATTGCAAGGATCGTGCCGTCTCCTCCGACCGTAACGGCAGCCTGACAGTCGCTGATTATTGCCGAAATGTCAGCAGGAGAAGATACTACCGCACACTCCGCGCCGTGAGCGGAAAGGCAGGAAACGATTTCTTTTGTGACAGAAAGATCACTGTCGCGTTCTTTATTTGTAATTACTGCGAATTTCATATGAATACCCCGAATCAATCTGCATTCTGCGGCTGTAAATGCAAAAGAAATTCTTTATTTCCGTCACCGCCGAGTATAGGTGAAACATCTGTATTAATAACGATAAAGCCCTCTTTTTCAGCGAACGATATGAAATTTTCAAGAAGGCTTTTATGTATGAGTTCGTCTTTAATGACACCGTTTTTAACTTTTTTTCCGTATTCGAACTGCGGTTTGAAAAGACAGATGATATCGCACGGCGTATCCGCAAATTTTTTAAGATAAGGCAAAACGTGCCTGAGTGAAATAAAGGAGACATCACATGTTATTATTTCTACTTTTCCTACTGTTTCCGTGGAAAGAGCATTGATATGCGTTCCTTCAAGATCGACGACTCTTTTATCGTTTTTCAGTTTTTCGGCAAGCTGATCATGACCTACGTCGCATGCATACACTTTAACGGCGCCGTTCTGCAAAAGGCAATCGGTAAATCCTCCCGTTGATGCGCCGATATCAAGTGCGGTGCGTCCTTCCGCAGAAATTCCGAATACCTTAAGGGCGTGTTCAAGCTTAAGGCCTCCCCTGCCGACATAACGAAGAGAATCATTGACCGTTATATCTTCATTGCCGCATACTTCGCGGCCCGCTTTTGTTTCGGGAATGCCGTTTACAAGAACGTCTCCGTTTTTTATGAGCGTTCTTGCATATTCTCTGCTTTTGAGCGAAAAATTGTTGAATACAAATATATCAAGACGCATTATTTCTTCTTTTTCTGATCTGCAACGCGTTCCGGAACAAAAATACAAATTACGCGTGAAATCGCATATATTATTTTTTCGCCGAATACGATGGCTATATTTTTGCCGATCGCTTTCAGACCGACTGTGAGCGATGCGGTAACGGCGGTAAACAAAAAAACAGTCAGGAATCTGTCGGAAGAAAAAATTTCCGCAAACTTAAGTGCAAGAACAGAGCATGTCGTTCCGCTTATAACTCCGCAGATATCGCCGATAACGTCATTACAGAAATTAGATACCGCGGGCGCTTTTGCTATAAGTGAAAGAGCGGTTTTGGCGCCTTTCACTTTTTTTGCCGCCATGGAATTGAATGATTTTGCATCGACCGCCATGATAGCGGTCCCAACAGTATCAAACATTACGCCTACGGCTATAAAGAAAATGAGAACGAGAAATGCAACAACAATATTGACATCTGCAAGAACGCTTTCTGAAAGATAAGACATGCCGAAAGAAAGAATAAATGTTACGGCAAGTATCTTCAGCGTCCAGTTCCAGTTTACAATATGTTTTTTTCTGTCTTTTTCTTTTGACTTCTGTTTTTCTTTTTCCGCAGCAGGGTCTTTCCCGCCGATCACATCGGCATTTTTATTTTCTGCCTGCTGCGATAATCGGGGGTTATCGTCCGATTCCATATATGTCCTTTCTTTTGCATACAGTAAAATACAATTAATCTGTCGCAAATCCGAAATACGGAACCGCGGCAGATAGTTTCAAAAAAAAGTGATGATAACATTCAAAGTAAATCTTACGTCTTAGGTCAAGTAGGTTTCCCCGGGAGCTTCCTTCCGTCGCCGCAAAGGAGGTTTCCCTTTAAAGCTCGAGGTACAGCGTTGCCGCATATACGACTTGATTGCCACTCAGCACGTACTGCAATCCTTTGAATGCAGAAATATATTTCTCAGCCTAGAAGTTTTCCTTAACCTGATCAACAAAGCTCTTAGTCTCTTTTGCAGCTCCGGTTTCATACGCAAAAGACTATGAACCACGGCCATGGTCCACAGTCCGGCCGCAATCCGCCGGATCCACTCAAGACAGGCTACGACTGCATACAGCACGTTTTCGGGTTTTCCCTGAAACGAACCGCCTTGCAGGTTTAATCCTGAACCGTAACTTTTATATTTTGCATGCCACGAGAGCAGGTCTCCAAGGACGACGGGATCGCTTGCGCATGCCGTTGCGGGCGCCCGGCAGTCCCAAGTCCAGATACTTGAGGGTAAGAGGACTTCCTTCCAGCACTCACCCCAGACTGGGCGTAAGAAGCAAGCACAAGAAGTTTCACAGATGTGCCCTTCGGTGGATTTTTAGGCCCACCCTGGTAGCCTGATGATCGGACTAGGATACTGTATCATCTAATTTTTATTATATCATACTTATTCACTTTTTTCAAGTAGTTTTGCATAAAAACTTATACATTTCACTTTTATTTAATACTTTAATGTATAAATAATGCCCAGTAAATCAAGGCAATCGCAAGCCCGAGAAGGCATCCGAAAAATATTTCCGTTTTTGTATGCCCCATAAGTTCCTTAAACAGTTTTTCACGCTCCACGCGCTCGTCGATAAGGATTATCTGATTGATTATTTTCGCCTGTTCGCCGACTGCATAACGAACATTTGCCGCATCGTATGTGGTAACGAACCAGAAAACAGCTGCAATGGCAAATTCTGCAGAGGTGACACCGCAGATAAGGAACACCATTGTAAGAACAGACGTAACAAGAGAACTATGGCTTGACGGCATTCCGCCGGAGCCGAAAAACCTGTCTATAAGAACTTTTTTTGCTTGGACAGACGCAATGATACCCTTTATGGTCTGCGCAAAAAACCAGGCAAGAACACCTGTATTGAGAATATGATTTGAAAATATTATTTTTATGAATTCAGGCATAATGTCAGTCCTTTATTTTACGATCTTCTGCCCGCGAGATAATCGGAAAGCGCGCAAAGGAATTCGCTGCCGTCGATATCGGCAAGTTCATTTTTTGCTGCGGCAGAAAGAGCATCGACCTGCTTTTGTGATTTTTCAATACCGAGGATATCAACAAACGTTGTTTTCATTTCGGCTTTATCTTTTCCAACCGTTTTTCCGAGTTCTTCAACGCTGCCCTCGACATCGAGGATATCGTCTTTTATCTGAAATGCGAGGCCTATATTTTCAGCATATTTTCTTGCTTTCTCTTTCTCTGTTTTTCCGGTATTTGCGGCAATACAGCCCAGTATCGCCGATGCCTCTATCATAGCTCCGGTTTTCAGAGCGTGTATTCGCATGACATCATTTTCGGAAAGTCCCGGTCTGTTTTTGAGATCGAGCATCTGACCGGTGATTATCCCCTTAAGACCTGATGCCGAAAGAAGAACGGATATACCTTCAAGTTTTTGAGAATCCGTAAGAACGGAGTTTTCTGTTATCACCTCAAAAGCTCTTGCGTAAAGTCCCGCTCCTGCCATCAACGCGGTGCTTTCGCCGAAAACAACGTGATTTGTGGGTTTTCCCCTCCTCAGAGTATCGTTATCCATACACGGCAGATCATCATAGATAAGCGAGTATGTATGTATCATTTCAATAGCGCACGCAAAAGGCAGCGCTGCTTCCGTTTTTCCCCCGAACATGGCGCAGAATGCGAGAACAATGGCGCCGCGGATCCGTTTTCCGCCGGCAAAGACACTGTATCTCATGGCAGACACAGCCTCTTCTCCGTTTTCAATGATCGCTTTATCAAGAGCATCGTTTACGGCATTACGGTAAATATCGAGTTGGTCCTTAAAGTTATCCATTTTCTTTTTCCTGAAGAGTCGTTATTTTTCTCTGAACGTCTTTCAGCTTTTCATCGCAAAAAGCGGCAAGACGCACGCCTTCCTCGTAAAGAGTCAAAGATTCGTCTATACCGAGATTGCCGTCGGCAAGACGGGCGGTTATCTCTTCCATTCTGTTCATAGCCTGTTCGAACGTCATTTTTATTTCATTCTGCGACACAGTTGATCTCACCGTCTTTCATTTTGATAAAAAGTCTGTCGTTTTTTTTCGCTTCTTTTGCCGAAGCAAGCGGTTTTCCGTCTTTATAAACAACGGCATAACCGCGTTTTATGACCGAAAGAGGGTCCAGCGCCGAGAGCGCGGAAACAGACAAAGCAAGTGCGTTTTTCTTTTTCTCGAAAAAAGTATCGAAAGAAGAAAACATTGAAGTTTCGGTTTTGTCCAGCAAAAGCTCCCTGCTTTCGATATAATGCATTATGTTGAGCCTGTTCTTTAAGGCTTCAAGTTCCGATCTGTTGATCCCTTCAACGGCAATAAGCTCTTTTTTCAAAGTATATCGAAAATCCGAAATATATTCCGATATCTCTCTTATATCCGGAACGGCAAGTTCGGCTGCGGCGGAAGGCGTCGGAGCACGCATATCGGAAACGAAATCGAGAATAGTAAAATCAGTTTCATGACCGACTGCGCTTATAACGGGAACCGGACATGCCGCGACAGTGCGCGCAAGAAGTTCATTGTTGAAGGAAGAGAGATCTTCGTACGACCCTCCTCCCCTTGCGATAATAATAACATCAGCGTCATTTTTCTTACCGAAATACTCGACTGCTCTTATCACGCTCGCGGCAGAATCGGCGCCCTGAACGACGCAGGGGAATATTTCGATTTCAGCTATCGGCCACCTTCTTGCGGTTACGGATAAAATATCCTGAAGCGCCGCGCCGGAAGGCGATGTTGCAACCGCGATCTTCATTGGGAATCTGCGAAGAGGGCGTTTTTTTGCATCGTCGAAAAGTCCCTCTTTTTCAAGCTTTTCTTTCAGCTGTAAAAATGCCGCTGTCTGAGCGCCTATTCCGTCCGGAATTATATCGGTAACATAAAGCTGATAAACACCGTCACGCTCAAAAACGGAAACGCGCGCCGCAAGAATAACGTTCATACCGTCTTCGGGCATAAACGCGAGTTTCATTGCGTCAGAACGAAACATTACGGCTTTCACGGACGACTGTCCGTCTTTCAGAGTAAAATACATATGTCCGCTTTTTCTGTAAAGAGAAAAATCGGATATTTCGCCTCTGACAAGAACGGATCGAAGGATCTCATCGGAATCGATCAGAGATCTGACGTAAAAATTCAGCTGAGATACGGTAATTGCGGATTTAAGCATACTATACCTTTCTGTTTTATTGATCTGCGGCGGAGAGATATTTATTGAGAGCAAGGTATGCTATCCCCGCGGCATTGTCAGATGAAAAGCGCGGTTCGGCAAAAAATCTGTTGTTGCCGGAAAGAATACGTTTTATCCTTTCGTTCGACATAACTCCGCCGACAAAAAGAACCGGAAGGTTATCGGGATTGTAATCGTCGCACAGTTTTTTTACGGTAAGCGCAACGGTTTCGATGATATAAAAAGCGATATTTTCGGGAGCAACGCCTTTTTCAAGCATTGTTTTTGCCTTGTTTTCAAAGCCCGAAAGAGCGCAACGGCCATCTTTGATTTTAATCACAGGCTTTTCCGGAAGGGTCCCGCCTGCCGCAAGTTTTTCAAGCGCAGGTCCCGCCGGAAACGGAAGACCAAGCATGACGCCTGCCCTGTCTATAAGCTGTCCGACGCTGATATCGCCTGCGGATGCGGCTATGTTGATATTTTCCATTCCGTTTACGTGCAGCAATTCGGTCGTGCCGCCGGATGCGTGAAAGCACATAAAGGGTGCGGAAAGCAGATGTTCGCAATGCGACGAGAAAACAGCCGCGGCAATATGCCCCTGCTGATGGGAAAAGCGGTATACCGGAACACCGAGTGCCGATGCGAGAGTTTCGGCGACTGAAACGCCGTACATAAAACACGGCATATAACTGCCGTCAATATTTCTCGGGCGCGACGATACGCCTATCGCACGTATATCCGCTTCAGCGATTCTGAGGCGTGAAAAAACATCCGCAAACTGTTTGACGTGAGAAAAAACAGCATCGCTCTGTCTCAGTCCGAGTGTTCCCGGCGCAACAGGTAAAAGCTGTTTTTCGCTTTTGCAAGTGCCGTCTGTCATCACAGCTGCGGCAGATGTGGTATAATTGCTCGTATCTATGCCGAGCGCACAGAAATCACTGCTCACGGCATTTGACATATGAGCCTAAAACTCCGTTTATATACTGAGCCGCAGCATTATCCACATCATATTTTTTCACAAGCTTAACCGCTTCGTTTATGGCGACCGAGGAAGGAACATCTTCTGAATTATTGATCTCATAAACAGCGATCCTCAATGCTGCAAGAGCGGTTTTTGAAAGTCTGTCAATAGTTCTCGCAACAAGAAACGGTTTGATTTCGCTGTCGATCTCTTCTATATGTTCAATAATATCCGAAAATGCCTTTTCACAATATTCATCCGTTTCGTGTCCCATATTCTCAGCAGAAAGAGAAATGATTTTTTCAGGATCGGGATTTTCGCTGAATGAGGCTTCAAAAAGGAGAAGAAACAGGCTTTCACGAGATTCGGTGCGTTTCATTTATTCAGTTTTCGCTTTCTCTTCAATAACACCCGCAACGATGATGTTAGTTTTAAGCACGTTTATACCGGTCATGTTAGCAACGGTATCTTTAACGTTTGTTTGAACCGCAATTGAAACATCGGGGATCTTGTAACCGTTTTTTACAACGATCTGAAC
>JAEEJJ010000038.1 GCA_016281805.1 Clostridiales bacterium
ATGTTTTCTATGCTTTCCTCTTTTGCTTTATCTATGAATGCGCATGTATGCACTATTATAACGTCGCACTCGTCTTCATCGGCACAGATCTCGCAGCCTTCGCGCTGAAGAGCGGCAAGCATGATTTCGGCGTCTATTCTGTTTTTTTCACAGCCGAGCGCAATAAGGCCGACTTTCGGATTTTCCGTCAATGGATCATTCCTCATTTTCACAGTATTTTTCATATGCGGCGCGAACGGTCTCGTAATCAAAGCCCTTCGCTATAAAACGGTTGAAAAGCTTTTTCTGCGCTGCTCTGTCTTCGGGAAAACCGCCTTTGAGTATCCTTTTCATTTCTCTGAAAACGGCGTTTATTCCGTCAGACTCGCTGTATGTTTCTTCAAGCGCGCTTTCCGCGTCATCGCCCGATATCCCCGCGCGCTTCAGTTCAAAAAGCAGCTGCTTTTTGCCCGCCTTGCCTTTTTTTCTTTCTATCATCCGTTCGGCATAGCGCTTATCGTTGATATATCCGCGCACTTCAATATATTCCGCAGCCTGCATTGCATCAGAAGGATCGTAACCTTTCGTTTCAAGGCGTTTTGCAAGCTCTTTTTTCGAAAAATCGCGGTGCTCGAGAAGATACAGGGAATGGCGGACGGCTTTTCTCACATCCGCCGCTTTTCTGAGCTTTTCGAGCTCTTCCTTTTCAAGCTTTCTGCCTACAAAAACATCGTTATCAGCCAGAAATGCGGCATCTGCCGAAAAGGAAAACTCTTTATTCACAAAAACCGAAAGCAGTGTTCCTTTCTGCTGAGGCGCAATATCGGTTATTTCAAACATCTTTATTATTCAAAATCTTCCGCGGAAACATCTATAGACGGCTTTGCGGAAGCGGCGGGTTTTGTTTTTACTACTTCCGAAAGGTCTTCGCCCGTGTTTTTAAGCGTTGCGGTGATCTTGTTTTCAAGCTCGGCGCGAAGCTCCGCATTGTTTTTTATCAGCTCGCGGCAGTTATCTCTGCCCTGACCGAGACGGGTGCCTTCATAAGAGAACCATGCGCCCGATTTTTGTATAATATCCAGTTTTACCGCAATATCGAGTATCTCCCCGTCACGCGAGATACCTTTGCCGTAAAGGATATCGAATTCGGCTTCCTTGAACGGCGGCGCGACCTTGTTTTTAACTACCTTCACGCGCGTTCTCGAACCTATCACGTCTCCGCCGGATTTAAGGTTTTCTATTCTTCTTACGTCAAGACGGACTGACGAATAAAACTTCAGCGCTCTGCCGCCCGTTGTCGTTTCGGGGTTGCCGTATACCACGCCCACTTTTTCACGGAGCTGGTTTATGAAAACGACTACGCACATCGATTTCGATATTGCGCCGGCAAGCTTTCTGAGAGCCTGAGACATCAGCCTTGCCTGAAGTCCCACATGAGAGTCGCCCATATCGCCTTCTATTTCCTGGCGTGGAACGAGCGCCGCAACGGAGTCGATGATTATTATGTCGATCGCGCCGGAGCGGACAAGTGTTTCGGTTATTTCAAGCGCCTGCTCGCCGTTATCCGGCTGAGAAACGAGCAGAGAATCGATGTCAACACCGAGGTTTTTAGCATATTCGGGGTCAAGAGCGTGCTCAGCGTCTATAAAAGCCGCAGTGCCTCCTGCTTTCTGGCTTTCCGCGACCATATGCAGCGCAACGGTCGTTTTACCCGAGCTTTCGGGACCGAAGATCTCAACTATCCTGCCCTTCGGCACGCCGCCTATACCGAGCGCCATATCAAGCGAGAACGAACCTGTGGATATCGAGTCAACGTTCATTGCCGCATTCTGACCGAGAAGCATTACGGAACCTTTGCCGTATTGTTTTTCTATCTGCGCAAGCGCCGTATCAAGCGCTTTTTTTCTGCCTTCGTCCATAAAATCCTCCAGCGATATTAAATGAATTGATTACTTATTTGTTTTATTTGCTTTTGACTTTATTATATATCATTTTCCGTGAAAAGTCAATAACTTTATCAAAAATCGTGATATTTTTCAGATATTCACGCACGTGATCCCGTTAAGGAGCATATTGTATGTCGAAAACGTCTGAAATTCCTCAGCATTATGAGATTCCGCAGAAAACGTGCGGCATGCGTTGACGACAACTATTATTTTCGGTTTGAGATCTCTTTCGTTGAAATACGAGCGCAGTGAAAGAGCAAGCTGCATGATATCTATGTCGGTAAGAGCGCCGGCAAGGATGTAATTGTCAAGAGTATCGGAGTTTGCGGCGAACCATTTCAGAAACCCCGTGCAGAACATTGCGTTTGCGCAGTTTTTTACCACGATCTCGGCGTTGGACGCAAAAGAATCAAGCTCCGCAAGGATCTGGCATTCGTCGTCTTCGGTGCAGTGTTCGGGAAAGATGCGAAGCTCCGTGCTTTTTTTTGAATGATAGTCAACGGCAAACACCTTTCTTGAGTGAAGCAGGTATTCGTTTACGCGCACAAGCTGAGGAATTGCAGAAGAAAAATGAGGAGACCAGAGCCCGCCTTTGCGGAAAATGCCCTCCGATGTGTTGATATTTATTATTGCCGTGCGATCAGGATCGAGAAGAAGCTTACGTATGTTAAGCGTCCTTTCCGTAACTATCCTTTCAAAATTGCCGGTAAAAATACCCATTTCAGCCCTTGCACCTGTCTATAAACGCATTCCTGTCTTTTTCACGGAATACCGATGTGCCCATGACCGCAAGCGTAACGCCCGATGACGATACAAGACCGATATTCGACGCCGTGATTCCTCCGTCTGCCTCTATATCAACTCTGAGAGCGCGCCTTCTCAGCTCGCTGCGCAGTTTTCTTGCTTTTTCGAGGCATTCCTCTTTCAGCGACTGTCCGCCGAATCCGGGTTCAACGGTCATTATAAGAACGGCTGACAGTCTGTCCAGATAAGGAAATACAACTTCGACCGGCGTTTTCGGTTTGAGCGCGATCGTGGGTCTGACATGCAGTGATTCCATAAGTGTTATCAGTTTTGAAATATCCTCGTCCACCTCGTAGTGAACGCTTATAAGCTCCGCTCCCGCCTTTGCAAAAGGTTCGATGAACATAGAGGGATTTGAGACCATGAGATGAACGTCGAGCGGAACATCGGTTATTTTATGCACAGCGTCGGCAATGGGTATACCGAATGTGATATTCGGCACAAAATGTCCGTCCATAACGTCGATATGGATATAATCGGAATGTGATACGGACGCGACCTCGTCTTCAAATCGCGCCGCGTTGCACGAAAGGAGCGACGTTGATATTTTTATGCTCTTTTTTACTGCGTAAAATTCGTCGGGAACTGCGCCTGCATCGGAAAAAAGCGACGGTTCTGTCTGCAAAAGCTTTAATGTGAATGCGGTGCAGCGCTCTGCGTCAACGATCAGGCATTCGCTTTCGGCAAATACGCCTTTTCTTGCGATGCCTTTTGAAAGAAGCGGTTCTTCGATCTTGCCGTAATTTTCCGAAACGTCCCCCGCGGTGCTGTAAAAGCGTTTTATGTTTCTGTCTGCATATGTGCCGTCGGGCATTTTTATTTTTACGGGAAGATAATCGGGCGAAAGCCTGTTTGGAACGCACGCCCACTCTTCAATGCCGCGAATGAAGGATGAGCCTTTCATTCCGCAGCCTATGCAGAGTATTTTGGCGTGCTCGCGAACAAGACGTCCTATGCATCCGTCTTTCGGACACGGCGTTTCGGCGGCATCGTCGCTTTTAACGTATTCGGCGGCTTTTCTGCCTGACGCCGCAACGGAATATGTAGGGTGAAGAGAACGGTATACGCCTTCGCGCTTCAAAAAAAGATACGCCGCTCTTCCCGTGCAGGGCGGTTCCGTTTCGGGATCGTAAATGTAATGGTCGCCGTTTACCGTTGCATATGTATGCGTGGGAAAAACAAGCAGTCCGTCCGAAAAATATTCGCCGAGAGCGTCAAGGACCGTTTCGGTCCCGCCCTCTATATCTCCTTTTATGTCGCCTGCGGAAACAAAAACAGTATCCCACGGGAAAAGATTCATTTCGGCAAGTTGCCTTTTCAGATCCTCTTTGTTGAACATCACAGCTTAATCCTTATGATTTGTTTTTTTTCTGTATCAGTGTATACCGCATTGATCACGGGATCCTTGTCTTCCTGTTCGAGCGGAACGAACGCGCGGGTGAGAAACCTTGCCACGGCCTGATTTTTCTTTGCGCCGAGCACGGAATCGGAAGAGCCTGTCATGCCCACATCGGTGATGTATGCCGTTCCTCCGGGCAAAAAACGTTCGTCCGCGGTCTGAACATGCGTATGGGTCCCGAAAACACAGCCTACGCGTCCGTCAAGATAGCAGCCGAGCGCGTTTTTTTCGCTTGTCGCCTCGGCGTGAAAATCGATTATGATAAACGAGTCGGGGTAATCCTTTATTATTTTATCCGCGGCGTAAAACGCGTTGTCTGTGGGGTCAAGATCGATCTGACCCGCCAGAGCGGCGACCGCAACGGGTCCTTTCGGCGTTTTCACCTCGGCAACGCCCTTGCCCGGACTTGCCGCGGGATAGTTTGCGGGCCGGACTATATACGGACAGTCGTCAAGAAATCCGTATACGCTCTGCTGACGAAACGCGTGATTGCCGAGAGTGATAACGTCTATTCCGGCAAAATGCAGCGCTTCCGCTTCGGACTGAGTGATCCCGTTTTTCTGGTTTATGTTTTCGCCGTTTGCTACCACTATATCGGCAGGATAAAGAGACGAGAGTTTTTTCATGTTTGCCTTCAGATATTCCGCTCCCGCTTTTCCGACGATATCGCCTATAAACAATACTTTCATTTTTCAAACGGTTTTATACGCGGCCGTAAACCGCTTTTTCTGTCTTTCACTTATTATACACTACTTTTGAGAAAAAATCAAGGACTTACTATTGACAAATAAAAAAAATCCCGTATAATATCAGTATAAATATTTATAAAATTACAGGAAGAGGGTTTGAATTGTCAGAAAAAAGAGGTATCGCCGCCGTAATAGCAGCTGCGGGGAATTCGGAAAGATTCGGAAAAAACAAGCTGGACGGTCTGATCTGCGGCATACCGTGCATCGCGCTTACGCTTTTGGCATTTGAAAGATCCGAAGAAACGCTGCAGACGGTCGTGGTTACGAAAAAAGAAAATGTCGAAAACATACTTCTTCTGAAAGAAAAATACGGGCTGAAAAAGCTGTTTGCGGTTACGGAGGGCGGAGAATGCAGGCAGGAATCCGCCGCAAAAGGCGCTGCCGCAACAGATCCGGAGATCGGTTTTATAGCCGTCCACGACGGAGCAAGACCTCTTGTTTTGCCCGAAGATATAGACAGAGTGGCAAAAGAGGCGTATATGCACGGCGCCGCGGCAGCGGTAATAAAGCAAACAAATACCGTAAAAACCGTTGAAAACGGATTTATCGTCAATACCATACCGAGAGAAGAGACCGTGATGTCCGTTACGCCTCAGATCTTTTCGAGAGAGATATACAGCAGGATAACAAACGAGTTTCGCGACAGATTCAAGGATTTCACAGATGATTCCGCAATGGCTGAAAAACTCGGCATAAAAGTGAAAGCCGTATTTTGCAGCGAAAGCAACATAAAGATCACCACGCCAAACGACATTATCGTTGCAAACGCGCTTTTATCCGAAAAAATGAAGAAGAGAGAAATGTGAAAGTGGAGTCGGCTGTCAGATTTTTTGAAGATTACGGCATATTCATGATAGTGATCTTTGCTTTCACCGAATATCTGAATATTCCGGCGATACCGGGCGGAGTCATTCTTCCTGCCGCAGGCGTTACGGCAAGGCTCGGATATTCGGATTTCTGGATAACGCTTATCGCCATTTCCGTTGCGGGACTTATAGCGGAGCTTATCATATACGGCGTTTCATATGTTTTTTCGGACGGTATAAAACGGTTTTGCATGAAAAGAAAAAAGACCGCTTCCGTATACGAAAAAACGACGGATATTCTTGACAGACACGGGGCGTGGGGGCTTTTTCTCGCGCGGCTCATACCGGTTTTCCGCTCATTTGTTTCAATACCGGCCGGTCTTCTGGGCATGGATATAAAACGCTTCATACCGATCTCTCTTGCCGGAAATCTCGGTTATGTTTTATGGAATATGGCGCTCGGATACTTTCTTGCGTCGGTTCTGATATTCTGAAACAACGGATCTTTGTTGAATATCAACAGATTTCCGTTTATTTTTTATGTAAAATGTCAAAAAATTCTTCAAACCCCTTTTCAAAACGGAAAAAGTATGTTATAATATAATGTATACTTGATAAAATACGGCAAATATGCCTTGATGAGAGACAGAATATGAAAAACAGCGCTCCGAAAGGAAAAACAACGGGAAGGAACCCCGCAAGAAATAAACCGGCAAAAGCCGTCCGTTCCGAAAACAGAAGGGACTCACAAAAAAACGAAGACGCCGAAAACATGGTTTACGGCAGAAATTCCGTAATGGAAACTATACGCTCGGGCAGAACGATAGACAAGCTGTTCGTGCAGAAGGGCGAAAGAGAAGGCTCTGTTGTCCGCGTGATCGCAATGGCGAAAGAAAACGGAATAACCGTTGTTGAGGCTGAAAAAGCGAAGCTCGACAGCATGACGAGATCGTCTTCACATCAGGGAGTTGTGGCGATCACGACAGATTTTTCATACTGCGAGCCGGAGGATATTCTCGCTTACGCGGAAGAGAAAGGCGAAAAACCGTTCATTCTTCTTATAGACGGGATAAACGACCCGAGAAATCTCGGCGCGATAATAAGAACGGCGGATGCAGCGGGCGTTCACGGAATAATCCTTCCCAAAAGAGGCGCGTGCGGACTGACGGCTACCGTATACAAAACGGCGGCGGGTGCATGCGAATACATGAAAATAGCAAGAGTTGTCAATATTTCCGCTGCCATAGAATTTCTGAAGGAAAACAATATCTGGATATACGGCACGGACGGCGAAGCTGAAAGCGATATTTACGCCACAGACCTTACGGGAGCCGCGGCAATAGTTCTCGGAGATGAGGGAACGGGGCTGTCAAGGCTTGTGAAAGAAAGATGCGACCGCCTTGTAAGCATTCCCATGGCGGGCAATATAACGTCGCTGAATATTTCCGTTGCCGCGGGCGTTGCGATGTATGAAAAAGTCCGTCAGGACAGACATAAGATATGATCGGTAAAAATCTGAAAAAATCGGAGTTGTTATTTTGAAAGACAGTTATTTTCAGGAACAATACAGCATAGCGCAGACATCAAAAGACGCGTTTCTCGTTAAAACGCTCGTTGCCGCGTTTTCCGCTCTCCTGACCGCAGTTTTAGCTGCGGTGGGTCTTTCGCCGCTTGTAAACGGGATAGCCGGATTTGCGCTGTCTGTGATCGTGTTTATATTCTGCGCAAGAGAGATGGCGGACGGTCTTGTTTCGATTTTCAGGTTTCATCCGTCAAACGACTCTTTTTCGTCGGTTGCCATCATAGCGGCGGCTTTTCATTCGTTCACGCTGTTTTTCTCGCCGCAAAACGTTGTTTTAAGAATTTTCACGCCGGTTATTTTCGCTTCCGTTGCGATCTCAATGTTTATGAAATATCTGTTTATCTGCGAAATAATCAGCAATCTCAACCTTATAAAAAACAATAAAACATATGTTGTCACTACAGAAAGCGTCGATCTCAGAAAAAGACTGATCGACCGCATATGCGTCGTAAATCCGGTAGTGAATTTTCCGAATGTTGTTGAAACGACATATTCGGGCGACCCGTCGGAAGAAAAAATACGCCTTTTTGTGCCGATAGTATGCGGCGCCGTATTTTTTATTTCCGTGATAATCGGCATTTTTTCAGGATTCGGCGCTTTTGCCGCATCACTTGCAGCGCTCTTTGCCGCCGCATCGTCGTTCACTTCCGAAATGGCGTTTGTTCTTCCGTATATAGCTGAGCAGAAGCGGCTCAGAAAAATGGGCAGCGTGCTTCTCGGTTATCACTCGGTAGACGCGATGCGCGACGTTGAAACGCTCGTTGTTTCAGACAAAGATCTTTTCCCGGGCAGATTCACGAAAATGGAGCGGTTCCGTTTTCGCGACAAAGAAAGAATGGCTGACGCCGTTGAGTTTACCGCCGCACTTCTTCTTTGCGCGGATACTCCGTTCGCAAAAACGTTTGCCGCATCCACAGGCTGCAATATAAGCCGTCTGCCTGAAGTTGACGACTGGCAGTATATGAAAAATTACGGGATACTCGGTCATATTTACGGCGACGAGGTGCTTGTAGGCAACAGAAACATGCTTCTTTCATATGAGATCCTTCCTCTTGCTCAGGAAACGGAAGCCTCGCTCACGTCAACAAACAGAAGCATACTTTATACGGCAATAAACGGCGTGCTCGTATCATACACCGTTTTCAGCTACGCGCCCGATCCGGAAATGAAGCATGCCGCCGAAACGGTGGGCGAAGATTTCTCGATAATAGCGATGACAAACGACTGCAATATCACAGAAACCGCGGTCCAGAAGCTTTACGGGCTGCATAACACAAAGATACTTATTCCCGACGCAACGGAAAGAGACATTATATCGGAGGCGTCAAAAACGACGGAGGAAGCGGAAGCTTTGCCGGATATGATATCGACAAAAAACGCCATCGGCATCCTTTCTTCCGTAAGAAAAGCGAAAAAGCTTGCGGCTGCCGTAAACATAAGCGTGCTTGTAAAAACAGCCTCGATCGTTTTCGGTCTTGTTCTTACCGCGGCGGCATTTTTCATCGATCCGTCGCTACCCGGCTCGCTCTGGCTTTTTATTTTCAATCTTATCTGGACTCTTCCGGTGCTTTTTATTACGTTCGTTAAAAAATAGCGGCTCAAAGCCGACAGTTAAATTCAAATATTTCCATCTAAAATTATTCGGAGGTTATTTATGTCAGGTCATTCCAAATGGAAAAACATTATGCATAAAAAGGAGAAGACGGATAAACAGAGAGCCGGCATCTTCACGAAAATAGGAAGAGAGATAGTTCTCGCCGTAAAATCGGGCGGACCCGATCCCGAATCAAACGGCCGTCTGAAAGACGTTATTCTGAAAGCAAAAGCGAACAACGTTCCCAACGACAATATTGAAAGAAGCATAAAGAAAGCCGCAGGCGACGGCGAAAACCTTAACTATGAAGAGATCACATACGAAGGTTACGGCCCCGCAGGTATCGCGGTAATAGTTGAAGCCGTTACCGAAAACAGAAACAGAACGGCGGCTGACGTGCGCCATTATTTCGATAAGTTCGGCGGAAATCTCGGTCAGACGGGTTCCGTAAACTGGCAGTTTACGAAAAAAGGCGTTATAGTTATAGATAAAGAAGAATATTCCGAAGAAAAGCTTATGGAAGACGTTGTTGATCTGGATGTTGACGACTACGCCGTTGAGGAAGAGGTTTACGAGATCTATACCGATCCCGACAAACTCAGCAACGTTTGCGAAGAGCTTGAAAAGAAGGGATATAAATTCCTTTCCGCCGAAGCGGAGCAGGTTCCTTCTAACTACATTACCCTTACAGACGAAGATCAGATAAAAAATATGCAGAAGCTTCTTGACCATCTTGAAGAAAACGACGATGTTCAGAACGTATGGCATAACTGGGACGAACAGTGATCTTTGCCGGAAAGAGATGAGAACGCGCATATGAAAGCTCCGCAAAAGATAGTTCTGGCGTCCGCCTCACCGAGAAGAAAAGAGATACTCGGTTCACTCGGCGTCGATTTTACTGTCTGCGTATCTGACGCGGACGAAAACAGCGATATTTCGGATCCGGAAGCTCTCGTGCGTTTTCTGTCCTTAAAAAAAGCCGAAAACGTAATAAAAAAGCACCCCGACGCGATAGTAATCGGGGCAGATACGGTCGTTTATCTTGAAGGCGAAGGCATAATGGGCAAACCGAAAAACGCCGCGGACGCTCACCGCATGATATCCGCGCTTTCTGGCAGGGTAAACGAGGTATACACCGGCGTTACCGTGGCAGACGCGGATAATACGGAAACGTTTGCGGTAAAAACGCTTGTTTCTTTCAAAAAACTGACCGAAGACGAGATACGCGAATACGTTGCAAAAGAAGAATGCCTCGACAAAGCGGGCGCATATGCCATTCAGGGCATGGCGTGCGTTTTTATAGACAGAATAGAAGGCGATTATTTCAACGTTGTGGGGCTTCCCGTCTCTCCGCTTTACGATATTCTTAAAAAGAAGGGCGTGAAATTTTGGGCGCATACGACATAGGCATAGACCTGGGCACGAGCAATACGCGGTTTTACAGCAAAACAAAAGGGTTTTTGCTCAACGAGCCTTCCGTTATCGCGATGGAAAGCTTTTCAAACAAACTCATGGCAGTAGGCGAAGAGGCAAGACAGATGCTCGGCCGCACCCCCGATACCGTTACGGCTATAAGGCCGCTTGCCGAAGGGGTAATAGCGAATTTCGACAGAACGTCCATAATGCTTTCGGCTTTCGTCAGCAGAATAAAACGCCCGTTCACCCCGATCCGCGCCGTTGTAACGGTGCCGTATCGCACAACAGCCGTGGAAAGGCGTGCCGTTGAAGACGCGGTAACGTCGGCAAAGGTCAAAAAAGTTCATCTGATAGACGATCCGCTTGCGGCGGCAATCGGGCTCAACCTGCCGCTTTTTGAGCCGAGCGGACATATGATAGTGGATATAGGCGGAGGCACGACTGAAATTTCGGTCGTATCTCTCGGCGGCGTTGTTGCTGAAACCTCATGTCAGTTCAGCGGCACTCAGATGGATAAAGACATCGTTTCATATGTAAGAAAAACATACAATATCCTTATAGGCGATCAGATCGCCGAAGAAATAAAAATAAAGCTCGGTTCCGCAGTGGAACGTGAAACCGTTGATTTTATGACCGTCAGCGGCAGAGACCTTATAGACGGGCTTCCGCTCAACCTCACGATCTCGTCTGACGAGGTATATATTGCGATAAAAGACTCTCTGAACGGGATAATAGACGCGATAAAAACAACTCTTGAGCGAGTTGACCCGGAGCTTGCGGCGGATATAATCCAAAACGGCATAACGCTTATAGGCGGCGGCTCTCAGCTGCCGGGCTGGAGCGAATTCGTATATACCGAGACCGGCGTATCTTCCGACGTTTCGGTAAACGCTCTTGACTGTGTTGCAATAGGAGCGGGACGTGCGGCGGGTATGCTTGACAAACTGAAAATTTCATCGACGATAGACTGAAAAATGCGAAAGCCGATCTGAGGCAGAAGAACGGAGGTGTCGGGATGCGCGATTTTTTCCGCGGGAAGTTTTTTATGGTCCTTCTTTTTACCGCGGCTTTTTTACTCGGATTCATGCTCAACATGATCCTTGACGGCGGCGTCACGGCGCCGAGAGATCTTATCGGAACGATCGCATCGCCGTTTGCTTCGTTCGGAACATGGATAAAAAACGGCGTTACCGATTTTTTTGAAACGTTTACGGAATATTCTTCTCTCAAAAAGGAGAAGGAGCAGCTGATAAAGCGCGTGACCGAGCTTGAAACGGAGCTTGCCGGAACTTATAACGAAAAAGTGGAAACTGAGCGTCTGCGCGCTCTTGCGTCCGTTACCGAAACTGCTCCCGAACTCAAATTTATAGCGGCGGACGTTGTTTTGTCTTCTGCGGACGGGCTCGGCTCAACTTTTTCAGTAAATAAAGGAACTCTTGACGGTATACAGCTCAATTCGGTTGCCGTTGCCGCAGGCGGGCTTGTGGGCAAAGTTACGGCAGTCGGTCTCAACTGGGCGACCGTTACCGCGATCACCGACCCATCGATGTCGGTAGGTGCAACGGTAAAAAGAAGCGAAGCCACGGGCGTTACCGAGGGTGACACGGCGCTTCGCGCAAATGGCTGCTGCAAGCTTTCGTATCTTACCGCGGAGGCCTCCGTTGTTCGCGGAGACCTTGTTTTCACGTCCGGTCTCGGCGGCGTATTTCCGTCGGGCATATATATAGGCACGGTATCTCAGATAGAATCGGAAGAAAACGGGCTTGCGCAGAATGCCACGATAGAAGTAGGCGCAGATCTGACATCTCTTCGCAGGATATACATAACGGACGGAGCGTGGAACGGCGAATGAGAAGCAGAATAATAGGATACACGCTTGTTTTCATTGTTTTTCTTTTTTTTGATACTACGTTCATTCCTTTTAAAATAGCCGGAGTAGGCACATGTTTTCTGCTTTCGGCAACGGTATGTCTCGGCATTTTCGAAAAAGAGCGTTTCGGCGCGCTTTTCGGTCTTTTTTCCGGTCTTTTTCTCGATTTCGCAGCAGCAGCCGTTTTCGGATTGAACGCGCTTGCTTTTATGGTGATCGGTTTTATTTCGGGCGTTTTTGCGCAAAGCAGACTTTCGGTCTCTTTTTTCGGCGCGCTGCTCCTCACGGGCGTTTCCGCCGCGTTATACGCAGTTTTGCCCGCCGTTATGTACTCGTTTTTTGAGTCTCAGCCTGTAACGGACGTTCTTTTATACTCAGCGCTTCCGAAATTTGCGCTTTCCGTCCCTCCGGTGGTGATCACGTTTCCGCTTATCAGACTTCTGAACAGGATTTTTGTGCGGCGTGAAGAGAGGCGGAACGCATGGTAGAAAAAACTCCGCGTATTTTCAAGATATTCGCATTTTTTCTTATAATAATCGGATTTTTCGTCCTTCAGCTGATAAAGCTGCAGCTTGTAGACGGAAAGGAATATCTTGAAGAGTCCCAAAACAGCGTTATAACCAAAACGCGGGTCCGCTCGTCAAGAGGCGAAATACTCGACAGGTTCTGCCGACCGATAGTTCAGAACAGCACGGTCATGGACGTTGAGTTCAACAGAAGTCTTATAAAGGATATGAACAAGACCGTAAATGCGGTGATAGACATATTCGAAAAAACCGGAGACACGTATAACGACTCTTTTCCCATCTCAAAAACCGAGCCGTATATTTATTATGAAGATTATCTTGCTTCGCAAAGCCGGATTTCCGCATTTTCCTCATGGCTGAAAAGCAAAAAAATAGATCAGAACATGACCGCCGAAGATACTCTTGCGGCGCTTGTGAAATATTATAAGCTTGCCGATTATCCGACCGAACGCGCAAGAAACATAATCGCTGTCCGCTATGAATCGGACAGGAACAGTTCCGGATACTTTTTTACTTTTGCAGACAACGTAAGCCTCGAAACCGTTACGATGGTAAAGGAAAGAAGCTCCGAGCTCCCCGGAGTTACGGTTGAAATGGACAGCGAAAGATCGTTTGTCAACGAAAGGTTCGCGTCGCATATCATCGGATACACAGGCAGGATATCCGCAGAAGAGTATGAGGCGAAAAAAAATGACGGATATTACATCAATGATACTCTCGGCAAAGAAGGCATAGAAAAAATCGCCGAAGAATGGCTTCGCGGAACGGACGGATACAAATACGCGCAAACTGACAAATCGGGAAACGTTGTAGACATTATAAAGGATATAGAACCGCAGGCGGGCTACGACGTGATCATCACGCTCGATACCGATATGCAGAAAATCACGGAATCGTCGCTTGAAAAAGTCATCAGAGAGCTTAAGGCGCAGAACGGCGAAGAAGCGGCGAATTCAGGTGCGGCGATATTTATGGACGTCCATTCGGGAGAGATATTATCTATGGCGTCTTACCCTACATACAATCTTGCCACATACAACCGTGATTTTTCCACGCTCGTCAACGATCCGTCAAAACCTTATGTAAACAGAGCGATCTCCGGTCTTTTTCCGCCGGGATCGACATATAAAATGGTAACGGGAGTAGCGGGTCTCGAAGAGGGCGTAATAACAACAAAAACTACTTACCGCTGCACGGGGCACTACACTTATTACGAAACTTATCAGCCCTCGTGCTTTGCAAACACCGCGCACGGAGATATGACGATATACACCGCACTGAAACGGTCGTGCAACGGATATTTCTTTGACGTGGGAAGACTTCTGACGATCGACAGGCTGAGCAGATACGGCGAGCTTTTCGGTTTCGGACAGAAAACGGGGATAGACCTTCCCGGCGAAAGCCGCGGAGTGCTTGCAAACAAGGAATATCTGCAGTCTATGGGCGAAACATGGCAGGCGGCAGATACGATACTTACGGCTATCGGTCAGTCTTACACAACGGCAACGCCGCTGCAGCTTGTAAATTACGTGGCAACGCTCGCAAACGGCGGCACACGCTATCAGCCGCACATAATAAAAGCCGTAAGGAACAAAACAACGGGTGAGATAATAAGCGAAACAAAAAAAACGGTATTGCAGCGTTTTGAGATCAATCAATCTACCGTAAAGGCCGTTCTTGAGGGCATGCGCATGGCAGCTATGGAACAGGGAGGCTCGGCGTATGCGGGTTTTGAAAATTTCAAAGTTACAACTCTCGCAGTAAAAACCGGAACGGCTGAAACAACGGGAATACCTACGTCGCTTATGGTAGGCGTAGCTCCTGCCGAAGATCCTCAGATAGCTTTTGCGATAGTTATCGAAAACGGAGGACTGAGCGCGTCGCCGATAAACGCGGAGCTTGTAAAAGATGTTCTGACATATTATTTTTCACACGAAGAGCGGTTTATTGCCGCAAATAACGAAGGAGAGCTTATAAGCTGAAAAAAGGAGGCCGCCATGAGCAGGCTTACAGTGATTGCGTCGGGCAAGGGCGGTGTGGGCAAAACCACGCTTGCGGCAAATCTTGCGGCATGCCTTGCCGACAGAGGGAAAAAGGTTCTTGCCGTAGACTGCGACGTCTGCCTTAAAAACCTCGATATCGTGTTCGGACTGAGCGACAGCCATATTTGGGATATTTCGGATGTTTTTGCCGGCAGATGCGGTCTTGAAGACGCCGTTGTAAAAGCGGAAGGCAACAGAAGTCTGTATGTTCTCCCGGCGCCGCTCCGCACTCCCGAAGATCCGCAGGCGCTTACAGAATTCATTCTTAAAACGGTAAAAGAGATCATTGGCGCAGGGCAATACGACCATGTTATCCTCGACTGTCCGTCGGGCGCGGGGCGGGGAATAGAAGAATATTTCTTTAAAGGCGCCAATGTTATCGTTGTTGCAACGCCGGACGTGACTTCGATCCACGATGCTCAGGCGATCGCGGCGCAGGCATATGCAAAGGGCGCAAACGCAGCGCTCGTTGTAAACAGGATAAACGCAAAGGCCATTGAAGAGAAAAAAGCGCCTGACATAGACGAAATGATAGACACCGTGGGAATACGGCTTTTCGGGCTGATACCCGAAGACAAAAAAACATCAGAAGCGCTTAATTCAGGAGTCCTTACGGTAGACACAAAACGCGCCCGCTCGAAAAAAGCGTACGAAAACATAGCCGCCCGGACGGACGGAGTATTTACGGAGCTTTATAAGTTCTGGTAATTCGGGGGAAGGAAAAGACATATGAATATAGCATTTATGGCGCACGATAAACGCAAGGAGCTGCTTGTTCAGTTCTGCGTTGAAAACTGCAGCATACTGTCGCAGCATAAACTCTGCGCAACAGCGGCAACAGGCAAGCTCATAGCGGATGCGACCGGGCTTGATATAAACCGTCTTATGAGCGGCACTCACGGAGGCAACGAGCAGATAGCCGCGCGGATATCAAACAAAGAAATCGATCTTCTTTTCTTTTTCCGCTATCCGGTATACAGCGAATCCGAAAAACCGGAGGAGCTTGCGCTGCTGCGGCTCTGCGATCTTTACAACATACCCGTTGCAACAAACATAAAAACGGCGGAGATACTCGTAAAGTCACTCGAAAGAGGCGATTTTGACTGGAGAGATCCTGCCCTGACAACAAGACGAAGAAAAAGCTTAATATACTGATTTCCCGGAGGGAACAAAATGGCAATAATAAAAGCGCCGAGAGGCACAAACGACGTTCTGCCGTCAGACTCATATAAATGGCGTTATGTTGAGTCGGTAGCGGACAAAACGGCAGCGAGCGCGGGATACAAGGAGATCCGTTTTCCCACATTTGAAGAAACGGAGCTTTTTACCCGGGGCGTAGGCGACACTACGGATATAGTCCAGAAAGAAATGTATACGTTTGAGGACAAGGGAGGCAGATCGATGACTCTGCGTCCCGAAGGAACAGCGTCAGCGGTCCGTCTTTCTCTTGAAAACGGTCTTCTCGGCGGTGCTCTTCCCCTCAAATTATATTATAAAATCAACGTTTTTCGTTATGATAAGCCACAGGCGGGCAGATACAGAGAATTTAATCAGATAGGTATGGAGCTTTACGGAGCAAGATCGCCGTTTGCCGACGCGGAGCTTATATCTCTCGCAAAACTTTTTCTCAATGATCTCGGCATCAGCGGTGTTTTGCTCAAAATAAACTCAATAGGCTGTCCCAAATGCCGCGCCGATTACCAGGAGGCTCTTCGCAGCTATTTTACTGCTCACATAGACGAGCTTTGCGACACATGCAAAGGCAGACTGCAAAGAAATCCCATGCGTATACTTGACTGCAAAAGTCCGCAGGATATCCTTCTGGCGAAAAACGCGCCGAAAATAACGGATTATCTGTGCGATGAGTGCAAAGCGCATTATTCTGCGGTAAAAGACGCTCTTTCTTCTGTGGGAACAGAATTTGAAGAAGACAGCGGACTTGTAAGAGGGCTTGACTACTACACAAAAACCGTTTTTGAATTCATAGACAAAAATACCTCTCTTGCCGTTGCGGCAGGCGGAAGATACGACGGACTTATTGAAGAACTGGGCGGAAAGCCCACGCCCGGAATAGGCTTTGCGTGCGGAGTTGAAAGACTGTTTCCGTTGATCCCTGATTTCGGGAACGACACGGTTCCGGATATCTATATCGCCTCGATAGGTCCCTCGGCGGCAAAAGCGGCGTTTGAAACAGCAAAAAAACTGCGTGAAAACGGCGTTTTTGTTGAAACCGACCTTATGGAAAGATCCGTAAAGGCGCAAATGAAATATGCCGACAAAACAGGCGCGAAATATACCGCGGTCCTCGGCGACGAAGAGCTCGAAAAGGGCGTGGCAGAGCTCAGAAACATGAAGGACGGTTCGGCGTGCAGCGTGAATATACGCGATATCGGTAAATTGACCGCCATATTGAAAAACGAAATTCACATTTGTGACTAATAAGCATATTAAAATAAATAAAGATACGTTAAGAAGGTTATATGATATGTATATCAACAGAACAGACTATTGCGGAAATTTCAGCATAAAAGATGAAGGAAAGACCATAACCGTTGCAGGCTGGGTGCAAAGACGCCGTGTTCTCGGCGGACTGATATTTATCGATCTGCGCGACAGGACCGGATTTTTACAGCTCACCTTCAACGAGCAAAGCTCAAAGGAGCTTTTTGATACCGCATACACGCTGCGTTCCGAAGACGTTATCTGCGCTACTGGTACAGTTTGCGCAAGAGGCGAGGGCGCGGTGAACAAAAATCTTGCAACAGGCGAAATAGAAGTTGCCGTTACCGACCTTAAAATTCTCGGCAAAAGCGAAACTCCTCCGTTTGAGATCGTAAGAAATTCAAACGTAAACGAAGAGCTCCGCCTTAAATACAGATATCTCGATCTGAGACGTCCCGATCTGATGAGCAATCTTCTTTTCAGAAACAAGATCGCAAAAATAACGAGAGATTATTTTTACGAAAACGGTTTCATAGAAATAGAAACGCCGATGCTTATAAAATCCACTCCGGAAGGCGCAAGAGACTATCTTGTTCCGTCAAGGGTGCATCCGGGCAATTTCTATGCTCTTCCGCAGTCTCCGCAGCTTTACAAACAGCTTTCGATGGTGGCGGGCTTCGACCGTTACATTCAGATAGCGCGCTGTTTCAGAGATGAAGACTTGCGTGCAGACAGACAACCGGAATTTACGCAGATAGATATGGAAATGTCTTTTGTGGACGTTGAAGACGTGCTGAAAGTCGGCGAAGGATTCATGCAGAGGATATTCAAAGAAGCTCTCGGCGTTGATATCCCGCTTCCGCTCAAAAGGCTCACATACGCCGAAGCGATGTCGAAATACGGTTCTGATAAACCCGACACGCGTTTCGGTATGGAAATACACGACCTTTCGCCGATCGTTGAAAACTGCGGCTTTTCAGTATTTACCGGCGCTGTCTCCGGCGGCGGCACAGTTCGCGCGATAAAAGCCGAAAACTCCGCGCATAAACTCACGAGAAAAGAAATAGACAAGCTTACCGAATATGCGAAAGGCTGCGGCGCAAAAGGACTTGCGTGGATCCGCCTTACTGAAGAGGGAACTTCCTGCTCGTTTGCCAAATTTATGACTGAAGACGAGCTGAACGCCGTGATCAGCGAAATGGATGCGAAAACGGGCGACGTTGTAATGATAATAGCAGACACAAACACGTCTCACGTTCTTTCTCAGCTCGGTATGCTCAGAACGGAAACCGCAAAACGCCTCGGTATAAAACCTGAAGGCTGGGATCTTATGTGGATCACCGAAATGCCGTTTTTTGAATACGACGAAGAGCTCGGCACGTTTGTTGCGATGCACCATCCGTTCACCGCGCCGCTCGACGAATGTCTCGAATATCTCGAAACAGACAAAGCAAAGGTCCGCGCAAAGGCATACGACCTTGTGCTCAACGGCATTGAGCTTTCAAGCGGTTCGATAAGGATCACTGATCCCGTGCTTCAAAAGAGAATATTCGCTCTTCTCGGTCTTTCGGATGAAGAGGCATACAGAAAATTCGGATATCTTACCGACGCGTTCAAATACGGAGCTCCTCCGCACGGCGGTATGGGACTGGGTCTCGACAGACTCTGCATGCAGCTTCTGGGCGCAGACAGTCTGCGAGACGTAATAGCGTTCCCGAAAGTTCAGAATGCATCCGAACTTATGACGGACTGCCCGTCTGCTGCGGACGCAAAACAGCTTGACGAGCTGCATTTGAAAATCAAGGAATAATATTTTACGAAATAACATATAAAGGAAGTATATCATGATAACGGTTTCGGGCTTAACGAAGCGTTACGGAAACAAAATTGCCGTAAACAATATCAGCTTCACCATAAACCAGGGCGATATCGTCGGTATCCTCGGTCCCAACGGAGCGGGAAAAACCACAACGATGAACATGATTACCGGCTATATATCGTCGCATGCGGGCAAGATCTCCGTGGACGGGCACGATTTGCTGGAAGAGCCTTCGAAAGCAAAGGCAAGCATAGGCTATCTTCCCGAAATCCCGCCTCTTTACCACGATATGACCGTAAGGGAATATCTGAGTTTTGTTTACGACCTTAAAGGCTGTTCGAAAAAAGAAAACATCAAGAAAAAGAAAGAGCATCTTGCAGAGGTATGCGAGGTAGTAAAGATTACCGGCGTATACAACCGTTTGATAAAAAACCTTTCAAAAGGTTATAAACAGCGTGTAGGACTTGCTCAGGCGCTCATAGGCGACCCTCCGATACTTATTCTTGACGAGCCTACCGCCGGTCTTGACCCGAAAGAGATAGTTGAGATACGAAATCTTATAAAACGCCTCGGCTCAAGAAGAACCGTGCTTCTTTCTTCGCATATACTTTCCGAAGTTCAGGCGATCTGCGAGAGGATCATAATAATGAACGAAGGCTTCATAGTTATGGACGCTCTTGCCGACGATCTTACTATGCGCATGGGCGCAAACAGCCGTTACGGCGTCCGTCTTGCCGCTCCGGAAGATGCCGACGTTATAGGCGTTCTCGGCGCGCTGCCCGGCGTAGCGAAAATCGAATATGTTGGCTCATTTGAAAAGGGCACGATAGATTTCATTATCGAAGCTGAAAAGAAAACGGATATACGCCGGCTGCTTTTCGAAGAATGCGCAAAAAGAAACTGGTATATTCTCATGATAACGCCGCTTGGAATGTCGCTTGAAGACATATTCATTCAGCTTGTTTCTCAGAACGACGAACAGCGCGCTCTTGAGGCAAAAAACAGGGAGAAAGATAAAAACGCAAAATCCGCTCCCGATAATAGCGCCGAAACGGAAAAGAAAGAAAAAAACGGCGAAGTAAAGGACGGTGATAAGAATGACGGCAATTATTAAAAGAGAGCTCGTTTCTTTTTTCAAAAACCCGATCGGCTGGTTTGTGATTGCGATCTACACTTTCCTTTCCGCCATACTTTTCACGCTTTTCGTAATATGGCAAAACACGAGTTATCTGGGTGATTATTTCGGATTCTGGCTGTTTTTTGTTGATATGATAGTTGTCGGCATCCTTTCGATGCGGTTTTTCTCCGAAGAAAAGAAAAACAAGACCGATCAGCTGCTTTTAACCTCGCCGATAAGCCTTTACCAGCTCGTTTTAGGCAAATTTTTCGGCGCACTTATAATTTTTCTTACCTGCACGTGCGTAAACTTCTTTTATGTGCTTGTAATAGACATTTTCGGCACAGTAGACTACGGTTGTCTTTTTACGAACCTTATCGGAACGGTTCTTGTGCTCTCTTCCATGATAGCTATAGGTCTTTTTGTTTCTGCTCTGACCGAGAGCACGATCGCCGCTGCCGCCGCAACGATAGCGATACTGTTTTTCATGTTTGTTATCGACTTTTTTGCGATGTTTTTCCCGACCTGGCTTGCCGATATAATCATGCACGGCAACATTTACGCTCAGTTTGACGATTTTACAAACGGCATACTCAATCTGCCGCCGATAATCTATTATCTTTCCGTAACCGTGATATTCCTTTTTCTTGCGGTAAGGATGATAGAAAGACGCCGCTGGAGCTGAGGAGGTGTAAAGGATGACTAACGAACAGGATTTCATAAACGACAACGAACAGGAAAACAGAGAAAACGCCGAAAACGTTGAGGTCGCAGAGAATGTGTCTTTTCCCTCGGACGAACAATCGCAGAACGCCGAAGAGACTGCAGCGAAAGTTGAAGCAGAAGACGTAACGGAAAAGATCTCTGCCGAAAACAGCTCTTCGTTTGCCTCTTTAGGCGGACACGTTTCTGCGGCAAAGGTGCCCAGAATAAATAAAAACAGAATAAAGTTCGGTTCTCTTTCAACGCTTTTCACGATTATTTTTATTGCGGTCGTGATCGCAATAAACGTGTTTGTATCGCTTGCGGCGCAAAGATTCAATCTTAAAATAGACCTTACAAGCGAAAAAGTGTTTACTCTCGACCAGGAAACGAAAGATTTTCTTGCGGAACTCAAATCTCCCGTTGAAGTAATAATTCTCGGGGATGAAACAACATACCGCTCTGCAACATCCACATCCGGCGCGATCGCGCCAACAAGATACGTTGTTGAAACGGTAGACAATTATGTCCGTGAAAGCGAATATGTATCGGTCCATTTTGTAGATCCGAGATACAACCCCAACTTTTTCAAATCAAGAAACATCACCCTTGACGACGGAACAGATACGGCAGACAACATATTCCTCGTTGTTTATTCGCCTGAAACTCAGCGTTACCGTTTCATAAAAGATACGATATTCGAAAATCTTATGTATGTCGGTCTTGAAAGACGTCTTACCGCGGGTATGCTTTACACTACAGTAGAGGATATTCAGACCGTAGCGATCATAAGAGGTCACGGCGAAGGCACGCTGCCGTATTTTCAGGAAACGCTCAAAGACAACGGATTCGACGTTAAGTATATCACGATACAGGATTTTGACGAAATACCCGATTTCGTATCAGTTCTCGTGGTCAATAATCCCACAAGAAATTACAGCGATGACGATATAAACAAAATTGACGCATGGCTTTCAAACAACGAAGATCTGGGCCATCACCTTATGGTATTCACAGACCTCAACATGCCGAAAAACCCGAAGCTTGAAGAATATCTCGTTGAATGGGGTCTTTCGCTCGGCACCGAAAATATTTTCGACTACTCAAACAGCTATGCGTTCACAAACGCATCGTATCCGCTGCTTAAAGTAAAATATGCGGACGACGCGAAAACGCTTGCCGAAGACCTTGCAAGAGAAGGCTATTATCAGTTTGTTCAGCTCGGAGCCGCGCGCGCGGTAAACCGTATTTTCGACAGCAAGGACTCAAGAAAAACTTACGGCGTTATCGACACTTTCCCGACCGCGTTTTCACGCTATACCGCCTCAACAAAGCTCTCGCCCAACGACTGGAAGAATTTTACATATGACGAAGAAAACGATACCGTAGGTCCGTTTTATCTCAGCGCGATCTCGCGTCAGACACGGTATGAGGGCATGACGGAGTTTTCATCGAGCGTATACCTTTGCGGCTCAACATCGTTTGTTGACGACTATTTCGTAAGCAACATAGACGGCAACAATCAGCAGACAGCGGAATTCATGATAAAGCTCTGCAAATTCCTCGTTGCTTCCAAAAAATCTTACGATACCGATATTCTTCCCGCTCAGCTTATTTTTGATACTCTTGCATTTGAAACAACAACGCAGGTCATCATTACTGTCCTTGGCATAGTGCTCGTTCTTCCGCTGATATTCTCGATCATCGGCATTATCGTATGGAGGAAGCGTAAGTTCTTATGACGAAAAAAAGGATCATCGGCATTATTGCCGCCGTGCTTGTTGCCGCTGCCGTTATAGGCGCCGCAATATTCATAACGACATTTGACCTTCTGCCCGAAGAAAAAGACCCTTCAACAGACCTGAACATAAAATACGCGCGTGAAAGTCTTGTTATTTATTCATGCGTGCTTGACGATCTCAAAGACATACACGTCACAAACCCCACAGGCGAGTTCACAATAAGCCGTGACGAAAAAGGCGATCTGAATTTTCTCGGCAGAGAAGGCGCTCCGCTTTTGCCGTATTCTTCCGAAGGACTTTACACAAGCGTTGCAAAAGTAACCTGCGAAGCTCTCATAGAGGCCGAAACGGAACATCTTGAATATTACGGTCTTGACGATCCGCAGGTCCACGTGTATATCGAAAAAAAGGACGGCAGTGTAACGGAGCTGCAGATCGGCGACGCCGCACCGCAGGGCGGAGGATATTATATAAGAAACGCGTCAAACACAGACGTATTTCTTGCGCAAACGTATTTTTCAGAAAGATTTCTGAGAAATCACGTTCAGTATTACCAGAAAAAAATCAGCAAAGAGTTCCTTTACACAGGTTTCCAGTCGCTTCTTATAGACTATCCCGAAAATTCGGAAAAAGATGATATCTACATCCGCCAGACTACCGACGATGAGGCGAAAGACATCAGATTTGCCGGCGGTATGGTGCTTGAAGAGCCGTTTTTATGGGGCGGCGATTCTACGCCGATACAGGGCATCGTTGAAATTCTTTCATCGCTTGAAGCGGAAGATATTATCACCGACACTCTCGATGAATCTTTGCAGCAGCAATACGGTTTCGGCAATCCCACAAAAGTTGTTATAGAGGCGTGGGTAGACACGCAAAACTACGTAAGCGAAGTTACGGGGCTTGAAAACCCTTATTACGGCGCTACGGAGGACGGTTCGGATCTGCTTATACAGTGCGAATATCTGCTTGGCAATATCGACGGACGGACTCTTTACGTTATGTATGACGGCGAACCCGTAATTTACGGCGTTGACATGGATAAATTTGCGTTTACAGACTACTCTATAGATGTTTACTGCCAGCGCACGATAAATCTCAGATACATAAACGATCTGAACGGCATTACGATAGAGTCTAACGGCGACGTTTACGACTTTTCGATCACAGACCCCGACAAAGGCGAAGAAATGGTGGTAACTCTGAACGGTTCCGAAAATATCGATCCGAATCTTTTCAGAAGTTTTTACGTTACCATAATCAGCGTTACGCATGACGGCATGGCTTATGAGCCTGACGAAGACGCCGAAGCGGAGCTTAAAATAACGTATCACGCCACCGACGGCGACGATATGGAAATTGAGTTTATTCCCATAGAGTCGAGAAAATACGTATTCAAGCTTGACGGAGAAGGACGATTTTTTGTATACGTAACAAAAGTAAACAAAATAAAATCTGACCTCAACAAGCTTCTGAACGGCGAAGAGATAAGAAATTACTGATAAAATCCCCCATAAGGAGAAGAGAATATGAAAATTGAGAACCTCGAAGAGATGAAAGTGTTCTGGCACACAACGTCTCACATCATGGCGCAGGCGGTAAAAAGACTTTATCCCGAAACAAAGCTCACTATCGGTCCTGCCATAGACACGGGTTTTTATTACGATTTTGACAGCGAAATACCGTTCACTCCGGAAATCCTCGAAAAAATCGAGGCGGAGATGAAAAAGATCGTAAAAGAAAACCTCAAAATAGAACGGTTCGTTCTTCCGAGAAAAGAAGCTCTCGAACTGATGAAAAACGAGCCTTACAAGATCGAGCTTATAAACGATCTGCCCGAAGACGAAGAGATAAGCTTTTACAAACAGGGTGAATTTACCGATCTTTGCGCAGGCCCGCATCTGCCGTATGTCAGCAAAGTAAAGCATTTCAAGCTCACAAGCTGCACAGGCGCTTACTGGAGAGGCGATTCTTCAAAAAAGATGCTTCAGCGCATATACGGAATATCTTTCCCCAACAAAGAAGATCTTGAAGAATATCTCAAACAGCTCGAAGAGGCAAAACTGCGCGATCACCGCAGAATAGGCCACGATCTTCAGCTTTTTATGACCGACGAGCTTGTAGGAAAAGGCATGCCGATGTTCCTGCCCAAGGGCTACACTCTCTGGAGGATCCTTGAAAACTATATCCGCGATAAGGAAATTTCACAGGGTTATCAGCACGTTCTTACGCCGTGCGTAGGAACGGTAGAGCTGTATAAAACTTCCGGTCACTGGGATCATTACAAAGACAATATGTTCCCCGCAATGAAAGTTGACGACGAAACATATGTTCTGCGTCCCATGAACTGCCCGCACCATATGCGCATTTACGCAAATTCACAGCATTCATACAGAAATCTTCCCGTCCGTATAGGCGAAATAGCTCACGACTTCAGATATGAGGCCTCAGGCACACTCAAGGGAATAGAAAGAGGCCGCCATTTCTGCCAGAACGACGCTCACCTTTTCGTAACGCCCGACCAGATAAAGGACGAGGTTGAAAAGGTAGTTAATCTTATATTCGATACATACCGCGATTTCGGCATCAAGGATTACAGAATGGTCCTTTCGCTGCGCGATCCCGCAGACAAGAAAAAATATCACGATGACGACGAAATGTGGAACACCGCGGAAAACGCTCTGCGTCAGGTTCTCGATCAGCTCGGTCTCAACTACACCGAAGAGATAGGCGAAGCTGCGTTTTACGGACCGAAGCTCGACGTTCAGGTCATGCCCGCAGTCGGCGCGGAGATAACGCTTTCTACATGTCAGCTCGACTTCTGTCTGCCCGCAAAATTCAACCTCACATACATTGATAAGGACGGCGCGGAGCATACGCCCGTTGTTATCCACCGCGCGATACTCGGCTCTCTTGACCGCTTTATGGCGTATCTCATAGAAGAAACGATGGGCGCTTTCCCGACGTGGCTCGCCCCCGTTCAGGTCAAGATCATTCCAATCGCAGACAGACATCAGCCTTACGCAAACGAGGTCTGCAAAAAGCTCGAAGAATGCGGCATAAGAGTTGAGGTTGACGAAAGAAGCGAAAAAGTCGGATACAAGATCCGCGAAGCGCAGATGGAAAAGGTTCCGTTCATGCTCGTTACGGGCGATAAGGAACAGGAAGACGGCACAGTCTCCGTCCGCGTAAGAAAAGACGGCGAC
>JAEEJJ010000039.1 GCA_016281805.1 Clostridiales bacterium
CGATGTTGATGGTCTTTACTTTTAAGTCCAACGTGGACGGGTCTATTTTATCGTACATTTAATCATATCCTCCTAAACTTAAAAGTTAAGTCCGCCTTCTCTTGCGCCTTCAGCCAGTTCTTTTACACGTCCGTGATAAAGATATCCGCCTCTGTCGAAGATAACGTCTTTGATTCCTTTGTCCAAAGCGCGTTTAGCGAGTTCTTCGCCGATTTTCTTTGCTGCGTCTTTGTTTCCGCCGTATTCGGTAAAGTCTTTTTCAACGGTGGAGCAGGCAACAAGCGTGTTACCGGTCGTGTCGTCGATAATCTGCGCATAAATATGCTTAGAGGATTTGAATACGCAAAGGCGAGGTCTTTCTGCAGAGCCGCTTATTTTGCCGCGGATACGTTTATGACGCTGAATCCTTGCTTTGTTTGAATCCTTTTTCGAGATCATATCCTTAATTCCTCCTTCTTATTACTTCTTGCTGCCCTTACCGGCTTTGCCTTCTTTATGACGGACATATTCGCCGACATAACGAATGCCTTTGCCATGGTACGGTTCGGGAGGTTTCTTATCGCGGATCTCTGCTGCAAACTGACCGACCATCTGTTTATCGGGTCCTTTTACAACGATTGTGTTTGCATTGGGGACATCAAGTGTAATGCCCGGAATTTCTTCGAAAACAACAGGGTGAGAATAGCCGATGGTAAGAACGATCTTCTTGCCTTCTTTAACTACCTTGTAGCCTATGCCCTGGATTTCGAGTGATTTGGAATAACCGTTTGTTACGCCTTCGATCATGTTTGCGATAAGCGTTCTTGTAAGACCGTGGAGGCTTCTGTGAAGCTTATCGTCGGAAGGACGGGAAACATGGATCTGCATTCCGTCGATATCGACTTTCATATCATGATGAAGTTTGCGCGTAAGGGTCTCTTTTGCGCCCTTTACGGTTATTGTATTATCGTCGGCGATCGAAACATCAACACCGGCGGGTATATTTATTGTCTTTCTACCAATTCTTGACATTGTTAATTCCTCTCTTTACCAAACGAACGCGAGGACTTCGCCGCCAACGTTCTCTTTTCTAGCCGCCTTATCGGTCATAACACCTTTAGACGTGGAGACAATGGCAACACCGAGACCTCTCATAACCTTGGGTATTTCGTCTGAACCGACGTAAATGCGAAGGCCGGGTTTGGAAACTCTTTTCATGCCGCGGATGACCTTGGATTTGTTGGGACCGTATTTAAGGATGACCTTTATAATGTCCTGTTTTCCGTCGTCCACAACATTGTATGACTTGATATATCCTTCGTCAACAAGAATCTGCGCAATCTGCTTCTTCATATTTGAAGCGGGGATATCAACAGTCTCGTGTTTCGCATCGTTTGCGTTGCGGATACGGGTCAGCATATCGGCAATAGGGTCTGTAATATGCATTATGCAATCCTCCTGTCTGTGTTATTACCAGCTTGCCTTTTTGACTCCGGGGATTTCGCCTTTGTAGGCGAGCTCACGGAAGCAAATTCGGCATATACCGTATTTTCTGAGATAACCGTGGGGTCTTCCGCAGATCTTGCATCTGTTGTAAGCCCTGACAGAGAATTTAGGTGTTCTCTGCTGTTTTATCTTCATTGAAGTTTTAGCCATTTCCGTTCCTCCTGAATCACTTAGCAAACGGTGCGCCCATGAGAGTGAGAAGCTCTTTTGCTTCTTCGTCTTTTGTTGCGCTCGTTACGAACATAATATCCATGCCTCTGACTTTGTCGATCTTATCATATTCGATTTCGGGGAATATGAGCTGTTCTTTGATGCCGAGGGAATAGTTTCCTCTGCCGTCAAAAGCGTTGGCGTTGATACCGCGGAAGTCGCGGACACGGGGAAGAGCAACGGAGAAAAGTCTGTCGATGAATTCGTACATTCTGTCGCCGCGAAGAGTTACTTTAACACCGATGGGCATGCCCTTACGGATCTTAAAGTTTGCGACCGATTTGCGAGCCTTACATACAACGGGCTTCTGACCGGTTATAATGCCGAGGTCGTTGGAAACTGCGTCGATAACTTTGCTGTTGTCTTTTGCTTCGCCGCATGCAACGTTGATAACAACCTTTTTGATCTCGGGGATCTGCATTGAGCTCTTATACTCGAATTTCTTCATAAGAGCCGGAGCAACTTCGTCTTTATAAAAATCTTTTAATCTGGCCATTTATTTGTTCCTCCGTTATATGCTCTCTTTGCAGTGCTTGCAATATCTGACTTTTTTGCCGTCTGCTTCGATACGGTAGCCTACTCTGGTGGGTTTGCCGCATTTGCTGCATACGATCATCAGTTTGCTTACATAAAGGGGACCCGGAGTTTTAACCATTCCGCCCTGCTGCTGAGGACCGCGGGGTTTTACATGTTTTGTAACGATGTGAACGCCTTCCACGATTGCCTTGCCTTCAGAGGGAGAAACTTCGAGAACTTTACCCTTCTGGCCTTTGCTGTTACCGGAGATAACCTGAACGGTATCGCCTTTTTTGATATGAAGCGTTTTCATTATTCAAGCTCCTCCTTTACAGAACTTCTGGAGCAAGCGAAAGGATCTTGGTATATTCCTTATCGCGGAGCTCTCTTGCTACGGGACCAAAGATACGGGTACCCTTGGGGTTTTTATCTTCTTTATCTTTAAGGATAACTGCTGCGTTTTCGTCGAATTTGATGTAGCTGCCGTCTGCTCTGCGGAGACCGCGAACGCTTCTTACCACTACGGCTCTGACAACTTCGCCTTTTTTAACGATTCCGCCGGGGGAAGCTTTCTTAACAGCAGCGACTATAACATCGCCGATATTGGCATATTTTCTGCCGGTGCCGCCCAAAACACGAATGCACATAAGCTCTTTTGCACCTGTATTGTCGGCTACCTGCAGAAAGGTTTGCTGTTGAATCATAACTGGTACTCCTTTACTGCATTATTTGGCTTTTTCGATGATCGAAACAAGGCGCCATCTCTTATCTTTGGAGAGAGGTCTTGTTTCCATAACTTCGACTTTGTCGCCGATATTGCACTCGTTGTTTTCATCGTGCGCTTTAAGTTTATAGGTTCTTCTTATAACCTTTGCATAGAGGGGGTGTCTGATATTCTCTCTGATAGCGACAACAATGGTTTTGTCCATCTTATCGGAGACAACCATGCCCACTCTTGTTTTTCTGAGATTTCTTTCCATCGTTCAGTCCTCCTATCAGACAGCCTGTTTCTGGTGAAGGATCGTCTTTATTCTTGCGATATCCTTCTTAACAGAAGCGATTACCATGGGTTTGGCGAGCTGTTTGGTCGCATTCTGAAAACGAAGATTGAAAAGCTCTGCTTTGAGATCTTTAAGTTTTGCTTCGAGTTCGGAAACGGACATTTCTCTGATTTCCTTAGCTTTCATTATGCGTCACCTCCGGCTTCGGGAGCCTCATCGGATTTTTTGATGAATTTGCATTTTACCGGAAGTTTATAGGATGCGAGACG
>JAEEJJ010000040.1 GCA_016281805.1 Clostridiales bacterium
CCTCAAAGCACGTCTCTGATGTTTCTTCTCAGAAATCACGGCATAAAAGTTCCTCTTGCCGTTCTTAATGAGGAGGAATGCATATCCGTTCTTACGGACTTACTGAATACGAAAGAATCAATAAATGGATCCGATTTTAAAGGCTGAAAACCTCACATATATTTACGGAGAAGGCACTCCGTTTGAAAAAACAGCGATCAACAATATAAATCTCGAAATTTTCTCAAATGATTTTATCGGCGTTATCGGCAGAACAGGATCGGGAAAAAGCACGCTGATACAGCATTTTAACGGAATTCTGCGCCCCACATCGGGAACCATCCGTTACGAAGGCAGCGACTGCTGGGCAAAAGGTTTTTCAAGAAGCATGCTCAGGTTCAATGTCGGTCTCGTTTTTCAGTATCCCGAATATCAGCTTTTTGAAGAAACCGTAGAAAAAGATATCGCTTTTGGCCCTTCAAATATGGGCATTCCCGCAGAAGAGATAGAAAAACGTATAACTGAAAGTCTTCATTTTGTCGGTCTTGACGATACTCTTCGCAAAAGATCTCCTTTTGAGCTTTCGGGCGGACAGAAAAGACGTGTCGCGATCGCAGGAATAATGGCAATGGACCCGAAAGTGCTTATTCTTGACGAGCCTACTGCCGGTCTTGATCCGAAAGGCAGAGACGAAATACTTCAACGCATCTCCGAATATCGCGCCGAAAAAAAATCGACCGTAATTATAGTATCTCATAATATGGAGGATATTTCGCGTGTTTGCAGCAAAGTCCTTGTTATGAATAACTCACGGGTCGAAATGTTTGCTCCGGTAAACGAAGTATTCGAGCGTTCCGAGGAGCTTTGTGCGATAGGGTTGAATGTCCCCCAGATAACGCGCGTATTTATCTCCCTGAAAGAAAAAGGATTCAATGTTCCTTCTTCCGTATATACTCCCGAACAGGCATGCAACGCACTTCTGAATGCGATCGGAGGTGAGAATGCATGATCAAAGATATCACCATCGGTCAGTATTTCCCAGGCGATTCCGTTATCCACAGGCTTGATCCGCGTGTTAAAATCGTTCTTGCAATTCTGTATATTGCATTTTTGTTTATAATTCAAACCGCCGCAGCTTATCTTTTTGCACTTGCAGTTACTTTTATTCTTGTGCGACTTACTAAGATCCCTCTGAAAATGTATTTAAGGGGACTGAAACCGTTGCTTTTCATCCTTATTTTTACAGCATTTCTCAACGTGTTTTATTCAACGGGCGAACCGCTTGTAAAATTCTGGATATTTACGGTAACAAAAGAGGGCATAAAAAACGCAATATTCATGATGCTGAGAATTTTCATGCTCGTTATCGCCACATCAATGCTCACATACACAACATCTCCGATCGTCCTTACGGGAGGCCTTGAAAGGCTTCTTTCTCCTCTTGCCAAAATAAAAATCCCCGTCCATGAGTTTTCCATGATGATGACTATCGCTCTGCGTTTTATTCCCACTATTCTTGAAGAAACCGATAAAATCATGAATGCGCAAAAAGCGCGGGGAGCAGATTTTGAAACGGGCGGACTTATAAAACGCGCCAAGGCGCTTGCTCCGATCCTTATCCCTCTCTTTATTTCCGCATTCCGCCGTGCCGACGACCTTGCTACCGCAATGGAGTGCCGCTGTTATACGGGCTCAGGTGAGGGCAGAACTCATTACGTATCGTATTCAATGTCTTCTGCGGATTACGTGTCTTTGATTGTGCTTGCGGTGATGATCGCAGCTGCAATACTTCTCAATTTTGTCACCGTAATGGGTTTCTGATATGACACACTATCTTTTAACTCTTTGCTTCGACGGCAGAAAATTCTGCGGATATCAGGTCCAGAATACTACGGACGGCGAAAAAAGAACTGTCGGCGGAGAACTGAAAAAAGCGTTGATTTCGGTGTTCGGCGCAGTTGAAAATCTCGCGGGTTGTTCAAGAACAGATTCCGGAGTTCACGCCACGGGGTACCGCGTTTCGTTTTCAGCCGAAAAAAATCTGGACGATGATGTCGTCGTCCGCGCCGTCAATGCCAATCTTCCAAACGATATAGCGATTTACGAATGCAGAAAAGTTTCTGAAGAGTTTCACGCAAGATATTCCGTTGTTTCAAAAAAATATGTATATAAAATATACACGTCTCCAGTCAGGGATCCTTTTAAAAACGGGCTTTATCTGCATTTCCCTCATAAAATCGATGCTCAGGTACTTGACTGTGCATGCAGGGATTTTTGCGGAACACATGATTTTGCGTCGTTTATGGCAGCAGGAAGCAAGATAAAAGATTCTGTCCGCACGGTATACAAAGCATCCTTTTACCCGGTTTGTGAAAACGAATATGCTTTTACCGTTACCGCAAACGGTTTTCTCTACAATATGGTCCGTATAATGGTTGGCACTTTGCTCGAAATACAGACCGGTAAGATCGATCTGCACGCAATTCCCGCAATAATCGAAAAAAAAGACAGATCCTTTGCCGGATACACCGCCCCGGCGGACGGACTTTACCTATGTGAGGTGAGATACGATAATCTCTGATGTTTTCAATATGAACGAAAAAAAGCTTAAACAGCTTTACCTCGTAAAAAGACTGGTCCTTGTGGCGATAATTATATATATAATACTGTTTATCGTATTAAACACTTCGTATCTTTCCATAGATAATCTCAGACGTTTCGGATACAGCGCAAAAACAGCGCTTACTCAAACATCTGCAACAAAAAACGATATTATGTCGTTTTCCGCAGATGAATCTCCGGTTTTTTCTCCGTTCAAAGACGGTTTTGCCGTCCTTAACGATTCACTTATTTCCGTATACAGTAAAGACAATATACGATTTTCATATCACAGCGCAAATTTCCGACATCCTGTCATGCGTGTTTCGGACGAATATATCTTATGCTATGACCGCGGAGGAAAAACGCTCAAAGTATTCAACAGTTTTGATCTTCTTTTCGAAAAAGAGTTTTCGGATATTATTATAAACGCTACAATAGACAACAGCGGCAAAATTGCGGTTCTTACCGATAAAAACGGATATAAGGGGCAGCTTATTTATTTTGACAGCTCATTCAAAGAACGCTTTTTATGGTATTCCGCCGATACTTATCCCATAGATGTGGCGTTTACCTCAACAAACACTGTTTCCGTTGTAACAGTCGCTCAGGAGCTTGAAAACCTGAACACCGTGGTCTATTATCTCAATTACGCCGCAGGCGAGGAAAGAGGCAATATCGTTTCAAAAGGAACGTTTCCCATTTCAGTTGCCATGAAAAGTGACGCATCAATAGAAGTTTTATCCGAATCCGGACTTGTTTCCTTCAGAAGCGGCGGATGCAGCACGGTTTACAACTACGGCTCTCAACTGCCGCACAGGTATTATCAGGGCGATAAATATACCGTAATTTCGCATAAACTCTCGGCTCAGAACGATTCTTATACCGTCAGCGCTTTTGATGTTGCCGGAAACCGTCTTTTTGAAAATCTTTTCAGCAATGTCCGTTCCGTCAGCTCATTTTCGGATACCGTATTCGTCCTGACCACCGATACTTTTTATATCCTTGATTCAACGGGTAATACCGTCAGCGAAACAGAGGCTCCCGCGGGCGTTACCGGTATAGTTCCGGGACGCTATAAAATCGTTCTTTTCGGTGCCGAAAAGGCATATATATACACAATGTCAGACTTTCTGAAATAACAACACACAAACACAACAAACACACAAAAAAGGAGAAATTATTTTGGACATCGCTTTAAGTACCGGCCTTGATATCCTGGTCGTGGCGATACTGATTATCTGTATCGTTCTCGGCGCAAGAAAAGGTCTTGTCCGCTCCGTGATCGGCTTGTTGGGCAAGATAGCTTCTCTTGTTGCGGCTTTCTTTCTTTCCGCAAATCTCGGAGCTTATCTCGATCAGCACTATATCCATGCGCCAATGCGCCAATGGCTCATAAACTACCTGTCTTCAACTCCCGAAGGCGTCAACGCATCGCTGGAAAGTCTTGATCTGAATTCCCTTTTCGGGCAGAAGCCGAAGTTTTTTACGGACATAGTCGATTTTCTGAATATCGATTTTTCTCAGCTTATGACAAGGTTTCTCTCTGTTAAAGAGCAGGGAGGAGAACAGGCGAAAGCCGCGATCATAGACTCTATGATCTCACCTCTTTCCGCTACCGTCAGCAGAATAGCGGCATTTATAATTATTTTTATAGTCTGCTCGATCGGAGTGGCTGTATTATGGTGGCTTTCGGATCTTATTATCAATCTGCCTATCGTCAAGCAGCTTGACACTCTCGGAGGCGTTGTTTTCGGCGCGCTCAACGGTATCCTTATCGTTTTTGTTGCCGTGTCGGTACTTGGCGTAACGTCGCAGTATATCCTCCGCGATAAGCCTTACGAAGAAAGGCGGCAGATAGTAAACGGCACGTTCGTCTATAAGCATTTTGAAAAAATCAACCCGATCACAGGTCTTCTTTCATCAGGCGATAAAAAATAGCATTCAAACGAGGGTTCCAATATGACCGTTCCCAATATCATAACGATTTTCAGAATACTTCTCGTTCCCGTATTCTGTATACTGTATTTTACTCCGGGACTTAAATGGCTTGCATTCGTTGTTCTCGTAATATCCGGTATTTCCGATGTCATCGACGGTATAATAGCCAGAAAGTTCAATCAGGTATCAAGAATAGGAAAAGTTCTTGACCCGATTGCAGATAAATTGTTTCAGCTTTCAACCGTTATTTGCATAACAATAGACGGTGTCGTCGGATGGTGGCTGCTCGCTCTTATGGTGGCAAAAGACCTGTTTATGCTAATAGGCGGCTCGATATTTTATCATAAAACACACGCTGTGATCGCATCAAAATGGTACGGAAAACTTACATCTGTTCTTCTGTTCTCCACATTCGTGATATCGTTCTTCCTCTTCTTTATGTCGGTAGACAGAAGCATCAGTATTATCATCATTTCAATACTGGCGGCCGTAACAATGTTTTTCTCTATTTTTTCCGCGGTAAATTATACTCGGATGGCGGTTGCGATAAACAACGAACATAAAAAGCAAAAAGGATTAAACAAAGACAATGGATAATATGAAACGACTGCTTTGTGACAGGTGTCATAAGCGCATCGCAATAGTTTTTATTTCAAAAATAGAAAACGGCGTTCCTAAAAAACAGGCGCTTTGTCTTAAATGCGCGAAAGAGCTCGGCCTTGATCCCACAAAAGATATTGCCAGCAATTTCGGTATAGACGAAAAACAGTTCGAAGAAATGAACGACGAGATAAGCCGAATGATCATAGACGGTCAGGACGGCGATTTCTCTCCCGGCGGAGCCCTCAGCCTTGATCCCGACAATAAAGTATTTGATGAAATAGACGGAGAAGGCGAAGACGACGGCGCAGAAAAAACAGAACAGGGCACTTCAAAAAAACACGATACGAAATCAGCTCAGCCTAAAACAAGATACCTCGGTCAGTTCTGCAAAAATCTCACTAAAGCCGCGGCTGAGGGCAAGATAGACAATGTGGTCGGCCGCGAAAAAGAAATCGAGCGTGTATTGCAGATCCTTACCCGCCGCACGAAAAATAATCCGTGTCTCATAGGCGAACCGGGCGTAGGAAAAACCGCGATAGCCGAAGGTATCGCACTTAAGATCGCGAAAAAGGAAATTCCCGCGAAACTCGCAAACAAACAAATATATCTTCTCGATCTTACCGCGCTCATTGCCGGCACACAGTTCAGAGGACAGTTTGAAAGCAGGATCAAAGGTCTTATAGAAGAAGTTAAATCGATAGGCAATATAATCCTCGTCATTGATGAGGTCCACACTCTTGTGGGCACAGGCGACGCGGAAGGTTCGATGAACGCCGCCAATATGCTCAAACCTGCTCTGTCAAGAGGGGAAATACAGGTCATAGGCGCCACAACACTTAACGAATACAGAAAGTATATCGAAAAAGACGCCGCTTTGGAAAGACGTTTTCAGCCTGTAATGGTAAACGAACCTTCAATAGCCGAAAGCATTGAAATGATACGGGGCATTAAATCGTATTACGAAAAATTCCACAATATCAAAGTTCCCATGCTTATAGCCGAAAAAGCCGTTGAAATGTCTGAAAGATACGTTAACGACCGTTTCCTTCCCGATAAAGCAATAGACCTCATTGATGAGGCATGCTCGAATGCCGTGCTGAAAAATCCCCTGTATGACGAGTATTTCAAACTCGGTGAAAAACTGAAAAATATAAAATCGGAAGCGGAAAAACTGGAGGCAAAGCAGGAAAAGAACGAGGACGACTACAAAAAAATAGCCGAAACGCGTTCTGAAGAACTGCGAATTGAATCATCATACGAAGAATTGTCCGCCAAAATCAGCGAGTGTTCGGTCACTTTTGACGATCTTGCCGCTGTTATAGAACTGTGGACAGGAATTCCCGCTTCAAAAATCAAAGAGGGCGAATATGCAAAACTGCGCGATCTTGAAGCGGAGCTTAAAAAGCATATAGTCGGTCAGGACGAGGCTGTAAAGGCTGTTGCAAATGCCGTAAAACGCGGAAGGGTAAGCCTTGTTCCAAGAAAAAGACCGATTTCCTTCATCTTTTCAGGACCTACCGGTGTTGGCAAAACAGAGCTTGTTAAAGTTCTTTCAAAGGAACTGTTTGATTCTCCGGAAACACTTATAAGACTTGATATGAGCGAATTTATGGAAAAACATTCTGTCTCTCGTATCATAGGCTCTCCTCCGGGCTATGTAGGCTATGACGAGGCGGGACAGCTGACCGAGAAAATCAGGCGCAAACCGTATTCTGTCATCCTTTTTGACGAAATAGACAAGGCTCATCCCGATGTTCTCAATATCCTTCTTCAGATTCTTGATGACGGTGTTATTTCCGACGCTCACGGCAGAAAAGTCAGCTTTGAACATGCCCTTATAGTTATGACCGCAAATGCGGGTTCGAATATAAAGGGCGGCGAAGTCGGTTTCAATAAATCTATCGAAACCGTATCTTCCGAAAAGACCAAAAAAGCGCTCAGAGAATTTTTGCGCCCCGAGTTCCTTAACAGGGTAGACGAGATCATCACATTCAAACCGCTTCCGAAAGAGCTTTTCCCTGATATTATCAGAATCAGGCTCAGGGAGCTTGCGGACGGTCTGAAAGAACGGGAGATATCATTTGAATATACTGAGGATGTCCTTGATATCCTCACTGAAAAAAGCTATTCTGCCGAATTCGGAGCAAGAAATGTTCGCAGAGTGGTCCAAAAAGAGATCGAAGACAAAGTTGTTTCCGTTATGTGCGACAGCGATATGGTACCGAAAAAGATCGCTGTATCTGCGGAAAACGGAGAACTTAAAGTAGAAGTTGAATAAAAACGGTGGCTTTGATGAAGAATTACGATGTTATCATTATAGGCTCAGGTCCTGCCGGAATATCTGCTGCCCTTTATTCCTTCAGGGCGGGACTTGAGACCCTTATCATTTCCGCAGGAACAGGCGCTCTTGCAAAGGCAGAAAAGATCGAAAACTATTACGGCACAGGCAAGCCTATGACCGGCGCCGAGCTTCACGCCGCAGGCGAAAAGCAGGCAATCGACCTTGGCATCGAAATAGTCCGCGGTCAGGTCGTTTCCGTTGAATATATGGGCAGTTTTACGGTATCTACTCCGTCGTCTTCATTTTCCTCAAAAGCCCTCATCATTGCAACGGGCACATCAAGAAAAACTCCGAAAATAAAAGGCATAACCGAATTCGAGGGCAAGGGCGTAAGCTACTGCGCTGTATGTGACGCGTTCTTTTACCGCAAAAAAAGCGTTGCCGTAATAGGTGAGGGCGAATATGCATTAAAAGAGGCTCTCGAGCTTTCGCACGTTACCGACAACGTAACCATTCTTACTGACGGAATGGAACCGAAAGCGGATATGAGCAGATTTAAAGTGATCACCGATAAAATATCTGAAATATGCGGTGATGAAAGCGTAAGCTCGGTTTCATTTGAAACAGGCAATAAAATAGAAGTTAAGGGCGTATTTGTCGCTCTTGGCGTTGCCGGAAGCACCGATATGGCGCGCAAAATAGGCGCAGTTATAAAGGACGGTAAAATTGCGGTAGACGAAAACCTCGCAACATCCGTTCCCGGCCTTTTTGCCGCGGGTGACTGCACAGGCGGGATACTTCAGGTCTATAAAGCAGTTTCCGACGGGGCTTTGGCTGCAAAATCGGCTATTTCGTTTGTCAGAAAATAAATATGCGGCGAAGATTTTTTGTCTTCGCCGTTTTTTTTTAATATTATTATCAAAAACCTATTGACAAATAAAAAAAAATGGTATATAATACGTTTAATGAACATATGGAAGCGCCTGACGGCGATAAATTTTTTTTGAGGTTTGATTCCTCTTGCTTTCACCACTTAATCCTTTAGTGTTTGTTGTGTGTTTGGGTTATGCTGACGACCGTTTTCAGTTTTACTGATAACGGTCGTTATGCATTATAGCCATTTTTTGCATATTATATTGACTTTCGCGGCATATTATGATATACTTTAACGGTAATAAACGAAATATGCCAAAGTCCGCCAAATACATTCCGATTGGGGGGCTGAAAGCGTATTCGCTAACTATGATAAAATGAGGTGTAATGTATGAAAACGGCAGGCAGATTGTTGTTATTGGCATTGTTATTCGCAATTATCACATCAGCGTGCAGTACGCAACAGCATGAGATCGTTCCCGAATATGACGGTTTGACCGTCGATTCAATCGATTTCAACGGAAGAAGTTTCCTTGTTGCTCAGGAGGAAAACGACTTCCCCGGCAGTATTTTTTATTATCCTCAGGATTCATTGTATTACGATCTTCTTACCGATCATATCAAAAAAATTGAGCAGCAATACAATATGAAACTGAATTTTTCAATGGAATTCGGTCGGGAAGGAACTTTTTCCGGCATGCTTATGTCTGCAGCAATGTCCGGTCTTAATATTTGTGATTTTGTAATAATGAGAGGCTCAAACAACAATATGAAAGCTGCCGAATCAGGCACTTTCTATCCTCTTAATTATTTCCCCGATATCATAGACCTTAAAAACAGCGATAAATACTGCCCGCTGAATATTCTCGAATGCTGTATGGCAAGGGGCAATATTTACGGCGTCATTCCCAATTACTGGCCCCAAAAATCAAATGACGGCAATATGGGGCTTCTTGTTGCCATAAATGAAAATCTCATTAACCGTTACGGACTTGACGATCCCCGCGATTATTACGAACAGAATATCTGGAAATTATCAAAATTCGATGAGATCATGCCCATATTCCATATCGTTGACGGAGAAAACGACATAAAATCCGTTGCGATAAATACCCGTTATTTATGCAGAGGATTTCTCGGTTCCTATAAAATAGGCAATGTATACGAAAAAGACGGACAGTTCTATCCTGCAGATAAAAACCCCGATCTTTTGCCCGCACTTGAATGGGGATTGAATTTTCTTTCGGCATACAGTGATGATTATCTGGTCCTTGAAGGATGGAACTACACCCCAAATCTTGCAGCCGGTGAGTGCGTGATGGCGTTTACCGAATCGTCATACCTTCTTGATATGGCAAAGCAACTCGATAATTTCGGTTTTGTTCCTTTCCCTGCCGCTGATAAATACGATTCGAAAGATGTCGGCTTGGCATTCAGCACTTTCCCGACCTTCAGTATTTTTACCGGCACAGACGATCCTGAGTCGTGCGCGCGCGTGATCGATATCCTTTTTGAAGAGCTTGAAGGCGTTACTCAGGACGAAATGGTTGACTCTTTATATAAAACTCTGTTTTTTGATGAAAGAGACGCCATGATCTACACTCAGCTTTACAAAAATGCAGTTTACGATTATTTCGGAGTCGGCGGAAATCTTCAGCAGAAAATCGAAACGGTCTATACATCAAAAACCGCTCAGGAAGTGATCAGCTCTATCGAAGGCACTCTCGATAAAATGTTTGAAGAAAGAATGCTTCCAAACTATATGACAATGATGGAATTGCAATAACTTCTTATATGATACTTTTACTTTAAAAATTGTATGTTCCGGTTCGTCGAACTTTTTTGCACACAAAACCGCAGGCGTTCCGGATAAAAACATATATAAACAGGCAGACAGAAATCATATTCTGTTTTTTGTATGTCGGACGTGATCAAGTAAACACAAAAATTGCTTCATAATGTATTATAAAGTATCCGTTTTAGGCTTATACAAATGCATCCGGGATTTATCGTTTCAGACAGAGCATCCCGGATGCTATTTTTTTTTGTTAAATTCAAGGATAAATCTTGACAAATTGCGCACATACTGATATAATTAAAAAAAACGCCGGGAGATTAAATTATGAAAAGGATTATATCTCTGACTTTGTCCGTATTAATGCTTTTATCCCTTATTGTCACTGTATCATGCAGCTCACAGAGCGCAGAAGAATTCGATGTAGACCTTGAAGCGGACCTTCAGGTCGATCTTACGGGTCAGCATTATGTCTGGGGCAGCACCTGGAACGAACAGCTTTTGCCTTCCGCGTATTTCAGTCTGGCAGGCGATATGACGCATAAGCGCCTTAAAGACCTCACTGAAACATACGGCTGCACGTTTGATGTTATTCCGTGGGAAGACGGCAGCGGCAGGATCATCACAGAAACCGCCGCGGGTTACAGTTCTATAGATTTTCTGGACAGTCACGCTTCAAACGGAGGCATACATCTTTACAGAGCCGGTCTGCTGTATTCACTCGACGAAATTCCGAATTTAGAGCGCTCTGATAACAGATTCGGTACACCGCGTTTTTTGCAGTACGGCGTTTTTGACGGACGTTTTTACGGTTTTTATCAGTATGCGTGGGAGTTTCCTCCCGAATACCATGGCGTTATCCATTTCAATTCCGATATGCTGCGTACTCTGGGGCTTCGCACTCCTCACGAACTCCATGAAAACGGAGAGTGGGACTGGGCGCATTTCAAGGATTTTCTGATGTCTGTTCAGTCCGCAGCTTCCTATGCGAGCTACGAAGCAGATTTTGTTCCGTTTATCTGCGGCACATCATATGCCGCTGATGCGATAGGCTTTATGTTTGCAAACGGTCTTCAGATGATCGAAGGCACAAACGGCAACTATTCTTTCGGCTTTGACAATCCGGCAGGTATTGCCGCGATCGAATTTCTTGCGGATCTTTACAAAGAAGGACTTTATGTCACAATGGGAGCAGGCGAATTCGTCAAAAACAAAAAATCGGCGCTGATGAGCCACGAATCGTATTTTTCAACGCACTATAACGAAAAATCGTCTTCCAACGACTATCTTCCGGCACAGGATTACGCATACGGTATGATAAGATTCCCATATGGCCCCAACGGAGACGAAAACTGTGTTTCCGGTTATGTTCATCACGGCAGACGTCTTAACTGGATACTTAACTGCACCGATAAGGATATTTCCGATATAGGTCTTGTTTTGAATTTTGTTTTTGCTCCTCTTGACGGTTCGATCGGTTGGGAAGGTTTGCTTAAAAGTCAGATATTCTATTCTTCAGACGACCTTGACGAATATTCATATATGCTTGAAAACATTAATTTCAACTACGACGGGATGTTCCTTGAAAAAGGCTACGATACATGGACGGGAAATGTAAATTCCGCAGTTACCGGAAGAAAATCGGTTTCTGAAGTGTTTGATTCTGCAAGCACGGCAATTCAGGAAGCTATAAACAAAAACGTAACATGGACGTTCGACGAACTTATAAGTGAATAGTTCCGCAAATTAATAATCACATAACGGTGACGTGATCCCTGTTATGTGATTATTCTTTTATTTGAATACTATAATGAGTGATTAAGGAGAAACTATGATCGCATAGCTTTATTTATATAGTTTTCACAATAAACTATTGACAATATAAGTATTAAATGATAAAATAAGTATATTAAACACAAAAGGATGATTATATATAAATCCCGATCACAATACTTTTGCTTTTCAGGAGATAAAATGACTTACGACCAGATCAGAAACGACCCGGCTGTCCGAATATATGTCCAGGCGGCGGACGACAGTCTCGCAATGCTTGGATATACCGAGCACAGCTTTGCTCACGTTACGGCTGTGGCGGAAAAAACAGGATATATCCTTGAAACTCTCGGATATCCTCAGAGAATGATCGAACTCGGCAAAATAGCAGGATTCCTTCATGATATCGGCAATCTTATCAACCGCAACGACCACAGTCAGAGCGGCGCGATGATGTCTTTTCGAATACTCGATCATATGAATTTTCCCCCGGATGAAATTGCACTTATAGTATCCGCAATAGGAAATCACGACGAGGGCACGGGCGTGCCCGTCAGCCCGCTCGCAGCGGCGCTTATTCTTGCCGATAAATCGGATGTCAGACGCAGCAGGGTAAGAAATACGGAACTTCCGAGTTTTGATATCCATGACAGGGTAAACTATTCCGTTACAAAAGCGGAACTGAAAATAAACGAGGCTCGCTCACTCATAAAACTGAAATTACAGGTCGATCCTCGCGTAGGTTCTGTAATGGAATACTTCGAGATCTTTATGGAACGTATGATCCTCTGCAGAAAGGCAGCGGAAATGCTGGGACTGAAATTCAAGCTGATGATAAACGAGCAGCAGCTGATCTGATCTTGTAACCTTCAAAAATGATTTGATATCGCATAACAATCCCGCGGCAACACAACGGAAATTTTAAAAATTCAGGCGTCAGAATTATTCCCCCTCATTTGAATTATTTGCGAGAAAGGATAAATAAAGCATGAAAACAGCAGTAAAAACGATTATTCTCATTTTGTTGTCACTTCTTATGCTTGCGGCATGCGGAACACAGGAGCCCGAGGTATTTGATCTTGATCTGTCCATTCAGAGCGATAAAACAGATCTTGAAGGCGTAACTATAAAATACCTTCGGGAAACAGGCGGTCAGGGTATCCACTATGCGGGCAGTGAACAGGTACTGGGGTATGAAATCGGTACTGTTTTAGGTGATCTTGCGATGCAGCGCCTGAAAGATGTTGAAAAAAATCTGAACTGTAAATTTGATATCAAATATTTTTCCGATACAGGCTCTTCTTATGCGGATTACAACAATTTTCGTATGAATAATGCGGTAGGGGAGTATTATTGCGACATTTTCTGCGGCGTTTCAGACAGATTTCGTGAAGATATGAAAATGGGAGCTCTTATGGGGCTTTCGGAACTCGAAGATTTTATAGATTTCCGTAACGAAGATAAGTGGGGCAGGCGCAATATCCTTGAAGTTTTATATTGGGAAGATGATTTATACGGGCTTATTCCTATGTCATGGCCTGCGTCTTCCGTATCGTATCAGGGACTTACCGTTGTAAACGAAGATCTTATCGCGGCAGTCAATGCCGTTGACCCCAGAGACTTGTTTGAAAACGGACAGTGGACCTGGCAGACGTTTCGTGACTCTCTTGAACAATATTACGTTCAGGAAGGCAGCGAGGTAAAACAATATGCTGTCACTTTCCAGTATTCGGGAGATATCGGCATGGTCTACATGCTGTCAAACGGATTCAGGCTTGCCGAAAAAGGTCCGGACGGCAACTACAGATCGGGTCTCCGCAGTCCTCAGGCAATGACGGCAATGAACGAGGCTTTGGATATAATGAACGGACCTCTTTCTTATACTATAAGCATCAATGAAAGTCATATTGATGCGCTCAATAACGGAAGAACGGTATTCGGTGTTCTGCATATGGCGGAATATCTTGAAAATATAGTAAAGGTAATGACGAACTTCGGTATCGTTGCATGGCCTTCCGGACCCGACGTCGATCCGGGATTTATATCAACAAGTCACTTCAATCTCGAAAGAGCGATAGTCCTTTCCCGCTTTTCACCGAATATCGAAGCCGCCGCTATAGCCTTGAATGCGCTTTATGAACCGTTTGAAGAATACCCCACGACCGAATCTGTCAGAGAATTCCTTTACCATACTTATTTCTTTGACCGCCGCGATGCGGATATGTATTACGATTTGTTTTTGAATTCGCAGTATTCGTATTTCGGCACAGCAACATGGAACACGATGTTTGAATGGCTCGACTTCAACGGCAGTCCTGCTGAGTATATCGAATCACGCCTTGAAACGGTCGAGGAGCATATCTCAAAAGAGGTCGC
>JAEEJJ010000041.1 GCA_016281805.1 Clostridiales bacterium
ACTTGCATACGGCGTAGACAAAGAATCAGAGCAGAAAATCATGGTTTACGACCTTGGCGGCGGAACATTCGATGTATCTATACTTGATATCGGAGACGGCGTATTTGAAGTTCTTGCCACAAACGGCAACAACCGTCTCGGCGGCGACGACTTTGATGAAAGAATAATCAGATATCTTATCGCTGAATTCAAGAAAGACAGCGGAATAGACCTCAGCAACGATAAAATGGCAATGCAGAGACTGAAAGAAGCCGCTGAAAAAGCCAAGATCGAACTTTCAGGCATGGCATCATCCAATATCAATCTGCCCTTTATCACAGCAGACGCAACAGGTCCCAAACACCTTGACATCACTCTTACAAGAGCAAAATTCAACGAACTGACGGCTGATCTCGTTGAAGCTACGATGACCCCTGTTCGCAAAGCGCTTGCAGACGCAGGTCTTACACCCGAAAAAATAGATAAAGTTCTTCTTGTAGGCGGATCTTCAAGAATACCCGCAGTTCAGGAAGCTCTGAAGAAATTCATAAACAAAGAACCCCATAAGGGCATCAACCCCGATGAATGCGTTGCTATAGGCGCCGCAATTCAGGCAGGTATCCTCGGCGGAGATGTTACCGGTCTTGTTCTTCTTGACGTTACACCTCTTTCACTCGGTGTTGAAACATACGGCGGAGTATTCACAAGAGTAATCGACAGAAACACGACAATACCCGTAAAGAAGAGTCAGATATTCACTACTGCCGCTGACGGACAGACATCTGTTGAGATACATGTTCTTCAGGGCGAACGTGAAATGGCTGCCGACAACAAAACTCTCGGCCACTTCTCTCTCGACGGAATTCCGCCGGCACCGAAGCAGGTCCCCCAGATCGAAGTTACATTCGATATCGACGCTAACGGCATAGTAAACGTTTACGCAAAAGACAAAGGAACAAACAAAGAGCAGCACATCACGATCACAGCATCGTCCAACATGTCTAAAGAAGATGTTGAAAAAGCTGTTGCGGATGCAGAAAAATACGCTGCGGAAGACAAGAAGCGCAGAGAAGAAGTTGAAGTTAAAAACAATGCCGAGCAGATGATCTACCAGTGTGAAAAGAGTCTCGGTGAACTTGGCGACAAAGTTTCCGCTGAAGAAAAGGCGGAAATGGAAGCTGGAATCAGCAAGCTCAAAACAACGCTCGCAAGCAACGATACTGCAGCGATCAAGGCGGATACAGAAGCATTGCAGCAGTCGTTCTATAAGATAGCCGAAAAACTTTACGCTCAGCAGCAGTCTGCAGGTCAGGCTCCCCAGGACGGAACGGTTCCTCCGAACAACGGCGGAAACAATGACGGCCAGGATTACACCGTAATCGACAACGACGACAAAAAATAAGCATCTCTGAGGCGATCCTGTGATCCAGATCCCTGACAGGAGATCAGTTGTGAGGATTTTATGGCAGACTACTATGAAGTGCTCGGTGTTGACAGAAATGCCAGCGAGGAAGATATAAAAAAGGCTTACAGAAAACTCGCAAAGCAATACCACCCCGACCTGAATCCGGGAAACAAAGATGCCGAGCAGAAATTCAAAGAGATCGGAGAGGCATACGCAGTCCTTTCCGATCCCGATAAAAAAGCCCGCTACGACCAGTTCGGTCAGGCAGGCGTAGACCCAAGTTACGGTGCCGGAACAGGCGGAGTATCGTATTCCAATTTTGATTTCGGAGACCTCGGCGATATTTTCGGCAGCTTTTTCGGCGGCGGAATGGGCAGCACAAGAAGAAGATCGAATGTTATACCGGGCGAAGATGTTAACGTAAGTATTTCGATCGACTTTCTTGAGGCAGTATTCGGCTGCACAAAAACAGTAAATGTCCGCAGGCTTATAACATGTCCGGACTGCAACGGAACAGGCGCTGCCGCAGGAACATCTCCCGAATCATGTCCGACGTGTAAGGGTACCGGACGAATCCGTCAGGTAACACAGACGATGTTCGGCAGCATGCAGACGGAAAGAGTATGTTCGGCATGCGGCGGAAGCGGCAAGATAATCAAAAACCCCTGCAAAACGTGCAACGGCAACGGACAGACGAGGAGATCGTTTACGGAAGATATTAAAATTCCGGCAGGCATCAACGACGGACAGACCGTTCAGATACACGGCAAAGGCGGCGCAGGCAAAAACGGAGGAACACCGGGTAATCTTAACGTTCGTATTACTGTCAACCCGCATCCCGTTTTTGAAAGACGCGAATTTGATATTTACCTTGATCTTCCCATAACATTCGTTCAGGCATGTCTGGGCTGCACGGTGGAGATACCCACGGTTGACGGACAGACATTGAAGCACAAAATCCCCGACGGCATACAGTCGGGCACAGTATACAATTTCAAAGGCAAAGGCGTTCCGTATATCAACTCAAAGGGCAGAGGCGATATGTACGTAAGAATCGTTGTTGAAACGCCGAAGGGACTTTCTTCAAAGCAGAAAGATCTTCTTGCGGAGTTTGACAAACAGGGCAAGAAAAACTACGAAAAAACAGACAGCTTCTGGAACAGGGTCAAAGGAATGTTCAACCCGAAATAATTCTCAGCAAATATACAAGCTGCCGCAGAACATCACAGTTTTGCGGCAGTTTTTTTGTTTTGTCATCGAAAGCGGCGATCTTACTGCCGATCAGCTCATCGTAAACGACGGGAACACGCAGCGCTGACCCGGTTTTTCTGAAAACGCTTGACAAGCGAAAGAAAAAAATGTATAATAAGGCGTAATCAGCGTTTTGAGGCTATGATATGCAAACCATTCTTTATCTTGCCCCTCTTGCGGGGATAACAGACTCTCCGTTTCGCAGACTGTGCAAAAAATACGGTGCAGACGTTTTATGCACCGAGATGATAAGCTCAAGGGGCATTTACTATAAAGACAGAAAAACAGCAGAACTGCTCGCATTTAAAGATGAGGAGCAGCCGATCGGCATTCAGCTTTTCGGAAACGATCCCGATATAATGGCGTATGCTGCAAAGGCAGTGGAAGAAAGAAATCCTGCGTTTATAGACATAAATATGGGCTGCCCGATGCCGAAAATAGTCAACAACGGCGACGGATGCGCGCTTATGAAAGATCCCTTGCTTGCGGGAAAAGTTATAGAGGCGGCCGTAAAAGCGGTAAAATGCCCTGTTACGGTAAAGTTCAGGTCGGGATGGTCCCAAGACACGATAAACGCTGTTGAATTTGCGAAAATAGCTGAAAAAAGCGGCGCGGCGAGAATAACTGTGCACCCGAGAACGAAAGATCAGCTTTATTCCGGCACGGCAAACAGAGAGATTATTGCAGAAGTAAAAAACGCAGTAAAAATTCCCGTGACAGGCAACGGTGACATTTTTACGCCCGAATCGGCTCTTGAAATGATAAAAGAAACGGCATGCGACGGAATAATGATAGCCAGAGGCGCGCTCGGAGATCCTTTTATATTCACTTATATCAGAGAATTTCTCGCAACCGGTAAATATACAGTTTTTCCGCCCAAAAAAAGACTTGCTGAAGCACTGTGGCAAACGCGGGAAATGTGCGCCGAAAAACCCGAAAAAATCGCAATTGCGGAAGCGAGAAAACATCTTGCATGGTATATAAAAGGACTGCACGGGTCCGCAAAAGTAAGAAATGAAATAATGAAAGCTCAAACATACAAACAAACCGAACAGATTATCAGCGAATACTTGCAGGAAAGCGGGTGCATGAATGACTGACAGTCTAAAAAAACTTTTAAGCGGCGATGAAAAGGCTTTTGAGGAATTTATAAAAGAAAATCAGGCGAAAGTTTACCGAGTTGCGCTGTCTATGGTCAGAAATCCTCAGGATGCGGAAGATATAGCGCAGGAAACATTCGTTAAAGTATATATGTCCCTTTCATCGTTTGCAGGTCGATCTGAAATAACAACATGGGTATACAGAATAGCATACAACCTGTCAATAGATTTTTTGAAAAAGCACGGAAAACGCGCAAAAATAACAAAGACCCTCGATGATCCCGATGATACGGAGCTTCTTGAATTATCAGACGATTCATTTTTGCCTGAGGACGCGTTTGAGAAAAAAGAGGTTAAAAAAGATATTTACGACGCATTGCAATCTCTGCCCGATGAACAGCGTGAACTTATTGAACTGAAAGACATTCACGGTTTTTCTTATGAAGAGATAGCCGAAATGCTTTCCATCAAGGAAGGAACACTGAAATCAAGGCTGAACAGAGGCAGACTGGCTCTGAAAAAAATACTCTTAAAAAAATGGAACATTGACGAATAAAAACAGTCTAATGTTTCAGAAGCATTAAAGAAGGAGTTTGCAGTGGGAAACTGTAAAGATATTTTCTTTGACATAAACTTAATAAACGATGTGATCGACGGTCTTGTCGACGATGTGACCGCCGCGAAATTCTTTGAGCACATAAATGAATGCGATAAATGCCGCAGGGCTTACGAAGAAGCTCTTAAAATAAGAGGAATAATGAATCAGAACGGGTTTATACCCGGAACTGAAAATATGCCCTCCGAAGATTTCGCCAAGAAGACCATGAATAAAATACGGAATGCGAAAAAGCCGCTTATTCTGAGGATCATCAACCATCCGGCAGCAAAAGCATCAGTAGCGGCTGTTGCGGTACTCCTTGTAGCGGTATTCGTTTTCAGATCCGATCTCTTTGGCAGAATCGACGGCGCGAACGGTTTGGCAGGCGAAATGATTGAAAGCGGAAGACGCGCCGACATGCCCGAAGAAGCCTCTGAGACCTCTCAGGCAGATATAGAAGACAATAAAATAATGTCTTTCGGCCCCGATAACGAAAACAATCTGAACGAAATACTTGATGCGCTGAGCGAAAACGCCGCACCTGAGACTGCAATGGCACCGGGTATGCCGAGCGATGACGGATCTTTCCAAGACTACTCTGATACCGACTCGTCCGAAGTGGAAAGCGCCTCCAATATCGCCACAACCACTACGGATGATTATATGCCCGAGCTTCCGAGTTCTGCGGAAGAACAACCGGCTATGGAAGAAGGCTCATATCCGGCTGCATCTTCAGGATATTCCGTATCATATGAAGAACCGGAAATGCCTGAAGCGGAAGAAGAAATATTTGAAGAGGCTATGAACGAACCCGCATCCGATACGGCAAGATCTGAAACGGCTGATGAAGAGTGCGTGATTGCAGAATCCGCAACGGAAGAAGCAATTACAGAATCAACTTCCGAAGAAGCGCCCGGGGCAAATATGTCAACTTCGATGCCGGGTCTGAAATCAATGTCACCTTCTTCTGCGATCTACAAAATAACTGCAAGCGAAGAAGATATAAAAACCGCGATCGCTGTTGCTGAAGAGATAGCGAAAGAGCAGCTCGACGGCGGCAAATACACAAAAATAATACTCGTATTTTCCGATAAAGCCGAGGCTCAGGCTGTTGATAAAAACAACTATTCTTTTATTGGCACCTGTAAATATGACGGAAATGTTTATTACGGATATGAATGCGCCGTCTACGGCAATGACATCGTCGCCTCCGAATTCGGAGCTCACGCGGCAGAAGTGCTGCCTGATGTTGTTACAGAGTACGAAGAGAAAGAGCTTTTGCTCGTATTATTCAGAACGGAAGAATAAAAAACAAACACTCCGTGATCTCATATGTTTACGGGGTGTTTGATATTTAAAGATATGGAAGAAAACTTTTATATAGAGCC
>JAEEJJ010000042.1 GCA_016281805.1 Clostridiales bacterium
AGATTTCACCGGAAACCTTGAAGAAGCTCTCTGCGCATATCTTAATAACCTTATTGATGAAGAACTCGCCAAAGGCGACGAAACAGATTTTGACCTTATAGACGAATACGCCGACACGATAAACTATATTCGTGAAAACGGCGCCGATATACTTCCTGTTATCTCAGACAGGGATTTTATGAAGAGAATCGGCATTGCGCCCAAATCGCCCGCGTTTAAGATTGCGGCAATCGCCGCCGCTCTGGCAGTCATTATAGGAATCGGCACCGTTGCTACTCAGGGCTCGCCGTCCGAGATTGCCCGTGATGTCGCAAAGTATTTCAGAGAATTATTCAATGTATATGAGCTTGAACCGGTCACCGAACAGATTTCTGAAACCACCACTGTTAGAGCCGCGGAAAGCACAACACAGCAGGTGATAATTAAATCAATCGATCTGAAATTCGGCTCCGGTTTCCGCCGTGAATACTATGTGGGAGAGAGTTTTGATAAAACGGGGCTTGAGGTTGTTGCTCTGACCACCGAAGGAAGCTATACAACAGATGATTACACAGTGAAATTCGATTCGCCCTTTGCCGAAAAAGCCGGCGAGCAGACTGTAACAGTCACGGCTTACGGCTTCAGTGAAAGCTTTAAGGTCAGAATTCTGAATAACGAAAAAACGCCGATCCTCAATTCTATCTATGCCACATTCCCCGAAGGCTTTGATTTCACATATAAAGACAATCCCGAAACGGCGCTCGGCGAAATGCGCGTGTATGCCGTTTACAGCTCGGGCGAAGAAAAAGAACTTGAAAAAGACGAGTATACCGTCAATGTTGAGGAGACAAAACTTCTGTTCAGTAAAAACGCCACAGTAAGGATAGAATACCGTGGCTGCACAAGCGAATTTGTGATGAAGGGGGTATTGAAATGAAAGGATTGTTTATGATAAATTGCTTTACTTTATATAAAGCACGCAAGGCGATAAAAGCAATTCTGTCAGTTGTTCTCTGCACAATAATGGTTTACGGACTTGTGGCGTTCCCGGTTTCTGCGCTTGATTCCGAAGAACAAAACGGATATAAATCAACAGTAATGCTGGGGAAATATCAGTATGTATCGGGTGATTATGTGTATCAGGTGGACCATGAGCAGAATTATGCCTGGCATCCGGATACCATTGTTATAGTCAAGTACACCGGAAATAAAAGAAGCATAACCGTTCCTACGCAGATTGACGGCTACAGAGTTGGAAGAATTGGGAACAATGCATTTTCAAAGCAAAACAATCCGGATATGGAAGAGCTTCGCTCGGTAGTTATTCCTTCAGGTATTTTCACCATTGGGAAGGGTGCATTTGCCGGTTGCAGTAATCTTTGCAGAGTTAAACTCAATGAAGGTCTTGAGACAATCGATCAAAATGCTTTCGCCAACTGCTACAATCTTAACGATATAACCCTTCCTTCCACAATAATCAATCTTGCTACGGATTTCACCGGAACCGGCATAAAGGAAATAACCGTTCCTGAAAGCAGAAATGAGTTCTATGACAGATTAACTGTTACAACTGATGTGTTTTCTCCTTTTTCAACATGGAACAACAACCTTGAAAAACTTACTGTCAAGAAGAATAACTGCAATATTAATGGGAATATGTTGCCAACATTGGAAGCGGTTTTTGAGGGTACTGTATATATGGACCCTTTAATCAGTTCTCTATATACAATTCATCCAAAGTTGCCAACACGTATAGAATTCAGAAAAGGAGCTCCTTCAGCTTTGCTTCCATATTTGTCTGATGCCAAAAAACACTATGATGTTGAAAACGGCGGAGTATGGTATGATAATACGGAAAAAGCCGAGCCGGTTGTTTCGGGTGATTACAGCTATCTTCTCAACAGCAGCGGAAGGGCGATTATCACCGGATATTCGGGCAGCGGAACGCAGGTGAATATTCCGGCATCAATTGACGGCCACAGAGTAATCAGAATTGCTGACAGTGTGTTTATGAATAACACCGAAATCGAAAGCGTATCAGTACCTTATACGGTAACATCAATAGAAAGCAGAGCGTTTTATGGCTGTACTTCTCTCTCTTCGGTCTCTCTTGAAGAAGGTCTAATAAGTATAGGCAGCTATTCGTTTTACAAATGCAGCTCATTGAGTGAAATCGAAATACCGGATACCGTAGAGGATATTGATGAATACGCTTTTTCGTTATCCGGTCTGGTCAGTGTTACCGTTCCCGAAAATGTCACGCAGCTTAAAGGGGGAGCTTTCCGTTCGTGCAGTTCTCTGACTGAGATTAATCTGCATAACGAATTCAAGGCAATAAGAAACGAATGCTTTTCCGGATGTGGCGTTTTGGAAAGTTTTGTGTTTCCGTATTCGCTTGAATTAATTGCTGACGAAGCATTCTCATCTACTGGAATCAAAACCGCGGTTATCGACTGTAATCTCAAAGAAATCGGCATGAATGTTTTCAAAAATTCAAAGCTTGAGACTCTTTATATCACCGGCAGCGATTTGTGCTTGCGATACAGTTTTTATCAGTCAACCAATCTTGTATATGCGGAAACAGGCCCCGGTGTTATCTGGCTGGTCGATAATGCGTTCGGAAAATGCACAAAGCTTGATACGGTTAAAATCGGCAGAGAAGTCGGCTTCATAAGCGAAAATGCGTTTTCGGATTCAACCGCAATTAAGCACCTTATTTTCAACGCGGAGGAGTATGCGACCGAAACCGATATAAACGCCTCAAAAATTAGAGGGGATTATAATCCGGATGAATATTATGGCAACAGAATAATATCACCATTTGAAAAATTTCAGCTTGAAAGTATTGTTTTCGGAGAAAATGTCAAATATATAGGCGCAGGCTTGCTGTATAATCAGAGATCGCTTACAAGCGTTGTAATACCGAGCAATGTGGAGCTGATTAAAGAAGTGGCCTTTATGAGCTGTACATCATTGACAACGGTTATGTGGAACGCGAGAGAAAAGACAGTAAAGGCCGGAGCTTTCTGGAACTGCCCGGCACTTGTGGATTTCAACTTCAAAAATCTTATTGAAACCGATTGCAAAGCATTCTCGGCAACAGGCATTACGAATACCCATATTGGCGAAAACGATGATGAGATAACCGAGGGAATAAAGACTGTTTCGGATGAATGCTTCTCAAACAGCGCCGATCTTGAAACAATCGGTATCGGCGGAAGTGTCAACGAGATTGAGAGCAAGGCGTTCGCAAACTGCGA
>JAEEJJ010000043.1 GCA_016281805.1 Clostridiales bacterium
CTGTCTTCACTTATGATTTCGATAAATTTGACGGAAACGCAGTTCTTTCGATGATAGAAAAATATAAAATCACCACGTTCTGCGCTCCGCCCACGATATACCGCTTTTTCATAAAAGCCGATATGTCAAAATTTGATCTCAGTTCTCTTAAATATGCAACTATCGCAGGGGAAGCGCTTAATCCCGAGGTTTTCAATAAATTCAAAGAGATCACGGGTATTTCGCTTATGGAAGGATTCGGACAGACAGAAACCGCTCTTACTGTTGCCAACCTCGTTGGAATGACCCCGAAACCGGGCTCAATGGGCAAGCCTACGCCGCAGTATGATATGATAATAGCAGACGAAAACGGCAACAAGGTAAAGCCGGGCGCCGTAGGGGAGATATGTCTTAAAACAGAAAACGGAAGACCTCTGGGTATGTTCATCGGATACTATAACGATCCCGAAAAAACAAATGCCGTATGGCACGACGATCTTTATCATACCGGAGATATGGCATGGTGCGACGAGGACGGATACTTCTGGTATGTAGGCAGAACAGACGATCTTATCAAGAGCTCCGGATACCGCATAGGTCCCTTTGAGATCGAAAGCGTTCTTATGGAACATCCTGCAGTAATGGAATGTGCCGTTACAGCTGTTCCCGATCCGATAAGAGGGCAGGCGGTAAAAGCTACAATCATCCTTACAAAAGAATATAAAGACAAAGCATCGGACGAGCTTGTAAAAGAGATACAGAATCACGTCAAACGACTCACGGCTCCGTATAAATATCCGAGAGTTGTTGAATTTGTTGATGAACTTCCCAAAACCATCAGCGGAAAGATCAGGCGTGTTCAGATAAGAAACGAAAAATCCGAATAATCACTATTTCAGCCGTCCGATCATCTCGGGCGGCTGTTGACTTTGTTTGTGATTTGTGTTACAATAAACCAATATTATTTCTGTTTCGGAGGATAGCCCGATGAATAAAGGCATATATCCCGCACTTTTAACACTTTTCGATAAAAACGGAAACCCCGATACACATGCCGTCGGAAAACTGACTGATCATGTAATTGAAAACTGCCGCGCCGACGGACTTTATGTCTGCGGAAGCACGGGCGAAAACTTTCTTATGAGCCACAGCCAAAAAAGGGAAGTGCTTTCCTCTGTTGCAAAAGCGGCAAACGGAAGAGTCTCTCTTATCGCGCATATAGGTTCCAACGTGGTCGATGAAGTTTACGACCTTGCGGATCTTGCGGCGGATAACGGATACGATGCTGTTTCTGCGGTAACGCCCTTTTATTATAAGTTTACAAACAAGGAAGTCGTGGATTATTATCTCAGGCTTGCCGACCGATCAAAACTGCCTCTTGTTGTTTACAATATTCCGGTCCTTACGTCTGTTTCTCTTTCGATGCCGGATTTTGAAACGCTGTTTTCTCACGGCAATATCGTAGGTGTTAAGAATTCCGCTCAGGATTATTTCTTCCTTGAACGCATAAGGACCGCATTCCCCGACAAACTTATTTTTTCAGGCGTTGATGAGGCTCTTCTTTCTGCAGCTGTTCTCGGCACCGACGGCGCGATAGGCAGCACATACAATATTATAGGCAGCTGGGGAAAGGAAGTATTTGAAAATTGCCGTAAAAACAATATCCCCACAGCTCTTAATGCGCAGAAAAAGATAAACACCGTTACAGACATGCTTCTCAAAGCGGGAATATATCAGACTCTCAAAGAAGTATTGGCTCTTTACGGTATAAGCTCATGCGGATGCAGAAAACCTTTTGCCGAAACTACAAACGAGCAGAAGGCCGCAGCACGCAGAATATTTGATACGATCACTCAACTGAACAATTTGTGATGACAAAAAGGAACGCTAAAAATGAACAGGATCATTCTGAAACAAAAGCTGAATCCAACGGTAACGCTGTTTACATTCGAAGCGCCGCTTATAGCTAAAAAGGCCGAGCCGGGCCAGTTTGTGATATTAAGACCGAAAAACGATAGCGAACGTATCCCTCTCACCATTGCCGATTTTGACAGAAATGCCGGAACCGTTACCGTCATCGTCCAGATAGTCGGGGCAACAACAGCCGAACTGAATGAAATACCCGAAGGAGGCTTTATCTGCGATGTCGCAGGACCTCTAGGCAGACCGACCGAAACAGAAGGACTTAAAAAGGTTGCCGTAATAGGTGGCGGGGTAGGGTGCGCCATAGCGTATCCCGTTGCAAAAAAACTCACCAACCTCGGCACATCCGTTGATTTTATAGTCGGTTTCAGAAACAGAGAGCTTGTTTTCCTTGAAAATGAATTTCGGGCAGCGAGCGAGAATCTGATAATAATGACGGACGACGGATCATACGGTGAAAAAGGCCTTGTTACGGATGCATTGAAAAAGCTTATCGACAGCGGCGCTGAATATGACGAGGTCATCGCTATCGGACCGCTGATAATGATGAAATTTGTATGCAAACTTACCGAACAATACGGCATAAAAACCATAGTAAGCATGAACCCCATCATGATAGACGGAACAGGCATGTGCGGCGGATGCCGTCTTTCTGTAGGCGGAAAAATGAAGTTTGCGTGCGTTGACGGACCTGACTTCGACGGTCATGAGGTCGACTTTGACGAGGCAATGAGAAGAAACACGATGTATAAGGAATTTGAACGCGAGAAAGCCTGCAGGCTTTTGAATGTAAAGTGAGGTGCGCAAAATGCCGAATATGTCACCCAAAAAAAATCCGATGCCGTCTCAGGAACCGGATGTAAGAAACAAAAATTTCAGAGAAGTTGCGCTCGGATATACCGAAGAACAGGCGTTAAACGAAGCTTCACGCTGCCTTAACTGTAAAAACAGACCTTGCACTCAGGGTTGCCCGGTGTCGATCGCAATTCCCGACTTCATAAAAGAAACGGCGGAAGGCAATTTTGAAAAAGCGTATGAAATAATCTCCCGTTCAAGCTCCCTGCCGGCAGTTTGCGGCAGAGTATGCCCGCAGGAATCGCAGTGTGAAAAATACTGCGTCAGGGGGATAAAAGGCGAACCTGTCGGGATCGGTCGTCTTGAAAGATTTGTTGCAGACAGACATAATGCCGCAGGCTCGGCAAAAACAGTCATGCCCGAAAAAAACGGACATAAGGTAGCTGTTATAGGCTCCGGACCGTCAGGGCTTGCGTGCGCCGGCGATCTGGCAAAAAAAGGGTATGATGTTACCGTCTTCGAGGCATTGCATACGGCAGGAGGCGTTCTTGTATACGGTATTCCCGAGTTTCGTCTTCCAAAAGCTATTGTTGCAAAAGAAGTCGAGGGTCTTAAAGATCTCGGAGTAAAAATCGAAACAAATGTGGTTATCGGTAAAACTCTGACTGTTGACGAGCTTATTGAAGACGGTTTCGAAGCAGTTTTCATAGGCTCCGGCGCGGGCCTGCCCAATTTTATGAATATACCGGGCGAGGGCTTCAACGGCGTATATTCCGCAAACGAATTTCTTACGCGTATAAACCTCATGAAGGCATATAAAGATGATTCCGAAACTCCCGTAATGAAAGCTGAAAAAGTCGCAGTCGTAGGCGGAGGAAATGTTGCTATGGACGCCGCAAGATGCGCAAAACGTCTCGGTGCGAAAGAGGTATATATTATTTACAGACGCTCTGAAGAAGAACTGCCTGCAAGAAAAGAAGAGGTTGAGCATGCGAAAGAAGAAGGAATCATATTCAGACTGCTCACAAACCCCGTTGCCATTATTTCTGAAGACGGCAAATCTGTTTCAGGCATCAGATGCGTGGAAATGGAGCTCGGACAGCCGGATGCTTCGGGAAGAAGACGACCCATCGAAAAAAATGGTTCTGAATTTGAAATATCTCTTGACTGTGTGATCATGGCAATAGGCACATCGCCCAATCCGCTTATCAAATCAACAACAGAAGGCCTTGAAACAACAGAAAAAGGCGGTATCGTTGTTGATGAAAACGGCAAAACAACACGTGAAGGCGTATATGCCGGAGGTGACGCGGTCACGGGTGCGGCAACGGTCATTCTCGCTATGGGCGCAGGCAAAAAGGCAGCAGCATCCATAGACAGACAGCTCAGCGGCAAATCAGAATGATATATTTAATCCTTCCGTTTTCCGGAAGGATTTTTTATAAAAAAACAGTTTCAGATGTATCCTGTTCTTGACAGTTCCGTCTGAAAATGTTACAATATCATATTAGAATATTTCGGTAACGGAGAGATTGTTATGAAAGAAGTATTGAATAAACTTTTGAACGGAGAATATGATAATCATATATTCCCTTTTTTCTGGCTGCACGGAGAAGACGAAAAAACGATCCGCGACTATATGAAGGCAGTCTACGATGCAAATATACGCGCAGTCTGCGTTGAAAGCCGTCCTCATCCCGATTTTGCCGGTCCGAAGTGGTGGCAGGATATGGATGTTATTCTTGACGAGGCAAGAAATCGCAATATGAAGGTCTGGATCCTCGACGACAGTCATTTCCCGACGGGATTTGCAAATGGCAGAATGGCAGATGCTCCTTTAGAGCTTTGCAGGCAATGCCTTGTTTACAGAACGGTCCAGTGCCCTCCGTCCGGTTCTGAAATGACCGTTGATGTTGACGAATGCCGCGTATCAACACCGTTTGTGCCGTATAACGATATGGAAAGATATGATGTCGAAAACAGAAACAAACGCTTTTATGGCGATGATAAGCTCCTCGGTCTGATCGCTGTCCGAAAAAACGGCTCTTTGCCCGACGGAATAATCGATCTGAGCGCAAATATCGAGAAAAAATCATTTGTTTTCCATGTTCCGCAGGGAGAGTGGACCTTGTATGTTCTTCACCTTACACGCAACCGCGGAGCAAGAAGACAGTTTATCAACATGACGTCAAAAGAATCCTGCAGAATTCTTCTTGACGAAGTTCATGAAAAATTCTGGCAGCATTATTCCTCCGATTTCGGCAATACCATCGCCGGATTTTTCTCTGATGAGCCGGAGCTTGGCAACGGACATCTTTATGATACCGGTAAACCCATATGGAAGCTTGAAGATCAGGCGTGGGGAAGCGATGTTCAGACAGAAATGAAAAAACGCCTCGGCGATAACTGGGTCTCGCTGATGCCGCTTATATGGGACAGATCTTTCGATCAGACCGAAGCAGCAAAAGTCCGTTTTGAGTATATGGATGCGCTGACCTCACTTGTCGAAAAAAACTTTTCCGAGCAGGTGGGCGGATGGTGCAGAGATCACGGCGTTAAGTATATAGGCCATATTATAGAGGACGAGAATCAGCATTACAGAACAGGCTCAAGTCTCGGCCATTATTTCCGCGGTCTCGGCGGTCAGGATATGTCCGGAATAGATATGATAGGCACGCAGGTCAGACCTCAGGGAGAAATTGATGAGGAGCGCAGGAGCGGACGTTTTTATCATTTTGTTCTTGCGTCACTCGCAGCGTCTGCAGCTGCTATCGATCCAAAAAAACACGGCGACAGCATGTGCGAAATATTCGGCGCAGTCGGCTGGAAAGAGGGCGTTCGGCTCGAAAAATATCTTGCCGATCACTGCCTTGTAAGAAATATCAATAATTTTGTGCCTCATGCGTTTTCACTTCGTAAATATCCCGATCCGGACTGCCCTCCGCATTTTTACAACCACGGTAACGACCCGCAGATCCGTCATTTCGGCAAACTTATGCTTTATATGAACCGCATAGCCACTCTTACAAAATCTGGTCATTCAGTTCCCGAAACAGCTGTGTTATACGCAGCGGAAAGCGACTGGATGGGCAAATGTATGCCGCCTGAGGATGTAGCCGAACCTCTCGCAAGAAATCAGATAGCTTATGACTTTATTCCTGCCGATGTCTTCACGCGAAAGGAACGTTACAATACTGATCTTTCCGAAGGCCTCTGCGTGAACGGAAGAAAATACAGATCGCTTGTCATTCCTGCATGCGAACATCTTGCGCCATGCGTTGAAAAAATACTTCCTTATCTGAAAGAAAAGGGAGTTCAGATAATCAATGCCGCAAACATCAGTCCCGAGCTTATTCCCGATGAACTTGACAAAGGATCTTTGCGTTCCGTTTTACTCGATCCTGTAAATCGAGATATCCGTGCGCTTCATATCGCGTCGGATATGGATTTATGGATGTTTGTAAATGAAGGCACGGAACTCTGGGAAGGGGTCGTTTCGTTGCCGTCTTCAGGCGAATGCTGTATTTACGACGCATGGGAAAACGGTCTTCGCAGAGTAAAAACCGAAGCATATGATAAACGCACAAAAGTCTGCCTCACATTGAAACCGCTTCAAAGTACGATATTGCTGTTTTGTTGCAATGCGTCTTCATCATATTTCCTTCCCGAAAGTTTTGAAGGCACTGAGATCCCCCTGAACAACGACTGGGAGCGCAGTATCTGCAGAGCGATCGACTATCCGAATTTCAAAGACGGCAAAACAGTATCCCTTCCTGACTGTCTCGCTGCCGAAATGCCTCATTTTTCGGGCTTTGTGAGATATGAGAGAAAAGTTCTTATCGATAAGGTCCCGTCTCGTGCAGTGTTGTCTGTCAGCGATGCTCACGAAGGCGTTGAGGTATTCGTGAACGGCAACAGCGCAGGACTGCAGATCGTTCCCGATTATTGCTTTGAAATAGGCGGATATCTTAAACAGGGATTGAATACCGTTCGTATCGAGGTCGCAACAAATTCCGAGCGCGAAAATATGCCGGAAGAACGGTGTGAAACGCTTTCAGGCATTACAGGCTCTTGCAGCATAAAAATAAAAGGCTGATTCGGAGCACAAACATTAAAACATTATAAGGAGGATATCACATGAAACGCATTTCTCTTGACAGAGGATGGAAGTTTACATCGGATAAAAACAGCTCCGTCCGTATCGTCGACCTTCCTCACGATTTTACCATTGAAACAGATGTATCGCCCGACGCGCTGTCTGCAAGCGCTTCAGGTTATTATGAAGGCGGAACAGGAGTTTACGAAAAAGAAATATCGGTCCCGAAAGAATGGGAAAACAAAAAAATAATCGTGGAGTTTGACGGTTCATACGGACTTACGACCGTTTTTTACAACGATCGTAAAATTGCTTTTCATCCATACGGGTATACTCCTTTTCATGTTGATATATCGGATTTTATCGCAGAAAAACAAAACGGTTCACTCCGTGTGGATGTTGATAATTCCGCGCAGCCCAACTCCCGCTGGTACAGCGGCTCAGGGCTGTATCGGAGCGCGGATATCCTTGTAAGCGAACGCATTCATATTTCTCCTTGGGGTATTTATGCTCATACCGACAGAATAGATAACGGCGCTGCGTATATTACGGTTGAAGTGACCGCTCATAATGAAACGGAAACGTCGGGCGAATTTCGTGTTTTTGCCGAAGCGGAAGGAAACAGATCGTCCTCCGTCTTTCACATTGATGCACAAAAAAAGACTCTCTGCCGCCTGCATCTCATAATTCCGAACGCAAAACTGTGGAGCGTGGACACACCTCATCTCTATGAAGTAAATGCGATAATAGAAGACCTGAACGGTAATATCCTTGACTGCGATTCCGTCTCTTTCGGTATCCGCACGGTATCTGCGGATACAAAAAACGGCTTTATGCTCAACGGCAAAACAGTAAAACTGAAAGGCGCCTGCATTCATCACGACAACGGGATCTTAGGAGCGGCTTCGTATTACGACAGCGAGTATCGAAAGCTGTCGCTTTTGAAAAAAAACGGTTTCAATGCGATAAGAAGCGCACACAATCCGCCGTCACGTCATTTGCTCGATATCTGCGACAAACTCGGACTTATAGTTGTCGACGAAGCTTTTGATATGTGGAATATCCAAAAAAATAATTGCGATTATCACCTGTATTTCAATGAGTTCTGGGAAAGCGACATGGAAAGCTTCATATTGCGTGACAGAAATCATCCTTCTGTTTGCATATGGTCTATAGGCAACGAAGTCTCGGAACGGGGAGGAGCGGGCAACGGTTATTCCGTTGCGGCCACTCTTGCCGAAAAATTCCGTTCGCTTGACCCGACAAGACCGGTAACGAGCGCCATATGTATACTTTGGGGCGGAACAGTCCCCGAAGAGGATGAATATATTTTTGAGAAAAAACAGCAGATTGAAAAAGAAAACGGTTTTGCCTCGGCAAAAGAATACGAAGATTATTGCTGGGGCAAATATACGGAACCTTTCGCCTCTGTCCTCGATATTACGGGCTATAATTATCTTCCCGGCAGATACGAAAGCGACGGACATCGGTTCCCCGGCAGAGTGATATGCGGAACGGAAAGCTTCCCTGTTCGCATAGCCGAAGTATGGGATAAAGTTGAAAAACTTCCGTATGTTATCGGTGATTTCACCTGGACAGGATACGATTATTTAGGTGAAGCAGGCATAGGCAAAGCCGTATATTACGATTCTTCCACAGGTGAAAGCGCTCAGATGGGCTCCCCTTATCCGTGGCGCGTAGCTAATGACAGCGATTTTGATATCTGCGGTTTCGACCGTCCTCAGCTCCACTTCCGCAAGGTGGTATGGGGTTCGCCTGAAACCTATATTGCCGTCAGATATCCTCAGAATTACGGAAAAGACGTTTCAATGAGCGACTGGGGCTGGCACGAGTGCGAAAATCACTGGACGTGGCGCGGATATGAAGGCAAACCACTCCACGCTGATGTTTATTCTTCCGCAAAAGAGGTAGAACTTATTCTGAACGGCAAAAGTCTCGGTCGCAAGGGGGCAGGCAGGGAAAACGGCTTCATCGCCGGTTTCGATCTCGTTTACGAGCCGGGAACTCTTACTGCGATCAGCTATGACGGCAATACGGAAATAAGCAGAAACGAAATAACAACGGCAGATTTTCCGGCATCCCTGAGACTTTCCTCAAATGTAGCTTCGCTTTCTTCCGACGGACATTCGCTTGCATTTGTAACGGCTGAGATAGTGGACTGTAACGGAAAAAGAGTTCCTGATGCCGAATTTCTATGCACTGCAAACGTCAAAGGCGCCGGAACACTCGCCGCATTCGGCAATGCGCGTCCCGTAACGGAAGAAAACTATTGTTCGGGCAGCTTCACTGCATATCAGGGCAGGGTACTTGCCGTCATTCGTTCCGGCTGGCAGAAGGGCAGTGTGACCTTAACTGTTTCGGCAAAAGGACTTTGCGAAAAAACGATTACTTTGCCGGTAATATAAAAGGTGGGAAATATGCAAAAAAAATCGGCTTTGATTTTAGATATCGCGATCGTAATATTCGTTATATTCGCCCTGATTCTTATGATGACGGCAAAAACAGACGGTTCGCTTTCTTCAAGAGGCTTAAGCGCATTTAAATATTATACTGTCCAGTCTAATGTTTTCTGCGCAATAGCGTCTCTTGTCATGATCATATTCACGATGATCGGAAAAAACAGAGAAATACCCGATTGGCTGTATGTTTTGCAGCTTACGGGCACTACCGTTGTAACGGTAACTTTTCTTGTCGTCGTCGGCTTTCTCGGCCCTGTATACGGCTATCAGAATATGTATCTGCGTGCAAACCTGTGGTTCCATCTGATAGTCCCTGTTGTCGGTATGATAAAAATTCTTCTTATCAGACCGAAACGGTATTATCCTTTTTCGATAACTCTCTGGGGCATTCTTCCCACATTTTTATACGGTGCGGTATATTCTGTGATAAACGCTGTCGGCTGGACAGGAAAATCAAATCCTGAAACAGATATTTACGGTTTTTTATTCTGGGGCTGGGGCATAGGTATACTTTTCCTTCTTTCGATATGCCTTCTCAGCTGGCTTTCGGCAATAGTATTCCGTTTTCTCTCAATGAAAATACACAAACCGGCAAAATGACTTGCTGATCATGCATTATCAATAATAGATACCAATATCATTACAGCAAAAACAAAAAAGTCGCATACGCGACTTTTATATCTATGGGGAAAATATGGTTTATAGTTTTTTGCAGATGGTTGGGACCCTTGGATTCGAAATATTTTTCTGCTCTCGATGAGATATTTTTCGCTAAGCGAAAAGTGATATTGCCCCTTCGGAGCAGTGGTATTCTATTTGCCTTCAAACTGCGCGAAGTGCAATATCAATCAGCGCAAGCCGAATATAACCGCAAAGAAATATAACTCGCCAAAGCAAATAGAAATAAAAAAGCACGCTTGATGCGTGCTTTTTTTGGCAGGGGCAGAAGGGATCGAACCCTCGGCACGCGGTTTTGGAGACCGCTGCTCTACCTGCTGAGCTATACCCCTGTATAAATGTCTTTCTTTTTTCAAGGCTTTAATATTATATCATAGTTTGCTCGATATTACAAGTCCCAATTTGTAAATTTTATGTGAAATTGCCGTCGATGATCTTGTCACATCAATTTGTTCGGATGCCTTTTTATGATGTTTGAGAAAGACAGCGTATTTAAAAACCAAAATATAAAAAGCCGCCCTCCGCATTATATGCTTTACGGAAGGCGGTATGGCGTTTCAAATATATAAACGATCTTCGGGAAGATCTGCGATCATTGACAGAAGTTCCGTGATCTCATTCCTTAATTCATTATTTTTCAGCCCTTCTCTGAAAAAACAGAAAATCGGCCATTGACAAACCATAACGATCCATGCATACAGGGGCATCGCCTGCCGCTCTTCTTCTTCAGCATGATATATCCTGAGCATTCGTTCTGCGTTCTCACGGTATGAAGATACAGCTCTGTTCAACCTGTCAGCAGCCCCTGTAGGTAAATGGTTTTCTTCATCAAAATCAAAGCCCGCCAGATTTGCAAGCTGGTTCACAACGACCTCTGTTCCCGCCATATTAAAGTCTATGAAGCCGACAAAATGTTCGTTATTATCGATCAATACATTCGAAAAGTTTTCATCTGCCTGAAATACGCAACGCGGAAGATCAGTGTAAATAGCTTTGATTTTTTCACGAATTTCTTTGTGCCTTTTTGTCAGTCGATCGGCAAGATCATTCTGTCTGATCTCCTGCAGGCAGACGATCAGCTCGTTGAAATTATCCTCTTTTTCATCGATACCGATCTCTTTGTCATACGGGGCAAGATCAAAAAGGCTGTACATCCCGAATGTGGAAGAAAGATCAACATTGCGGTATCTTTCCGCAAACATTGCAACACTGTCGGTGATCTCTTTTTCGAGACTATCAATGTCTTTAAGATTTACTTCATTCGCCAAACGCAGGTCGATATACTCTGAAAGATAATATTTTAAAGGTGTTTTGTCATGAAGATATTTGCCGTTTTTTTGCTTGATAAATCCGGGACATACTATCCCTGCATCATGGTATCTTCCGACAAGTCTGTTAAGCTCGCTCAAACGGTTTTCCGTAATTGCAGGATCATTGCAAAACCTGAGTACATATTTTTTATCAATGATATAGTTCAGCCGTATGTCGGCAGCATCATGTGTAGAATCGATCAGCTGTATAGCGTCGGCAGTATTGATTCCGTAATTGCGTAAAATAAGTTCGATGTCCGAACGGGCAGGGGCATTTACTTCGGAAGGGAAATGCTCATTCGTTCTTATATCGTCGTTATAAGTCACTGAAATTCACGTCTTTCTTTAATACTTTCAGCTGCTAAAGAATATAGATCTCTGTATATTTCTTTTCAAGATAATCTGTGTAAACTGTGGGGTCAAACGGTTCGCCGAGAGCTTTTTCTAGCAGCTCTTCCGGTTTCAGTATTCTTCCGTATTTCCATATATGATTTCTGTTCCACTCGTTTATCGGCTTGAAATTACCGGAATACATACATTTTTCAACGTCTGTTTCCTCATTCATTTTATGCAAAAACTGAGCGCCGTAAGCGCTGCCCAGAGCGTAAGAGGGGAAATAGCCTATAAGTCCTCCCGACCAGTGACTGTCCTGCAAAACACCGTCTCTGTCGTTGGGAACATCTATTCCGAGATACTCCTTGTAAAGCCTGTTCCATTCTCCCGGCAGATCTTTTACTTTCAGCTGACCGTGCATAAGCCGTTTTTCAAGATCATAACGGACCATTATGTGTAAACAGTATGTAACCTCGTCTGCTTCCGTTCGTATAAGGGATGGCGTGACCATGTTAACTGCGCGGTATGCGTCTTCAGCAGTATAGCCTGCCATTTGAGACGGAAAGTATTTTTGCATAATGGGAAAAATATATGTTATGAATCCGCGGCTCCTTCCGAGAATGTTTTCGTATAAACGGCTCTGGCTTTCGTGGATATTCATAGCAGCACCGCCGTCCAGATTCGTATA
>JAEEJJ010000044.1 GCA_016281805.1 Clostridiales bacterium
ATATCGTCAAGACCGAGCACAATATCTGCTCCGGCAGCTTTAAGGAGGCGTTTTGTGCGCTTGCGAGTATGGATATCACAAGCAAGGACTTTTTTTGTATAGTTGAGGATCACTTTCGGATTATTGGCAAAAATAACTTCAACATCGGTTCCGCAACTACGTATGAGATCCGAATAGTATTCAACATAGTCTACGCCGGTAAAAGGATGTTTGTTTTGTCCGAAAAGTTCGCGATATTTTTCAAGAGTTAAGACGTCCGAAAAAGGATCGACATTCTTTTCGTCAAGCATATCAATATCTACAAGATGATTTCCTACTTCGTCTGAAGGATATGAAAGCATTAAGTATATTTTTTTAGCTCCCTTGGCAATTCCCTTAAGACAGATCGCAAAACGGTTGCGACTGAGTATCGGGAAAATAACGCCGATTTCTTCTCCTCCAAGTTTTGCAGAAACATCTTTTGCTATCGCATCTACAGAAGCGTAATTTCCCTGAGCTCTTGCTACAACAGCCTCAGTAACGGCAATTACATCGCGGTCTCTGATTTCAAATCCTTCGCTTTCTGCAGCCTGAAGGACTGAATCTGTAACGATAGACACAAGGTCGTCGCCCTCACGAATAATCGGTGCGCGGATTCCGCGCGAAACGGTACCGACTCTTCTTTCCATTTTTAAGTCTCCTTTTATTTTATATAAATGTGAGAATTCTGTTTTTAGACCTTCAAATTATTCATCAATACACTTAAAAAGTATAGCATATTTTTGCTAATAATACAAGTATTCGTTTAAAATTTCACAAATTTTTAAAATCAGCAGGAATAATCAGTTTATTTGAAAAATTTTTCATCAAAGGGCTTGACAAACGAAAAAAAATGTAGTATAATGTCAAAGCGTTCTAAAAGACCCAACTGATTAGTGCTGATGTAGCTCAGTAGGTAGAGCGCATCCTTGGTAAGGATGAGGTCACCGGTTCGACTCCGGTCATCAGCTCCATTTTATCCCCTGTCCGGGCGTAGCGCAGTTTGGTAGCGCGCTTGAATGGGGTTCAAGAGGCCGTGGGTTCAACTCCCGCCGCTCGGACCATAAATCGGTCATCTGCTTATTTGTAGGTGACCGATTTATTTTATTATTTCAAAAGATATAAATAAACAGAAGTGAGTTAAAATCAAACGCAAAAAGAGTTTTGAAAATCTTTTTTGTCGCAATCCTTTCCACATTTGTTTTCCATACCGTAACCGGACGACTATCCGTTTTCCGTGACGGTGTGCAGAAACGAAATCAGATTTCGTACAGTCTGCAAAGAAAAGATAATAAAAAACGGATTTCCTGTTTGTTACATGAAATCCGTTTATTTTTTACTCAGATCTGTTTTTCACAGTTTTTCAGATAGTTGATAGCATCTGTAAGAACTCTGATAGGTCCCTTTTCTCCGGAATACTCAAGTTCAACTATATACCAATCAACACTACCGTCTTTCTTAAGTGTTGTTAAAACATTTTTCCACGGAATATCGTCTTCACCGACATATGTCTGGTATCCTTTTCCGTGATCTTCTGCGCCAAGTGAAAGGCTGTAGGGTTTAAGATGAACTGAATTGAATCTTCCGCTGTAGCGGCTGAATATTTCATCAAGAGACATTCCCCTGCCGTTAAGAGCATGACCGATATCGACCTGACAGGTGATTGAAGAGTTTGTATTATCAAAGAATACAGAAAACGGACATGTGCCGTCGGGATATTTGCTGAATTCTCCCTGATGATTATGATAGCCGAGTTTGATTCCGTGCGGTTTAAGTTTTTCAGAAAGCTGATTGAATAATTCGGCAGTTTTCTTCCAAGCCTCAGCTTCGCCTGTCATATGACCGGGAAGACCGGGAACAACCGCGCTGTGGCAGTCCAGAGCTTTAAGATAAGCGACCGTCGCGTCGAACTGATCGGGGAGAATACGTTCTATTCCTATATGCCAGCTGATCAGTTTGAGACCTGCTTTGTTCATTATTGCGTTAAGCTCTTCTGGATCTTTGTCAAACCCGCCGCAGAATTCAATTCCTTCATAACCTGCTTTTGCGAGCGCTTCAAGTTTTTCGGAAAGATCCGGAGCGGTAACACTGCTGAAGCAGTAAAGCTGTGCTGCATATTTGTTGGAGTTCATAATAACACCTCGTTCAAAAAATTTTTTATTCACCAATGAAAATCTTGCCGATTACGCTTTCGGCAGGAAGTATGAGAACTTTTTTGCCGTCCGACATGGAAATCCTTGCAGCATCAAGAGAGCGCAAAAACTCGTAGAATTCCTGTTTTTCAGTACTGTTATAAGCTTCTGCCATTATGCGCATGTATTCAGCTTCAGCTTCACCGGAAATTTTATCGGATTCGGCTTTTGCTTCGCTTACGATAATAGCTGCCTGCTTATCGGTTTCGTTTCTTATTTTCGACGCTTCAAGTTCACCTTCTGCTTTAAGCGCTGCGGCGATCTGTTCGCGATCCGATATCATTCTTGAATATACTGCACTTTCGTTATCTGTAGGAAGATCAAGCTTTTTGATTTCAACTGAAAGAACAGACACACCGTATTCCGCGCTCAGATTGGAATTGACCTGTTCGGTTATCTGTTTATTGACTTCGTTTCTGTTTCCCTCACCGGCAGAAATGATTTCCGTCTGAAGTTTTGTGCCCATAGTATTTTTAACTACGCTGTAAATCGTGGCATCAAGACGTTTTTCCATTTCGTTTACCGTGCCGACTCTTTGAGTAAACAATGTCGGGTCTTCTATCACCCATATTACATAATTATCTACAACAAGTGATTTTGCATCGCTTGTGAGCAGTTCGCTTGAAGGAACATCATACATAAGCTTGTTTTTCGGAAGAGACGATACCTCCTCAACAAACGGAACTTTTAAGTATAAGCCTGCTTCATCGCGGACTGTTGTTATTTTGCCGAACATTTTGACGATTCCGAATTCGTCTTCCCTTACCGTATACATAGAAGAAAAGAGAACTATTGCGGCAATAATTATAATAAGTGCAAAAACCGCTGTGTAGATTATTTTTTTTCTGTTCATCAGTTTGCACCTCCCGCCATTGCTGCAACATCGGTCTCTTCGCCGACAACCATTATTTTTTCCATGCCTGAGCCGCTGTCTATGTAAACCTCAACTCCCGGCAGAACTTCTTCGATCATTTCAAGATACATTCTTCTGCGCGTTACATCTTTATTAAGAATGTATTCTTCATACATGGCAGTGAATTTTGCAGATTCACCGGTTGCTTCATTTATACGTTTTTCTTTAAATGCTTCTGCTTCCTTGAGAAGTTTATCGGCGTCTGCTCGTGCCGCGGGAATAACGGAATTCTCATATGCTTTTGCTATGTTGATAGTTGTTTCTTTTTCCTGTTTTGCGGTTTCAACGGCTTTAAACGCTGCAATTACCGCTTCTGTCGGAGGCTCGGCGTCCTGAATTTTGACCTCTATTATCTGGACCCCGATATCATATTGTTCAAGACGGGAAACCATGATATCCTTTATTTCCGTCTGAATTGCGACTTTGCCTGTTGTTAAGACGTCATCGACTGTTTTTGACCCCATAACATCTCTTGCGGCAGCCTGAGCAATATTTTTCAGTATTTTAACGGGCTGTTCGGAACTAAAGAGGTATTTCTGAGGATCGCTGACCTTCCATTCCATGAAAAAGTCAACAGAGACGACATTATAGTCGCCCGTAATCATTTTTGATTCGTCCTGTTTTGTAGTTATAACAGAACCGTTTTCGACATATCCGATCGTGAGCTTCTGAGTAGTCATATCAACTTTTTCGAGATCCTGGATCGGAAACGGAAGCTTAAAGTGGAGACCGGCTCCGTTGACGGATGTTACTTTGCCGAAAGTTGTTACTACCGCTCTTTCGGTTTCACCTACGGTGTAGATACTTGTTGAAATGATAATTATTACGAGAATAATGATCAGTACAGGCCATATATACTTTAACTTTGGCCCACCTTTGATTGTTATTACTTCGTCCATATTCTGTCCTTTCAAATTATTATTTAATCAGTCTTATTCCGGTTCCCGAAAACAGCGATTCATCTGCCGATGTGATCGGAACACCTGCACAAGTGATGCTTTCAAGAGTAGTGCAAAGCTGCAATGCGCCGAAATTTGCCACAGGGTTGTTTGATATGTTCAGAATATTCAGATTTGTCATTGTTGACAATGGCGAAACATCTGAGATATTGTTCAAAGACAGATCGAGCATTCTGATCGAATTTGCCGCCGCAATAACATTGACATCCGTAATATTGGCCTGAGCCGCAACAAGAGTTTTAATACGCATTTTAGAGAGTGCGGAAAAATCGGTCACAGACGTTCTGGAACAATCCAGGCTTTCAAGATTTATAAGTTCTGAAAGTGCGGCAACAGTCGTTACGTTTGTTCCGTCTATCTTAAGCGTTTTAAGCGATGTCAAATCCTCAATTGGCAAAAGATACTGAATTGGATTGTTACTAAGGATCAGGGTTTCCAGATTCTGAAGTCTCGATATTGCATTTAGTTGTTTTATGCTGTTTGTAGATATATTAAGATCCGTCAGCATAGTCAAATACGAAAGAGGAGAAATGTCGCTTACAAGATTGTTTGATATATCAAGAATTTTAAGTGATGTAAGATTAGAGAAGGACGATATATCGCTTATAAGATTGTTCGAAATGTTCAATCTTCGCAAAAGAGTCATATTGCCGAGAACGGAAACGTCTTTCAGAGCATTTCCGGCAGCGGAAAACTCACGAAGGACAGACATATTGCGAACATTTTCGATATTTGAGAGAAGATTATTGTCTATTTTGAGAATGTTAAGCCATAATATTGTAAATATCTGTTTTGCCTTTTCATCATCGAGCTCGCAGCCCGAAACATTAAGCGAAGTCATTGATTTCAGCTGAAGCAAGGGTGAGAAATCTTCAATATACGGCTCATTTGCAAGGATAACCTCATTGAGGTTGACCATTTCGATAAGATCGGCGAGAGTGGTGATATTGCCTGTGTATTTTACATCGCCTTTTTCCTCGCTTGAAAGCCTTTTAACATTCTGCAGATCACGGTAATAGATCGTTCCGGACGGTTTATTAATAGAAGTACGAACCATCTGCTCGACCTTATCATCGTGGAAGATATACGGCGAATTTGCGCTGTAGATACGGTATGTAGCGCTGTATTCATCGCTTATCATGTTTTGATTATTCATTGCGAATGCGCGAATGGTTACCGTGCCTTTTTCGATGAATATCGGATGTTCAGGGTCATAAATCCTGCTTTTTGTAGTTGGGGAAGAACCGTCCAAAGTATAATAAATAGTTGCACCGACGGAACTTACCAGCTCGATACGGACTGCAGAATCGTATGTGCCGGGATCAGGGCTCATTGCGACCGTTGCAGGACGTGTTTCAGAGAGCTTGACGATAATATACGACGATGAAATGGAGTTGATAAAATCCATAGCATCCGTGATTTTATCGGATTTTGTAAGAAGCTGAATTTTTTTCTGATAAAAAGTCTCGTTTCGGGGGGAAATCTCAATTCCGTCAGTCAGAACTTTTACCGCTTCATCGTTCATGGTAAGGTCTTCATATACCTGAGCGAGAAGAAGGCGAGCTTCGGTGTGTCCCGGATCGAATTCAAGGCATTCGTTGAGCGCCTCGACTGCCTGAGACCTGTTGCCCGACTCAATTTGTGATACGGCCTGTTCATAATATTTATCGGCGAAGCCGAAAACATTTTTGTCTTGCTGATACATAAAATACAGAATAGCAAGTGAGCCGAGAACAATGAATGTGATAGCAAAAGAATAATAAAAAGTCCGAAAATAATGATGTTTGATCTTTTCAGCCTTTTTATACTGATTTTTAATATCTTTTTTTGTTTTCAGAGAAATGCGAGCATCCGAATCGGAATCGGTAGAAACAGCAGAGACCGATGCAAGTTTTTTTTCGGATATTTTCTTATCCGTTTTCGCATTTTTAACGTCGCGCATGAGCAACTCCTTCTGAATATACTAATAAACGAAAATGACGGCAGTCTGATCACGCATGCATGTTTTTCAGCGCAGTGAATATTCCGTTTACAGATTTATCCTGTACGGTAAAAGAATGATATTCTCTGTCAAAAAACGCGTCGATATTATGAGCGTCTGAGGATTGAATATAAGGTATTCCCGCTGAAACGGCAAGAGACGGGTCTTTCCAGACTTCTACAAGAGGAAATCCCATATCTTTATCAAGAACGCCGAGTACGGAACCGATGGAAAACGATGTTCTGTCTATATGCGCAGGTATTGCTATACCGCCATATGAATTGACAAGCGGATATAACCCGTAGAGAGGAATATTTGATGAGATCGTAAGCATTTGTTCTTCTTCGTAAGTTGTTCCGTCAGGACGGATACACGTCTGATTGCCGAAATATCGTATATCGTTTTTTATCGGTGGGAGCTCGGATTTTACAAATAGCTCAAATTTCAGTGCATTGTCTATTGTCGGGAAAAGGCATATAACATGTATTTCCTCCGATGTCTGTAATTCCATTCCGGGCAAAACAATTATATCCTTATCCTCCGCATATTTTATAGCCGCAAGACAGTTGCCGCAGATATTATGGTCTGTTATCGCTATGCAGTCAAGCTCTTTTGCGATCGCACAGTCAACGATCATTTGCGGCGTCATTTCATCGGAACCGCACGGAGAAAGACAAGTATGGATATGAAAATCATAATACAGCTCAACGCCGTTTTCGGTAATATTCACTTTTTGCCTGCCTGAAGATTATACAGAAAAACAGAAAGATCGGTAATAGGCATTTCGGATGAAAGCAAAGAAATACCCATCACTTCACATTTTGCTTTCAATGCATCGGTTACAGGTGTTGAATCGCATACGATAATACATGATACATCTGCAATTGACGCCGGAGCCGTGATATTTGGATTAGTAAGAACCGTCAGCCATGCATCACCGCTTGAAGCATTGCCGATCGCATGGCTCAGAAGATCCGTAGCGAATCCGCCTGTTATCATTCTGTTTCCGTCCTCTATCATCTCTGCCTTAGCGCCGCCCGAAGAAATAAGGTCGTTTATTGAAAAAGGAAAATCATATTTCAATTTATTTGCCCCCTTGTATCTGCATTTTCACGCACTGGTCTATACTAACATCTCCGTTTACGATATCCTCCGCAAATGCACGGCATGTAGGAGCTCCGCAAAGGCCGCAGTCAAGCCCGGGAAGAGATTCGCAAATAGAATTCATTTCTTTCAGTTTACGAAGGGCGACAGACCTGTCGTTATCAAGTCTGAATACCGGAACATATTCAAGCTGCGCAGTCCACATAAAATCGTCTATGGAATTATCGCGCTGATCGAAACGATTCAGTGAAACGGGAAGATATTTTCTCAGAGACTGGATTTTAGCGCGTGCTACAAATGGGTTTTCTATATTCAGAACACCGCCGACGCAGCCTCCCGCGCAGGCATTCAATTCTATAAATTCGAGGTCGTTCAGTTTGTCATCTTCAAGCTCTTCGAGAACTTTTATGACATTTTCTATGCCGTCTGCGGCAAGGTATTTATCTCGAAGCAGAGCAGATGATTCGCCGCCTGATGATGCCCAGCTGATACCGACGAGACCTGATGAAGAAAGCTGCTGAGGGAATTCAATGTCGCTCATAGCGGGAACAAGGCGGAAATAAACTTCGCTTGCGCTCAGTACTCCGTCGATCAATCTGTCGTTATGTCCAATCGGAAATTTGGCGGAAGTTACCTTTGCAGGGCAAGGCGATATAAAGAAAATGCCTATTTCTTCGGGTTTAAGACCGGTAATTTTTACAGCCTCTTCCCTCGCTTTTTTTGCCGCGATTTCAACAGGCGCCAAAACCGGCAGAATGTTATCGCAGAGATTGGGAAAACGAACGGCAATAAGGCGTTCAACAGCAGGACATGCGGAACTTATACAAGGTTTAACTATATTGTCCTTATTAAGAAGTTTTCGGGTAAGGTCAGAAATAATTTCCGCAGAACGTGAAACTTCCCAGACATCGTCAAAGCCTATAAGCTTTAGACCTGTAAGAACATAGTCTATATCTGTAAGATTGTTGAACTGTCCGTATAAGGATGGCGCGGGAAGAGCAACCTTATATTTGAAATCATTTATGATATCGAAATTATCATATACGGCTTTTTTAGCATGATTATGACAAATTCTTATGCATTCGCCGCAATCTATGCAGCGATCTTCTATAATATATGCCTTACCGTTACGGACACGTATAGCTTCGGTAGGGCATCTTTTCATGCAATTTATACAGCCCTTGCATTTTTCCGTATCAAGCATAACGGAATGACTTGATGCTGTGCTCACTAAATCAACCCCGTTCATTACAGTTTATAGAAAGCATCAGATGTATATTTTCATTGTGATCGTAGTACCCTCTCCCACTACGGTATCAATTTTCATTTCATCTGAATACTTTTTCATATTTGGAAGTCCCATTCCGGCGCCAAAGCCCAGTGCGCGGATATTGTCGGGGGCGGTTGACCAGCCCTCCTGCATGGCTTTTTCGACATCCGGTATTCCGGGACCTTTATCGGAAAGGATTATTTCGATATAATCGTCTGCAACGGTAATATCCGCAACACCGCCGCCCGCATGTATGACCATATTGATCTCGCCTTCATACATCGCAACAGCCGCTTTTCTGATCGCTTCGGCATCAATACCGAGCTGACGAAGAACCTTTTTGACATCTGACGATGCGGCACCTGCGGCCATAAAGTTATCGCCGTCGACGTCATATCGAAGTTTAAAAACGTCTGCCATTGCAATTCTCCATTCAGATTATTTTACAGTTTTTGTGCCTACAAGCCCGTTAGCGTATAATTTGCCGCATGCAGGGAACATTCTTTCGGAGGTTGCAAGGACTACGATATTGTTTTCTTTTGCAAGAGACAGGATAGGCTCGTCGGGGATTTTGCCTCTGACAAAAACTATGCAATGAATATCCATCATTTCGGCTGTTCTGACAACCTGTGGATTTACAAGACCGGTAAGCAAAACTGCCTGATCTTTAACAAAAGCGAGAACATCGCTCATCATATCAGAGCCGCAGGCGGAGTAAACATGAGTATTGAGAAGATCCTCGCCGCATAAAACATCGGCTTCAAGAAGTTCCTTTATTGTTGAGATTTTCATAGAGCAATCATTGACCCCTTTTTATAATTTGACTGTAATATTTCAGCCTATTCTGACAATTCGGTTAAACAAATCATTATGCAGACGATACTTCCGCATTTTATAATTTTTTTTATTATATCATAGTTTTATTTAAAAGTCAATAGAGATGCGGATAAGTAATAGCGTTTACAACGCAGAAGATACTTTTTCGATTATGTTTTAACATAATTTTATTAAACACTTGATTTTTTTATCGTTATGATGTATAATAGAAGTTATGGAATAAAAAAACAGGAGGTTAAGACAATGAAAAAGAAAATGATGATCATAAACATTGCAATTATTGTGTTTGTTACATTGCTTCTTGTTTTTTATCTTTTTTTCGTTGACGGCTTTGATAATTTTATAAACGCATTCAAAAATGCGAGTCTCATCCCGATGCTTACAGCATTTCTGATGATAATTGTTTATTGGATCCTGGAATCGCTGACTGTTTATGTGATGGCAAAAAAAGTTTATCCTCCGCATCAGCTGAAAAACTCGATCAAAACAGTTATGATCGGTCAGCTTTTCAACTGTATTACTCCTTTCGCAACAGGCGGACAGCCTATGCAGGCGTTTGTGCTCTGTCAGCGGGGAATGCCCGCGGGATTGGCAACATTCAGTTTATTTTCACGTTTTATAGTTTATCAGATTGTTCTTACTGTATTTTCGATAATTGCGCTTATTTTCAGACTTAATTTCTTCGTATCCCACATATCCTCACTCGGATATATAGTTCTGATCGGATTTTTGGTCAATTTTGCCGTTGTTGCGGGACTTCTGATGATCGCTTTTTTCAGAAACGGAACAAAAAAAGTCGCAAAGGCACTTATTGTTCTCATGCATAAAATAAAAATCGTTAAATCACAGGAAGAACTTATTCAAAAAACAAACGATCAGATAGATCTGTTTTATGAAAACATGTGCGAGCTGAAAAAGTACACAGGCGTAATAATTAAAATGGTCCTTCTGACAGCATTTCAGTTAATTGCGTATTTTTCCATTCCGTATTTTATCTGCATTGCCCTCGGCGCTGAAGATTTGTCCCTTTTCAATGTGCTTTGTTCAAGCTCATTTGTGCTGATGATCTCATCGTTTGTTCCCCTACCCGGCGCCGCGCTGGGTGCGGAGGGAAGCTTTCTTTTGTTTTTCAGCATGTATTTTACGGATTCCGAATATATCTCAACAGCTATGCTTATATGGCGTTTTATAACATTCTATCTGCCGATAATATTCGGAGTAATGTTTTTGAACAGACTTCACAAAATCGATAATATCTCTTTAACATCGGAAGGAAATGAATGAATAATTATTACGGAAAAATAATCGATGTCCATACTCATATATTTCCGGAAAAAATTGCGGAAAAAGCAACTGCATCCATTGGGAATTTTTACGGACTGGCAATGGCATCGACAGGATTGAAAAACAAACTTGAAGAAGAGATGAAAAGAGCCGGAGTAAGGCACTGTTTTCTTCTTTCTACCGCAACTACAAAAAATCAGGTCCGGGCAATAAATGATTTTCTGATTGATACGATAAAAGATAACGACGACAAATTTACCGCCTTCGGAACAATACATATTGAAACGGAAGATCCCATAGCGGAAATTGACAGAATCAGAAAAAACGGTGTGACCGGAATCAAATTTCACAATGATTTTCAGCAGTTTGCGATCGACGATCCAAGAATATTCCCCGTTTACGAAAAAGCCCAGGCAGAAAAAATACCTATTATGTTTCATGCCGGAGATAAAAGATACCGTTTTTCAAATCCTGATAAATTTGTTAAACTCTCAAAGCTTTTTCCGGATCTGATAGTTATTGCCTCTCATTTTGGAGCATACAGTGAGTGGGACAAAATTGACGATGAATATCTTGCTACAAAGCATTATTTTGATACATCATCATCATTTTTCTCGCTGCCGATCGAAAAGGCCAGAGAAATGATAAAAAAACATTGTGAAGACAGGTTTCTGTTTGGCTCAGATTTCCCGATGTGGTTTGCATCCGATGAGTTGAAATATATTGAACAGCTTGGTTTTTCGGATGAAATCACAGAAAAAATCCTTTTCGGAAATGCCGAAGAGCTCCTTAAAAGGGTTAAGCAATAAGATTGTATTGATAAAATCGAAGGAATATAATTGTGAAAAAGGTAATCGTTTTATTCATTGCTGCAATTCTTTTGCTTTGCTCGTGCGCCGTAAAAGAACCTGACAATAATAAGCCTGAAGAAAACGGTAATGCCAACGTCGAGACAGAATCAACTATTCCAGAAAAAGATGTTACTGCTCTCCTTTCCGTTTATTCCGAAGTGCTTGCGGAGACATTCGGTGCAGACTGTGATTTTTCGAAGCCGTCCAAATCTGACGATATGTATGAATATTATCTTGTTTCAAATTTCAAAACAGCTGATGAAGTTAAAGAATACTTGCGAAAATATATAACTTCAGATTGTTTTGACGAGGCGAGTGTAGATGAAAATTTTGCCGATGACAACGGAAGTGTCTTTCTTCTGCGCGGAGCAAGAGGATACGGTTATTACGGCATCGATACGAAATCGTGGAATTATGTAGACGAAACAAGTATCAAAGTTCAGTTCTGCATTTTGGACGCAGCTGTTGAAGATGCATTTTGCAACGTTTCTTTTATTCAGGAGAACGGGAAATGGATGATCAACGGATTCACTTTGCCTGAAGGATTTTGATGCTGTCACAATAAATTAACAGTTGGATATCTTGACAATAAAGATGAAATAATGTATAATATTAAAGCCGTAAATAATTACGGCTATTCGGACGGTTAGCTCAGCTGGTAGAGCATTCGCTTGACGTGCGAAGGGTCAGGGATTCGAGTTCCTTACCGTCCACCATCAAAATACGGCAGTGGTTTGATAAACAAATCACTGCCTTTTCAATAAAGAGGGATGAAAATGAAATTTGTATGTTTCGGCGAAATTATGGGAAGAATAAACCCTGTTGGATACAAAAGAATCGTTCAGACGGATAATTTCGAAATAACATTCGGCGGCGGCGAAGCTAATGTTGCCGTTTCGCTTGCAAACTACGGAAAAAGCGCAAGTTACGTAACGAAAATGCCTGATAACCTGATTTCACATGCAGCTTTGAGAACACTTCTTGAACATAAAGTCAATGTAGACGATGTTGTTTTCGGCGGAGACAGACTTGGATTATACTTCGTGGAAAAAGGTGCTTCGCAGAGACCATCAACTGTGATATACGACAGAAAACATTCCGCAATATCCGAAGCAAAAAAAGAAGATTTTGATTGGGGAAAAATATTTGAAGGTGCAGAATGGTTTCATTTTACAGGCATAACCCCTGCCCTCGGAAATAATGTTGCGGAGATATGTATCGATGCATGTAAAGAGGCAAAGGAAAAAGGGTTGAAAATAAGCTGTGACCTGAATTACCGGGCAAAACTGTGGACTCCGGCAGAAGCATGCGAAACAATGAGTAAGCTTATGCCGTATATCGATGTTCTTATTGCCAACGAAGAAGACAGCGACAAGGTATTCGGTATATCGGCTCCGGATTCGGACATATCATCAGGCGAACTTTCCAAAGAAGGATATAAGTATGTTGCATATGCGTTACAGGAACGTTTCGGAACACCGATCATAGCAATAACACTGAGAAAAAGTATTTCCGCATCAGACAATCTCTGGTCAGGTATGCTGTTTAAGAACGGGGAATATTGTTTTTCAAAAGAATATTCCGTTCATATAGTAGACCGCGTCGGCGGCGGAGACTCATTTGGCGGCGGTCTGATATATGCAATCTCGGAAAACTATTCCAATCAGGATATCATAGAATTTGCCGCAGCTGCTTCATGCCTTAAGCATTCTATCGAAGGGGACTTCAATGAAGTATCAGTTTCAGAGGTTTTAAAGCTGATGCGCGGTGACGGCAGCGGAAGAGTGCAGAGATAAAAAAGAATAATAATAAAACAAGATGACCGTTTTTTCGGTCATCTTATTTTTGTATTTGGTTTTTATTATTCAATCAAACAAATAATTCCTCTGCGGTTTGCCGGGGAAAAGAGAACATCCGTCGGTATATCCCTCAGGTCTGTTTTTAAGTTCGTTTATAAGGCAGGAACGAAGACAATTTATTCTATTTGTGTAAGTATTATCATGTATCGCATCATGAAGTTCAAGAGGATCGTTTTCGAGATCAAAATACTGTTCTTTTCCGGATCGCATAAACCATATATATTTATCGTGCTTTGTCACAATAAACTGATTGCCGATATCTCCTCCGCTGTGCTCGCCATGGATATATTCACGTGAAAAACTTTCCGACAGAAGATCTTGTCCGTCTACGGCTTCAGGTATTTCGGCGTTTGCATATGAAAGAAGAGTAGGCATGATATCACGAAGCTCAGCAAGTGAATGGCAAACTCCCCTTCTGTTGATCCCCGCGCCTGAAATAATAAGAGGAATGTTGACAGAACCTCTGTATGGTCTGCTCTTCCTATACATATTATGATCGAAAAGAAGGTCGCCGTGATCAGAAACGAACACAATAAGAGTATTTTGCATCAGGTTTTCGAAAAACAAGCCGTCAAGCAGCTTGCCTATCTGATTATCGAGATGCGAAATACAGGCATAATAGCCTATCATGGCACGCCTGCGCAATTCTTCGTCAAAACATCCTTCGGAAGAAGTAAGAAGTTTGCTTTGTTCGCCCATTTCAGATGCCCAGTCACCGACAACAGGAGGTTTTAAGCGAATATTTTCATACATATCAAAAAATGCTTTCGGTGCATCAAAGGGCGCATGCGGTCTGACATATGACGCCATAAGAAAAAAAGGTCTGTCTCTGTCTCTTCGACGCAGAAAATCAAGAGAACGTGATGTGACCCAGTTTGTGGGATGATATTTTTCATCATAGATCCACGGACGTGCAAGCCATGAATTACAGTCTATACCTGTGTCCGTAATATCCGTATCAGGTCCAAGCTCATGCTGAAGCCACCAAAGATAATCATCAGCAACTTTTTGATTTTCATAATACGGTTTTTCGCTGTTTCTGTAGTAATGAAGATATCCGTCATGAAGCTCGACACTCTGAAAGCCGAGATTATTGCGCAGAGGATGGACATGCATTTTTCCGACGCACTGTGTCTGGTAGCCTGACTTTGTAAGTTCGCCGGCGAGAGTATGAGCATAATTCCATCGAATACCGTCCTGATAACCTACCCTCCCCGTATGATGTTGAGACATTCCAGTCATAAGTGCAGCTCTGGCGGGAATACACGACGGACAAGCGCTGTAAGCATTATCGAAGCGAAGCCCGGAAAGAGCCAGAGAATCAAGATATGGAGTTTTTACGTCGGGATGGCCCGAAATTCCGAGACAGTCGCCCCTCATTTCATCGCAAACGATCAATAGAATATTTTTCATATGGATACTCCGTAATTATAAAACGGGAAAGAGGATCGCTCTTTCCCGAAATATCAGTTGCCTTTACCATAGGATATGATATAACATTTTCCCGCTTTTCTGCCGAAATTCATCATATCGTCGTAATTAGGAAGGAAAATATCTATATCATTGCCTTTTATTCCGCCACCTACGTCCATTGCAGTACAATATCCGTAAACAAAACCGTTATTCAGAACGATATAGAGCTTAGAATAAAGAGGAATGATTTTTGAGTCAACGGCGACATAACCTACCTGAGTGGGGTCTCCTGTAGCGGTAATAAGTCCGCCTTCTTCGACACCGGTATATGCGGTAACATTAACGTCAATAACAGTTATATATTCAGAAGGAGGACCGTTTCGGACATCAAGAAGATCCATTCTGTTTACATATACTTTTGCGGTAACGGGTTTTTTGGTGATTTTTTCACTTATTTTCGTTGAACTGACTTCAACGCCGTCAACATATTTGGTCCTGTATGTGATTTCTTTAATGCCGTTTTCGCCTTTTTCATTATCTTTAACTTTTTTCCCTGCCCATATTGAATATATCATAGGCATTTCAATAGTATCGAAGGGAATTGTTATCTTTTCAACGGTTTCTTTATATTCAACACGACCTATTTCGACGTAAATATCTTCAAACAGCGGAGTGTCAACAGTATAGCCTTTATTAATATAGTCGTCTTTGGATATTGTAACACCTGCACGTTCAAGAAGAGTACCTACGGTTGCATTATCCTCAACAAGAAAAGGAAAAGTATAATCTTTTCTGTCTGCGGTAAGATGAGCAAGAAACGCTATTTTATCGCTGACAACAATTTTCTCGGGATCTTTGTATACTGGCTCTGTAACATCAATGATCACATCAGTTGTTTCTTCAGATATACCACTTTCTTTTATGTCATCCGTTTTTGCATCAATAATTATTTCATAAAAGAAAAAAGATGAAATGGTGAGAACAATAAACATTGCAACAACAAGAACATAACGATAAATTCTTTTGTCCTTTTTGCTCATATTATTTTTTACTGCCATTTTAGTCACCATCCCTTCTGAAAATCAAAGATAAGCACAAATATCAAATTGTGATAAAAAATGATGTAAAGTATTGTTGCTTTAGAGGCGTATGGCTATTATATCATATTTTTAATGGTTTGTCAATATATAATTTTTTATTGCAACCAAGCGATTGTTTTGAATTAAGAAACAATAATGTAAAGTTTATTTCACGCACGATTCGTGATAAACAGTGTTGTGCATTCAAAGGAAAGAAGGCATGTAAAGGCTTCCATCAGTCGGTATTCCTTACTGTAAAGCAGGAAAACCTTACGTTTATTTAAAGTCAAATACATATTGAAATAAGAACAATAAATAAAGAGAGGATTTGATACTCCTCTCTTTGTTTCATGTTTAATTGTCGAATGCAGGAACGGAATAACACATATATGAAGGTTCTTTGAATAGGGTAATATTTATTTCCGGAAATTTTTCTCTGATTTTTTTACAAAGCGAAGGAATGACCGGGTATTCCGTATTGAAATGACCTGCAGCTACTACATTGAGTCCTTTTTCTTTTGCTTCTATATACTGTGAATGTTTCATTTCCCCGGTAAGAAGAGTATCTGCTCCTGAAGCTATTGCAAAATCAATATCTCCTCCTCCAGATCCTCCCATTACCGCAACTTTTTTTACTCTTTTTCCGCAATCTATATAATTAACATCATTTATTTCAAGTTTATCCGTGACAAGTTTCACAAAGTCAGGCATGTTTGAATCGGTATATCCGATCCTTCCTATGTTTTCAGGAGTCCAGATTTCTGTATTCTTCAGTCCTATCAGTTCGCATAATACGTCGTTTACTCCCCCCTTTGCAGCATCAAGGTTCGTATGTGCGCAAATTGCGTCAATTTCATTTTTACACAGATCATAAACAGCAGATTCAGACGATATTGATTTTAAAGGGTTAAAAATAACCGGATGATGAGAGATTATCAGTTCGGCATGCTTATTTACTGCTTCAGCTACTGCATTTCGGGTGATATCAAGGCACATCAGGATATGAGCTACTTCTTTTTCCTTGTTTCCGACAAGTAGACCTACATTGTCAAATTCCATTGCCGAAGAAAACGGGGCAAAAGAATCTATATATAGGTAAATATCTTCTACTTTTATTTTGTTATTATGCATCAAAGGCACTCCTTCAGTAAATTCATTTCATCGGTGATCATATTGATGTAGTTTTCATCGTGAATTTTAGATTTATTG
>JAEEJJ010000045.1 GCA_016281805.1 Clostridiales bacterium
GCAAACACTATATGGTACTTGCAATTCCATTTTGTATGTGCTAAACTATTTGTGTCTATGTCTACTTTTTTCATAGATAAATCCTCCGATTGTTTTTTTGAATTTGACTGGCAGGTCTTATTCATTATATCACAATCGGAGAATTTTTTCCTCACCGGTTAACCTTTTTTGAACCACGCGACTATCGCGTGGTTTTCGTTATTCAACAAAAGGATCTGTACAGGTAACAGCCTGTACAGATCCTTTGTTTTTCAAATGATTATTTTGTTTTCATTGTAAGCGAAATACGTTTTTTTGCAGGGTCAACACCGAGGACTCTGACTTTAACGATATCTCCGACTTTTACCACTTCGGAAGGATGCTTGATATATCTGTCTGCGACCTGCGAAATATGCACAAGACCGTCTTGATGAACTCCTATATCAACAAAAACGCCGAAATCGATCACGTTCCTTACGGTTCCGGTAAACTCCATGCCTTCTTTAAGGTCGTTTATATCCATAACGTCGGAACGCAGCAGCGGCGGCGGAAGCTCATCTCTGATATCGCGTCCGGGTCTGAGAATTTCGGCAACTATATCATTCAGAGTATCAAGACCTATATTGCACTGATCGGCGGCCTTCTGTTTGCCGTATTTGTCAAGCTTCAGGTTAAGGAGGGTAAGATTTCCCTCTTTGATATCATCCGGTGTGTATCCGAAAATATCCATCATTTTTCTCGCCGCATCATACGACTCCGGGTGAACGGCAGTGTTGTCGAACGGATCTTCCGCTCCCGGAATACGCAAAAATCCGGCGCACTGCTCAAATGCTTTCGGTCCGAGCTTTTTAACCTTAAGAAAATCTTTTCTTGAACGGAACGGTCCGTTTTCGTTTCGGTAGTCAACAATATTTTTGGCTATGGCGGAATTTATTCCGGCAACATATGAAAGCAGTGAGGGAGACGCGGTATTTATGTCTACTCCAACGGAGTTTACACAGTCTTCAACAACGCCCGAAAGTGCGGCGTCAAGCCTTGCCTGCGGCATATCGTGCTGATACTGACCTACGCCTATGCTTTTCGGATCTATTTTTACAAGCTCCGCAAGCGGGTCCTGAAGACGTCTTCCGATAGATACGGCGGAACGCAGCGATACGTCGAATTCCGGAAATTCTTCCGCGCCGAGTTTTGACGCGGAATATACGGATGCACCCGCTTCGTTTACAACCATATATGTAACTTTTCTGTCAAGCCCGCGTATAGTATCCGCAATAAATATCTCCGTTTCTTTTGATGCGGTCCCGTTGCCTATCGATATACAGTCAACACTGTATTTTGAGATGTATTTCTTTACTTTTTCGGCAGCTTCGGCAACTTTGCTCTGAGGCGGTGTGGGATATATAACATCCGTCATCAGCACTTTTCCTTTTTCGTCTATAACGCATATTTTACATCCTGTTCTGTAAGCAGGGTCGACCGCAAGCACGGTTTTTCCTTTGACCGGCGGCTGCATAAGAAGAGGTTTTAAGTTAAGACCGAACATTTTTATCGCCTGCTCGTCGGCTTTTTCGGTAAGATCGCTTCTTGTTTCACGTTCTATTGACGGAAATATCAGCCTTTCATATCCGTCTTTTGCTGCGTTTGCAACAAAATCAGATGAGATCGAACCCGGCCTGATGTAAATATCGTTTATTATTTTCAGCGCGCGGTCTTCTGAAATGCCTACGGAAACATTGAGCCAATCCTCTTTTTCTCCGCGGTTGATCGCAAGTATACGGTGGCTCGGCACTGTTTTTACCGGTTCGGAATAATCGTAATACATCGAATATACCGAGTCGCCTTCCTTTGCCTGCTTTGAAACTATAAGAGCCTCCTTTTGTATAAGCTCCTTCAGCTCTTTTCTTATCTCCGGATCGTCTGATACAATCTCGGCAATAATGTCAGAAGCGCCGTCAAGAGCGTCCTGAGCCGTTTCAACGCCTTTTTCTGCGTCGATATATTCTTCTGCCAAGGCAAGAAGGTCACCGGATGTGAGTGATTGCTCAAGCAAAAGCTGGGCGAGAGGTTCAAGACCTTTTTCTTTGGCGATCGAAGCTCTTGTTCTCTTTTTCTGCTTGAAAGGACGGTATATATCTTCAACTGCGGAAAGTGTCTGAGCCTCGGCAAGAGACGCGGCAATTTCGTCCGTCATTTTTTCCTGAGACTGAATACTGTCGTAAACCTCCTGCTTTCTCTTTTCGAGATTTCTCAGATATTCGAGTCTGTCGGCAATTTCTCTCAGTACCTGGTCGTCGCAGTGACCCGTCATCTCTTTTCTGTATCTCGCGATAAACGGGATCGTGTTGCCGTCGTCAATAAGAGCGACGATATTTTCGAGATTTTCTTTTTTTATCTTGAATTCGGCGCAAAGTATTTCGTTTATGTTCATTATTCTCTTCCCTTCTGTCCAGTTATTTATCTGTTGATCTGTGCATAACGGTATCATATCCGCAAAAGTCTTTCAGCGTTTTTATGAAGAATGTTCTCTTTTTCCTCGTCGGATATCGGCAGTGAAAGAAGTTTCTGTCTTTCTTTTTGCGAGTCGCTCCACGGAGAATCAGTGCCGAAAAGTATCTTATCCGAGCCGTGTTTTTTCAATATCCGCAAAAACTGCTCTGAGGAATACATTTCAAAACCCATTGAAGTATCTATGTATATATCGGTTCCCGCAATGTATTCTTCAACATCGTCCCACATCGACTGTCCGCCTAAATGGGCGGCGATCATCGTTCCGCCTCCGAGCTGCTTTCTTATATTTGCAAACATTTTCGGCGTAGCGCGAAACGGTGGATCATACGCCGGATCGAAGCCCGCGTGATGAAGGATAATCAGCCCTTTTGAAAACGCGTAATCGTATATTTTAAGCATTTCGGGCGAGTCCGCAATAAAATCCTGATATTCCGCGTGCAGTTTTATTCCGGGAAGACCGAGCGATACAACATAGTCGATATCGCGTTTATAGTCGTCTGTATGCGGATATATACCTCCGAACGCTTTTACTCTGTCGTCGGTTATTTCCGCCGAAAAAGCGTTGGTTTTTACTGTTTGCGACTGTTTTGTGATTACAGGCATCACTACCGATATATCAATTCCCGATCTGTCCATAAATTGTATCAGACCGCTTTTTGTTCCGTCTGTATGCGGCGTGTATAGATGTTTGCCGCTTTCAACAAGTGCCGCAAGAGCACGGGGGGCAAGTGTATCGGGAAAAATATGTGTATGGAAATCAATGCACTTTATGCTTGCCATTGGAGTCTCCTTTAACAGTATTTGCGATGATTTACTGTTCATCTGCGCTGAAGTCGTCGCTGTATGTAAACGGATCTTCGTTACAAACGGCATTGCCGCCTATTTTATCGCATGTGATATTCCCCGCGCATCTTGCATTGCCGAGTATATTCTGACATTCGATGTCGCCGCCGCATGAAACGTTGCCGAGGATGTTTTCGCATTCGATGCTTCCGCAGCATTCTGCCGCTTCAAGAGTTTGTCCCAAAAGATCGACGGAAAACTCATATTTCCTGTATGCCTCTTTTGCATCTATTATTTCGTGACCGCGGAAAGCAGCTATGCGAAGTTTTCCGTCGTCTTCCCATGGAAGAATCGTGCACGTTTCACAGTATTTGCTGTCGTGGCTTTTTTTCTGAGATTTTTTTATTATGATGTCGTTCAGGATCATCGCGGTCTCTATCTCTGTGTAGATTCCTTTTTTCATTTGATCTAAAAGCAAAAGGATGTCGGCAGTATACATGCAATACCTCCGTTAAAATTCGCCGGTTCCGTTCATAAACAGACGGTGATCGCAAATTGTTTGCATATGAAAGAATTTTATCATTTTTATGCGATTTTGTCAATAAGAAATTTATACATCTCCGTAAGAAAATGCTTCACGTATCTCAAACGATATTAAAATATTATGATTTGTCAAAAAAAGTATTACATTTTCTGAAAAGTATTGACAAACTCCTAATTTGTGTTATTATTATACTCAAGTATTCCGTGAAGTCATTATCGACGGAAAAATGTGGGATACAGAGACCGTTCGGGGCTCTGAAGGGAGATAGATAGATGGCAGAAAGCATCATTCGACTGGAAAACATTTCAGTCGCACTTGGTGGAGAACAGATTTTAAAGAATTTAAATCTTAATATCAATGACAAGGAATTTGTAACATTGCTCGGTCCAAGCGGATGCGGGAAGACTACCACTTTGCGCATTATCGGCGGTTTTCAGCGTCAGGACAGCGGCAATGTTTTCTTTGCAAATGAGATAATAAACGATTTGCCGCCATACAAACGCAATGTAAATACTGTTTTTCAGAAATACGCGCTTTTTCCGCATCTTAATGTATTCGGAAACATCGCTTACGGTCTGCATATGCAGAAGGTTCCGAAAGAAGAAAGAAAAAAGCGTAAACAGGAAATAAAAAAACGTGTTGAAGAAATGCTTGCGCTTGTAAATCTTCGCGGTTTTGAAAACAGAGACATAACGTCTTTATCGGGCGGTCAGCAGCAGCGTGTTGCGATAGCGCGAGCGCTTATCAACAAGCCCCACGTTCTGCTTCTTGACGAACCTCTCGGAGCTTTGGACCTTAAGCTTCGTAAGGAAATGCAGATAGAGCTTAAAAATATACAGATCAAAACGGGCATCACATTTATATACGTCACTCATGACCAGGAAGAGGCGCTGACGATGTCCGATACAGTCGTTGTAATGAAGGGCGGGGAGATACAGCAGATAGGCACTCCTCAGGATATTTACAACGAACCTAAAAACGCCTTTGTCGCCGATTTTATCGGGGAGAGCAATATCCTTCCGGGCGTTATGCTCGAAGACTACCGAGTTGAAATATGCGGCAGACTTTTTGAATGCGTAGACAAGGGCTTTGACGACAATGAAAAGGTCGGTGTGGTCGTTCGTCCCGAAGATATTGAAATCAAACCCGAAAGCGAAGGATTTCTGACAGGCGTTGTAAAATCCTGCGTATTCAAAGGCGTTCATTATGAAATGACGATAGAACAGATCAACTATCCTTATACCTGGCTCGTTCATTCAACAGATGCCGCCGAAATAGGCGATACAGTGGGAATGTGCTTTTATCCGAACGATATCCATGTAATGAAGGGCGAGGATATCGACTACAGTTATTTCAGCAATGTGCCTGAGGAGGATACGGAAGAATGAAACCGTTCCCGAAATTCAGGCTGAAACGCAGCGTTTTTGCGTACCCGTATGTCGTATTTGCGATCATTTTTCTTGTAGCGCCGCTTGTTCTCGTCATTTTCTACTCCCTTACGCGCGAGATCGACAATTACTCCGTAAACAAAAGCTCTGTCAACTCGCCCGAAGTGATCATGGATAATCTTGATTTCATAGGTTACGAACAAGATCCCGTTCTTTCTCAGGTAGGCACATATTATTACGACGGCGAGACTCTTACCGTTATAAACTACAGAGAACGGCATCCCGAAACATACAGGATCTTTTTTGAAAACGAAAAGATCTCGCTTATTGAGGAGTATGAAGGAGATACGCTTATCGATGCGGATCTGAAAGATGTCAAATTCCTCAACAGGCTGAAAGGCGTCTATTTTACGATAGACAACTTCGTGAAATTCTTTAATACGGGCGACTATATGAAGGTCTTTCTGAGGTCGCTCTATATAGCGTTTATGTCAACGCTTTTCTGCCTTATCATAGGCTTTCCCACGGCGTATGTCCTTTCTAAAATGAAAGAAAGAACAAGAAATATCGTTTCGGTAATGTTTCTTTTGCCGATGTGGATCAACTTTCTGCTCAGAACTTATGCATGGAGAACACTGATTGAAAAAACCGGTATCATAAATACTGTCCTTGAGTCTGTAGGTCTTCCCGCTCAGAACCTTATGTATACGCAGGGCGCCGTGATCCTTGTAATGGTTTACGACTTTCTGCCGTTTATGATACTGCCTATTTACAATACTCTTATCAAGATAGACAGATCTGTTATCGAGGCGTCGTACGACCTTGGCGCAAATCATTACCGCACTCTTTTCAGAGTGATCTTTCCTCTTGCCCTTCCGGGCATTTCAAGCGGCGTCACAATGACGTTCGTTCCCGCAATAACGGCATTTGCCATTTCAAAGATCATGGGCGGAACACAGTGCGCTACGATAGGCGAAACGATAGAACGCGAATTCAGCACGGATATGTGGTTTGGTTCGGCAATGTCCGTTATAATTATGGTGCTGATGCTTGCGTCCATGTTCCTTATTGCCGGTGGAGACAACGATGGCGAAAATATCGGAGGTGGCTTGCTGTGACGGATATTATCTATATAGCCCTGATCGCCATTCCTGTACTGATCGCGCTTGTTCTCGTTTTCGGCAGTCCGAAACGAAAGATCACCAAGGTGTCGCGTATAATATATCTTACCGCGATTTTTGTGTTCACATATCTGCCGATATTCGTGCTTATCGTTTTTTCTTTCAACTCCGGCCGTTCCACCGGTGTTTGGGAAGGCTTTTCTCTGAAATGGTATGAAGAGCTTATAAACGATGCGCGTATTCAGGCGGCGCTGCTCACAACAGTAATCGTCGCCCTTTCCTCCGCCGTTATATCGACCGTTTTCGGCACGGTATCGGCGATCGGTATTTTTTATATGAAGAAAATGCCGAAAAACATAATAATGAATGTAACGAATATCCCCATACTCAATGCGGATATCATCACCGGCGTATCTCTCCTTCTTCTTTACAATATATTGGGTATAGACCTCGGATACGCTTCGCTGATAATAGCGCATATTTCCTTCAATATTCCGTATGTTATCCTTTCAGTTATGCCGAAACTCAAACAGATGGATAACAATATCTATGAGGCGGCGCTCGATCTCGGCGCAACGCCTACAAAGGCGCTTGTAAACGTTATCGTTCCTCAGATAATGCCCGGCATCGTCTCGGGTTTTCTGCTTGCGCTCACTATGTCCATGGATGATTTCGTAATAAGCCTTTTCACAAGCGGTCCTGTTGTATCAACGCTTTCTCTTGAAATATATTCAATGACAAAACGCGGAATCACACCGGAAATAAACGCGCTTTCAACTATCATTTTTGTGATCGTTATTGCCGTTCTTCTTATTTCCAATCTGAAAAATCCACAGACAGACAAAAAAAAGCGCAGAGCGTAATTATGATTTTTTGTGCAAAATGCACAAATATGTTTCGTGTTTTTACGACAAATTGCATGCAACGGAAAAAAGTTTTAACTTTCCCGTAAGTTGTTGAAATATCCGAAAAAAAGTGATATAATCTCGGTAATTTCGTTTTAAAAACGCTGAAGCCTCAAGGAGTCCATTATGGCTGAAGAAAAAAAGAAGATGACATTCGAAGAGGTTCTTGAATGTCTTCCGTGTAAAAACAAAGAAGTTCCCGCGAAATTCGCCGATATTGTCAGATCCGTTACCGAAAGTGACGAAACAGTTTATTTCTATGTTGTTTCGGATGTTGTGCTAGGCAGCCGATACGGCGAAAGCTTTGCCGCGATCACTGACAGACAGCTTATCTCTTACGATGAGATGCGAGAAGAAAAGCTGCTGAGGTTCAATATCAGCGAAATCGAAAAAGCAGATGTCAAGAGAATGTACGGCAACGCTCTTTTCCGAATAAAGAAAGACGGAAAACTGCTTGAGCTTAACAAATGCTCTTACTCGGTAACCGAATACTTCGATAATATCGCGCAGTATATAAACGATCTCAACGAAGGTAAAGAAAAAACCGCGCTTATAGAAGGCGTTCATGAGTCTTATGAAAAACGCCAGCTTTACTGCCCGAAATGCGGGGCGCGTCTTCCTTATAAAAATGCTCCGTGTATAAAATGCGCCGATAAAAAGAAAATACTCGGCCGTATTCTCGTATATGTAAAACCTCACCTGGTCCTTCTGATCGTTGCTCTGCTTATGGCGGTGATCACTACCGTTACAAACCTTATACCTCCGCTTCTTACCGCAAGACTTGTAGACCAGACTCTTGTCAATGTTTCCGATCTTGTCAAAGGAACTCCGGAAATGGACGCCAGGATCAACGAGCTTTTCCTTATCGTCCTTTTTCTCTTTATTATCAATACTTTTCAGAATATCGTCGGCGCTTTCCGCGGATATATACTCAGAATTGCGTCAGAGCGCATCACGAATACCCTTAAAACCGAGCTTTACACAAAAGCGCAGTATCTTCCGATCAAATATTACGATAAAACCTCAACAGGTTCCGTAATTTCGCGTATAAACGGTGACACGGCAAATCTGAACGGCTTTATAATGCGTATTTCGCAGGAAGTTCTCACTCAGGCAATACAGCTTGTGGGTATAGTTGTGGTTATGGTTTCAATGAACCCCGTGCTGTCCCTGCTTTCGCTGTTACCCATTCCTATAGTTGTTATAAGCGCAAAAATATTCTCGAAATTTATTCATCCGTACTATTACCGCATATGGAAACGCGGCGCGAAGATCAACTCGATCCTTGCGGATACTCTTCCGGGAATAAAAGTTGTAAAAGCGTTTACGTCCGAAGAAAAATCGATCAACAACTTTACCTCAACCAATAAAGACCTTATAAACGAAAACCTGAAGACGGCGCGCATTTCCTCTATCTACAACAGCGCTACCGGTCTCGTTATGATGATGGGCAGCCTTGTTATCTGGGGACTCGGCGGCTATATGGTTTTGACAAAAGCCTCCTTCCTCGGTTCCTCCGTTCTTACAGCCGGCGGACTTGTTGCTTTCATCAACTACATGTGGATGTTCTATAACCCCGTTCAGTTCTTTGTAAGCCTTAACGAAACATTTATCAGCGCATTCACATCCGCGGAACGTGTTTTTGAGATACTTGATGCGGAACCCGAAGAGGATTTTGGCAAGGGAAATATTCCCGAGGGCGGAATAAAAGGCAAAATCGAATTCAGAAATGTTTCTTTCAGCTACGAAAAGGGCAAAAAGATACTTTCAAACGTCAATTTTACTATCGAACCCGGCGAAATAGTCGGCATTGTAGGCACAACAGGCTCAGGAAAATCCACGATCGTCAACCTTCTTATGCGCTATTACGAAAATCATGAAGGCGAAATATATATCGACGACACAAACATCAAGGATATCGACTTACAGTTTTACCGTTCATCTGTCGGCTACGTTCTTCAGGAACCGCTTCTTTTCAAAGACACTGTCTTCAGAAATATTGCTCACTCGGATCCTACAACGCCGGTTGAAGATGTTATTTATGCCGCACAGGTCGCAAATGCGCATAAATTCATCACCAAACTTCCGGACAGCTACGATACAATGCTCGGAGAACGCGGCGTAGGACTGTCAGGCGGCGAACGCCAGCGTATTTCTATCGCCCGTGCTGTTCTTAAAGACCCTGCGATCCTTATTCTTGACGAAGCGACCGCTTCTGTTGACTCTGAAACAGAGAGCATAATTCAGGAAGCTATCGAACGAATTATAAACGGCAGAACAACGATTATGATCGCCCACAGACTTTCCACGCTTAAAAAGGCTGATAAAATAATTGTTGTTGAAGACGGAAAGATTTCCGAAATGGGCTCGCATAACGAGCTTATGGAAAAACAGGGCAGATATTACAAGCTTGTCAAAATACAGTCGCTTGCGAGAGAGCTTTCCGACGAAGGCGGTATTTTTGAAGGCGACGGCAAATGATTATTTCAGATCGGTGATTTTATGGATAATTCAGTCAGATTTTTCAGCGGAAAAAACATTCATATCGTGCCCGGAAGCATGGGCGTTTTGCTTAAGGTTACCATGCCGGACGGAACGGTATACGAAGATGTTGAACCCCGCAGGTATTTCCCGATTTCGGATATTTACAAAAATATCAGCATAGTCCGTGTTGAAGAGGACGAGCGCGGAAAGGATAAGATAACGGAATATCTTATTATAAAGGATATTGCCAACCTTGATGATGAATCACGCAAAGCGCTGCTCGACTCTTTGAACAAATACTACATGATCCCCAAAATACTCGATATTTACGACCAGAAGAACGTTTACGGCATCCTGCAGTGGAAAGTGCTTACAGACCGCGGAGAATTTGCGTTCGATATCCGCGATATCTATTCAAGCATCAAGCAGTTAAACAGCGGAAAAATACTTATTATCGATTCATATGACAACCGTTACGAAATAGACGATATAAGCAAACTTTCCAAAAAGGGACAGAAACTTCTTCTCGGATATCTGTAATCTTATTTTTGAAAACCGACGCATAGCGGTTAATATATTTATTTCAAAGGAGAAAAGAAAGAAATTGAAAAAAATTGTTTTGGGACTTCTTGCCGCGGTAATGCTTGTTGCATTGCTTTCTTCCTGTAATTCGTCAGGCTCTGCTCAGCTCAGAGTTTACAACTGGCAGGAATATATGGATCCTGAAGTAATTGAAATGTTTACCGAAGAAACAGGTATCGAGGTTTTATACAACGTCTTTGATACCAACGAAAACATGTACAACAAAATAAAGAATATGAAAGGATATTCTTACGATGTTGTTTTCCCGTCCGACTATATGGTCAAGAAAATGGCGGACGAGGGCATGCTTGCCGAAATCAACTTCGATAATATCCCTAATTATAAGTATATCAACGACAGCTATAAGGGAATGGGTTATGATAAAAAGAATCTCTTTTCCGTTCCGTATATAGGCGGCACAGTCTGCATAGCATATAACCCCAAGTATGTTGACGAAAGCGAAGTTACTTCATGGGATGTTCTCTGGAATGAAAAATATGCCGGCGAAATATTCATGATGGACAGCGAACGCGACTCTATTGCCGTTGCTCTTCTTCGCCTCGGATATTCGATCAACACAAAGAATATGGACGAACTTAACGAAGCAAAAGATCTTCTCATTCAGCAAAAACCCCTCGTTCTTGCTTATACGTCCGATGACGTCAAGGAAAAAATGGCAAAAGAAGAGGGATGGCTTGCCGTTATGTGGTCCTGCGATATAACATTTGTTCGTGACCTTAACGAAGACATTAAATTTGTCATTCCCGAACAGGGCACTAATGTCTGGTGGGATACCGCATGCATTCTTGAAAACGCCGAACACAAAGAAGAGGCTGAAAAATTTATAGATTTCCTTTGCCGCCCCGACATCGCGCTTATGAATGCTGAATACCTTGAAAGCTCAACGCCGAATACGGCAGCGTTTGAAGAACTCGACGAAGAGATCAAAAACGACCCTGTTATTTATCCTTCCGATGAAATGCTCGCAAAATGCGAAGTATTTGAAGATCTTTCAGACTATATGTCAACTTATACTTCTATCTGGAATTCGGTCATCAATTCTTAGTATAATATCAATACGAACTGCCGGGTATGCGTCCGGCAGTTTTTTTATGTCTGAAAACCGTAAATTTCTTTTATCAAAAAGTCACAATCTTGTTGTTTATAAATCACATTACGCTGATATAATGTAAAATGAGGTGGGATTGGATTTCCCCCGGTTTTATCATAGTTATTATAAATCATATATGGTATTTTTTACCGGAAAGGGCATAAAATGACAAATAACAAAGCTGTTCTCAGCTGGATTGACGAACAGGTCAAACTTTGCAGACCCGACAAAGTCGTATGGATCGACGGGTCTGACGAACAGAGAGACGCTCTGCGCGCAGAAGCTTGCGCTACAGGTGAGCTCATCAAGTTAAACGAACAGAAACTCCCCGGATGTTACCTTCACAGAACCGCGAAAAACGACGTTGCACGTGTTGAAAGCAGAACCTTCATCTGCACCGAAACACAGGAAGAGGCAGGTAATATCAACAACTGGTGCGCACCCGCGGAAATGCACGCAAAACTCAACGCTCTTTACAAGGACTGCATGGTAGGAAGAACGATGTATGTTATTCCTTATTCAATGTGCATGCCCGAATCTCCTTTTGCAAAAATCGGTATCGAACTTACAGACTCGATATATGTTGTTCTCAACATGCTTATCATGACCCGTGCCGGACAGCATGTTCTTGATGTTCTCGGCGACAACCCCGATTTCGTAAAAGGTCTTCACGCCAAAAAAGATATCGATGAAGAAAACAGATACATCGTTCACTTCCCGCAGGAAAACAGCATCTGCTCAGTAAACTCTGGTTACGGCGGAAACGTTCTTCTCGGTAAAAAATGCTTCGCACTGAGGATCGCTTCCTATCTTGCACACAAAGAAGGCTGGCTTGCCGAGCATATGCTTATTCTCGGTATCGAATATCCTAACGGTGAGATCCATTACATAACCGCTGCTTTCCCGTCTGCATGCGGCAAAACAAACCTCGCTATGCTTATTCCTCCCGAAATATTTGCAAAACAGGGATATAAAGTATGGTGCGTAGGCGACGATATCGCATGGCTGCGAATCGGTCCTGACGGACGTCTTTGGGCTGTAAATCCCGAAAACGGCTTTTTCGGCGTTGCTCCCGGAACGAATGTTAAGTCCAACCCCAACGCTCTTGCCGCAACACGCAGAGAGACAATTTTCACAAACGTTGTTCATAATCTTGAAGACAACACAGTCTGGTGGGAAGGACTCGACAAGAATCCTCCGAAAAATGCGGAAAACTGGCTCGGTGAAAAATGGGACGGCACAGACGGAACAAAAGGCGCCCATCCTAACTCACGCTTCACCGCAATGGCTGAAAACTGCCCCTGCATTTCAAAAGAATTCAACAATCCCGCAGGCGTACCCGTTGACGCGATCATATTCGGCGGCCGCCGTGCAAAAACAGCTCCGCTCGTATATCAGTCCTTTGACTGGAATCACGGCGTATACGTCGGCTCTGCAATGGCATCCGAAACAACAGCTGCAGCTGCAGGAGCTGTCGGCGTAGTTCGCCGCGACCCGATGGCTATGCTTCCGTTTGTAGGATACAATATGGGAGACTACTGGGCACACTGGATCGAAATGGGCAAAAAGATTCCCAATCCTCCGAAGATTTTCAACGTCAACTGGTTCAGAACAGACGATCATGGCAACTTTATCTGGCCCGGATACGGCGACAACCTCCGTGTTCTTCTTTGGATACTCGGCAGAGTTGCAGGTACTGTTGGCGCTGTAGAAAGCCCCATCGGTTATCTGCCTAACCCTGAAGACATCAATATCGAAGGCCTTGAAGACAGCGGTATCACACGCGACGTTCTTGCTGATCTTCTTTCTGTTGACAAGAACCTCTGGAAAGAAGATGCAGACGGTGTTGAACAGTTCTACAATAAAGTAGGCGATCATACTCCGGCAGAACTTCGCAATCAGCTTGCTGAATTCAGAAAAAGACTTGGTTGATAAAAGTATAAATAAAAAAGAGCTTCTTCGGAAGCTCTTTTTTTATCGTTATTTATGTCTGCCAAGCGGGTTCCACCGTCCCGAAATGTAGTATGCAAGGAACATAAAAAACATTGCCATATTGTGAAGTATCATGCACGTCCATGCCGAAACAAGACCGAAAGACAAAAGCTGAGTGCAGATAAATGTTCCGACTATGCGAATTCCCCACATGCCTATGATGTTGCAGATAAACGGCATAACGGTTTTGCCCATTCCCTGCATCATTCCCTCAACTATTATCGAAAAACCGTAAAAAGGCTCTGAAACTGCGACCATACGAAGGACCGTTGAACCGAGAATGATTACCTCTTCGCTTTTTGAAAAAATACGCATCATGTTCGGCGCAAATGTAAAAAGCAGCGTTCCGGAAATGATCATAAGAAGAATTTCTATCGGTAAGATCATTTTTGAGAGATCGCGTATTCTTTTTTCGTCTTTTGCTCCAAGTGCGTTGCCCGCAAGGGTTGCGGCAGCTGTCTGCATACCGTAGCCTGGTATATAAAAAGCTGATTCCACTGTGTTTGCTATTGTATGCGCCGCAGTTGAAACCTCCCCGAGTGAATTTACCATTGCGGCAAAACATACATATCCGAATGACGTCGCAAAGCGCTGTATCGCATTCGGCAGCGCGACCCTCAAACAAGGTCTGAGTATCTTTCCGTCCGGTTTCAGCGACTGTCCCTTGGGCGAAAGCTCCGGATGACGCCATACGACCGCAGTTATGAATGCTCCGCCGAAAACAAAGGATATCGCGCTTGCTACGGCAGCTCCTATTACGCCCATCCCTGCTCCGGGAACAGTGATCTCAAGCGAAAATATGTTTGCGCTGCGCGTTGGATAAATAAAAAAGAAATTCAGCACAACATTTATTATATTCACAAGTATCCCAACACGCATAGGCGTTTTCGTATCGCCTACGGCACGCAATACTGTTCCGTAAATGATAGACGCTGTTCTCGCAAGCATGGGAACGTATAAAATAAAAAAGTATTGAGCGGAAATACTGCGTATATTTTCATCTACCTGCATCATTTTCGGAACAAGTTCGCTCAATGAGAGAGTAAGAACGGTAAAAAACAGTCCGCATACGAGAACTGCGAGCGTTGCCTGTGCTGAAGCTTTTTTTACGTTTTCTTTGTTCCCTGCGCCGTTTGCCTGAGCAATAAATGCCAGAAATCCAACGCTTACAGCTGAAATCGTGCTTCCGATCAGCCAGTTTACAGTTGTAGTAGAGCCTACCGCCGCTGTCGCTTCCGTGCCGAGCGAGCCCACCATTGCAGTATCTATATACTGAACCGCAGTTTGCATAAGCTGTTCAAGCATGGTAGGCCATGCAAGCGATAAAATTACCGGAACAAGCTCAAACGGCAGTCTGAATTTTTTTGTCATTCGTTGTCCTCATTGTTATAATGTCTTCAAAACAGTATAGCATATTTTTTTTGTTTTTACAAGTTGATTTTGACCTATTGAAAAAAATTTCGGAATGTGGTATTATATAGCATATTATTTTATCATACAGTGAGGATAAAATGGATTACGATTTATTATGCCGACAGCTTTCTTCTGTCATATGCGGCGTTCCTCATCGCACGGCAAACCTCGCAAATGCAGCAGCTCTTCTTTTTTACGGACTTGAAAACATTAACTGGGCGGGATTTTACTTTATCGAAAACGGTATTCTTGTTCTCGGTCCGTTTCAAGGTAAACACGCCTGCATCGAAATACCTTTGGGAAAAGGTGTTTGCGGAACTGCAGCGGAAAAAAACGAAACGATCCTTGTAAAAAACGTCCACGAATTCCCCGGGCATATCGCCTGCGATTCAGCGTCGGAGTCGGAGATAGTTATCCCGATAAGACAGCATGGGAGAGTAATAGGCGTTCTTGATATAGACAGTCCTTTGCAAAACCGCTTTTCTGAGGACGATAAAACCGGGCTTGAAGAATTTGCACGGATCATTCAGACAGAATTATTCGGATAATCATTTAATTATCAGTTTTCGGAGTAAAATAAATGAACTATCGCACCGATAAGTACGGCAATTCGCTCTCTATACTCGGTTTCGGGTGCATGCGCTTCCCGAAAAAAATGGGCGCAACAGATTTTGCGGAGACCGAGCGAGAAGTGATGCTCGCAATAAATAAAGGCATAAATTATTTCGATACGGCTTACATATACCCGAGAAGCGAATCTGTTCTCGGTGAAATACTCGAAAAAAACGGAGTTCGCGATAAAATCAACATCGCAACGAAGCTGCCTCATTATCTGATCAAAAAAAATGAGGATTTTGAACGAATATTCAACGAAGAACTGAAACGCCTGCGCACCGATCACGTCGATTATTATCTTATGCATATGCTTACCGATATCGACACATGGAAGAGGCTCGTTTCTCTCGGAGTAGAGGAATGGCTTGCAAAAAAAACAGAAAGCGGTCAGATAAAACAAGTCGGATTTTCTTATCACGGCAATTCCGATATGTTCCGTACGCTTGTTGATGCGCGAAACTGGGATTTTTGTATGATCCAGTATAATTATATGGACGAAAACACTCAGGCGGGACGCAGAGGTCTTGAATATGCGAATAAAAAAGGACTGCCCGTAATGATCATGGAACCGCTTCGCGGCGGAAAGCTCGCAGATCCGCCTGAAAAAGCAAAAAAGATCATGGAAAGGTATAGCCCTTCACATACGCCTGCCCAGTGGTCTTTTCTCTGGCTCTGGGATCAGCCGGAGGTCACCGTAGTTTTATCGGGGATGAATTCCGAGCAGATGATCCTTGACAACGTTGCCACGGCATCTTCGGCAAAAACAGGCTTGATGGGTGACTCCGAAAAGGCAATGCTCTCTGATGTTGTAAAAGCGATCAATTCTAAAATTAAAGTCGGCTGCACGGGATGCGGCTATTGTGTTCCGTGTCCGAAAAATGTGGATATTCCCGGAACGTTTGCCGCATATAACAGAGCAAAAAGCGAGGGCAAAATTCCCGGCCTGATCGATTACTTTATGTGCACGGCTCTTCGTCCGACCTCGACTGCCGCTTCGCAGTGCGTAGGCTGCGGAAAATGTGAAAAACACTGTCCTCAGAAAATTGAGATACGCAAACAACTGAAAGAAGCTTCAAAGTATCTTGAAGGTCCTCTGTACAAAACAGCAAGAAAAGTGGCAAAAATATTCGTGAAAATGTAAAAGGACTTTTTGTATCTGAAAATATAATGCACAAACCCTCAACCTCTGTATACCGGAGGCTGAGGGTATTATATATTCGGGTGTTGTTGAATTGTATTGATTTTTAAGCTTTGCGCTGACATTTTTCTTCCGTCCGGCTATGCAGGTTTTGGCATTACGCTTTGTCGGTAAAGTTAACGCTGATTATTTCCGAAAAACAACTGCAAAAGCGATCCGGTATTCTGCCGGCAGCAGTAAAAGTTCAATGGCTCGCTGTTTAAGCGCAAAGCTTTTTATGCTCATTGCGTAATGGTTTATTCAGCTAACGGATCATGCTGTGATAAGATATTACGACCGGAGCATTTTTGGGAAATCTCTTGCCGCCGGAAGTGACAGTCTCACCGTTGACGGTTATTGATTCTACCATTCCGGGCCTTTTTAATAATCCTATAGCCAGATCATTAAGAGGGACGCATCTGACATTTGTAAAACCCGCGCTCTCAAACATTGCCGCAATTGCGCTGTAATCTTTTTTCGCAAAATCAGATACTGAAGACGGAACTTTTGCTTTATCTTCTGAGTTTAAATCCTCTTCATCTTTTACTATGGATATCCATAAAAAACCGGCGGCACAAAGAGAAAAAATACCCATTATCGCAAGTATGAACAGCCATGAATTGGAATCGCCCGATGCTTGTCCGGCAGAAAAACCGATTAAAATCATCATCACGCCGGCAATCGCAAAAATCAGAGATAGTTTGATCTTCAGAGCTTTTGTTTTTAATGCATCGGCATATTTTTTGTCGGCAAGCTCCATCTGTTTCATACGAATAATACGATCCGTTTCCGCTTGTTTAACGCTTGCCTCGTTTTCATTGTGCAGTAAGACCTTCGAGCCGCAATATTCGCAACAAACTTCTTTACAGCCTTCTTCAATGTTGAGCGTAGCTCCGCAATTAGGACATTGTGCCCGGATAAGACTGACAGCCATATTTCCCTTCCTGTAATTAATTATTTTATGCTTTCCTGAAAAGACATTTATGCGGTATCGATTTGTGGTAAATTTAAGTATTCAGATTCGCTGCTATTTCCAGATATAATATCTGATTTTAATTTTAATTGCCCGTTCTCCTGATTTTGAATTTCCGATCGAAATGTTTTCGATTTTAACCTTTTCGCCGTATTTTTCTCCGACAGCAGAATCAACGATATCGGCAATTATATCGTCTGCGCCTATATATTCGAGCGTTTCTTTGCCCAGCGAAAGTCCTGATACCGAAACGGAGCTTATGCCCGCCGTTATTCTGCCGTCCTTCACTGACGGGTCTGCGGCAATTGCAAGATCGATGTTGTCAGGTAAAAGCAACAGTATCAACGGCGGCAGTTCAGTGCCGAAAAGATTTGAAAGGCCGCTTTTTTCGATCTGTCCTTCGATCAGCGCTCCGCCGCTTTCGGGAAGAGAGATCACAACGTTTTTTAAAGGCAGCATTTTTTCCTCATACTGCTTTACAATTGTGTTTAGTTCGCTTTGAGTAAATTCAATTTCTACAGGAATTTCAGTTACTTCCTTCAGCCTTTCCGCAGCAATTTCAGCGACAGCAGGTGTTTTAATCGAAATATCGGTCGATGTTTTGCCTATGTGAATTCCGCAAAAGAGCGCAAAAACAGGAAGTAAGAGAGCAACGATAACACAAAGCGCGGCTATAACGATCCTTTTTATTTTTGTTTTTCCCGTAAAAGCATGACCGCATGAAAAACAGAATCGGGAATCATCGGGTATTTCTGTGCCGCATTTTTTACAGATCATATTTATTCTTTCCTTATGCTTCTGATGATTATTTACATTATACACATAAAAGGGGAGGCGGTCAAGGAAATTTTCTTTAAAATTTGTGGCAAAACAGTGAACATATACGGTTTCTTATAATTAATTACTTTAAAAAACTTGACAAACTTTGAAAAAAGGATTACAATATATAATGATATATTATTACTGTAAGTATGTATTTTCAGTCATTTTTGAATTTCGGAAATCATATTGTATCGGGAGGTATTGTTTTGGTCAAAAGCATGACAGGCTTCGGAAGGGCCTCCGCAGTTACGGACGGGGTCGCGATTACGGTAGAGATCAAATCCGTAAATCACCGCTACCTCGAACTGAACGCACGCATTCCGAGAGCATATATGCAGCTTGAAGATAATATTCGTTCATATATCTCAACGCGTCTTTCAAGAGGCAAACTCGATTTGAATTTAAATCTCGATTTTTCCGCAGCAGAAAGCAATAAAAAGGTGTCGGTAGATAAAAAGCTGCTGAAGAACTATCTTGATGAGATATCGGCTGTTGCTGAAGAGTTCGGACTTACAAACGATATTTCTGCCAGCACCGTTCTTCGTTTGTCAGATGTCGTTACGGTCTCGCAGGATGAAACCGACTCATCGCAGATGTGGCTTTCCGTAAAACCGGTCCTTGAAGAGGCGGTCGATGCGCTTATAAAACAGCGTGAGGCTGAGGGCACCCGTCTTTGTGCGGATATTTCAGCAAAACTCGAAACAATAAAGGACCGTGTTGCCGTAATAAACGCAAGAGTGCCTGTGTTGACGGAAGAATATGCCTCAAAGCTTAGAAAGCGCATAGAAAAATTACTCGGCGGCGCCGATGTTGACGAACAGCGTCTCCTTACAGAGGTCGCTATTATGGCGGATAAAATCGCAATAGACGAAGAAGTCGTTCGTCTGGGCTCACACGCCGCAGCGCTTGAAGAAGCTCTTTGCGCAGATAAACCGATAGGCAAGTATATCGATAATTCAATACAGGAAATGAACCGTGAGGTAAACACCATTTCTTCAAAAATAGGTGATCTTGAAGTTACCCGCATAGTTCTTGAGCTTAAATCAATAATCGAGCAGATAAGAGAACAGATACAGAATATAGAGTGATTTTATGAAACTTATAAATATCGGTTACGGCAACAGTATTGCCGACAACAGAATAATCGCCGTCATATCGCCCGATTCTTCCCCCGTAAAACGTATAATAGCGGACGCGCGGGAAAAAGGCTTTCTTGTAGATGCCACATACGGACGTAAAACAAAATCAGTTATCGTAACAGACAGTTCGCATGTCGTGCTCAGCGCAGTATCGCCTGAAACGATAAGCGGACGTATAAATGAAAATATCGGAGAATGATCCGAATTAAAACAGGAGAAGTAATATGTTGTATCCAAGTGTAAACGATCTTATTAAAGGCGACCACAGATGCCGCTACTCGCTTGTTATTGCCGTTGCAAAACAGGCACGTTATCTTGCCGAAAAAGCGGAAGAAAACGGTGAAAAACTCGAAGAAAAGCCTATAAAGCAGGCGGTAATGTCTTTTGCAAACGGAAAGGCAACATACAGAGAGCATGTTGA
>JAEEJJ010000046.1 GCA_016281805.1 Clostridiales bacterium
CGAAGTCAAAATCGACGCGGAAAAAGCTAATCAGTGGATAAAGAACGGCGCTCAGCCGACAGACACTGTCAAGTCTTTATTCAAAAAGAACGGCATTATGTAATGTTTTTTGCCGTTATACGCAATGCATAATGCGTAATTCCGTAATGCGGAAATATGCATTGTGCATTGTGATGTCTTCTTTTTTTATGAAAGGAAATTACAATGGAAGAATTGATTTTATATATAGTTAAAAAACTCGTAAATAACCCCGATGCCGTTAAAGTTGAAAAAGGCGAAATGCGTGAAGATGCGGTAATCTACAATCTTACCGTTGCTGATGAAGACAAAGGTTTTATTATCGGCAAGCAGGGTAGGGTAGCTAAAGCTATTCGTCAGGTAGTAAAAGCTGCTGCCGCAAAAAACGGCGAAAAAATCAATATCGATATTCTGTGAGTGTGACTGAAAATGGAGCTCATAGAAACCGGTAAAGTTGTGGGTACGCATGGTATTGCCGGGGAAGTCAAAGTTCAGGCGTGGGCAGACAGTCTGGAACTTATGCTCGGCTTTGAGTATGTTTACATAGATGGTCACAGATTCGGAGTAGAATACGCAAGAATACATAAAAACAATATTCTATACAAGTTTTACGGTATTGACAATCTTAATAAGGCTGAACTGCTCAGAAACAAGATAATATATGTCGAGCGGTCTTTCTTTTCTCTTGAAGAAGGAGAATATTTCATAAAAGACCTTCTGACGCTTCATGTGGTGGACGCCGATACAGGAAAGAATTACGGAATAATTACCGACGTTCTTAAAACCGGCGCAAACGACGTATACGAACTGACTGATACCGATGGCGTAATACGCATGATTCCCGCAATCAAACAGGTTATAATCGAAACCGATATAGAAAACAAAATCATGAAAATCCGACCACTGAACGGACTGTTTGACGAGGATTGAAATGAGATTTGATATAATGACTCTTTTTCCGGACGATGTAGATGCTTTTTTGTCTTCAAGCATAATTGGCAGAGCAAGAAAAGCAGGTCTTATCGAAGTTGTTTGTCACAATATCCGTGATTTTACAAAAGACAGACATAATCGCGTGGACGATTACGTTTACGGAGGCGGAAAGGGTATGGTGATGCAGCCGCAGCCCGTTTGCGACTGCTTCAGTTATATAAAAAGCATTGTTCCGCAAACATATTGTGTTTATTTATCTCCCAAGGGAAAAAAATTCACCCAGTCAAAGGCAAAATCTCTTCTGAAAAAAGAGTGTATTACTCTTCTTTGCGGTCATTATGAGGGAATAGATCAACGGGCAATAGATCTTATTGTAGATGAGGAAATATCGCTTGGTGATTTTGTTCTTACGGGCGGCGAACTTCCCGCGATGGCGGTTGTTGACGCTGTTTCCCGTATGGTTCCGGGTGTTCTTGCCGACTCATCATGCTATGAGGACGAAAGTATCTATTCGGGACTTCTTGAGCATCCTCAGTATACGCGACCGCCGGTATATGAAGGTCTTGAGGTCCCTGCTGTTTTGCAAAATGGCAACCACGCTCTGATTTCTGCATGGAAACTTGAAAAATCGCTCGAAATAACACGAGATAGACGCAGGGATCTTTACAGAAGATATTTGAAAAAAACAAAAAAGTGAGGTGCCTTGTATGAAGAAATATTTCAATGCACTTTTTGATACCGTAAAAACAGGCTTTAGATCGCTTGTTACAAACGGACATGCCAAATATTATGATGTTGGCGACAATAAATCCCCTCAAGATCACTCAAATCCTCTTTCGAATTATTTTTCTGAGAAATTCAGCATTAATTTCAATATTCAGTTTGAAAGAGGAGTTTTATGGCTTGCCGCGGCTGCGACACTGTTGGTTTTATCCATTCTGATCTGCGGCATATTCAAAAAAGAGAAATAACTAACAAATAATCCGCACGATGAAATTCGTGCGGATTATATCATTTGTTTCTTATTTCAATTTTACATTCGCATTTGTATTTGCTGTCGTCTGTCAAAATAACTTCATTTATTCCGTCAGCAGTTATGAAACCGCTCTTAGGATTTTTGACTGAGATTATATCTCCGATAATTTGAGCATTAACATCGGAATATTCAAACGAAAGGTCCGTCTCCTCCATCTCACAATCTATCAGAGTCAGATTTTTGCAATAGCAAAACGGCTGTGTTCCGATAATTCGGCACCTTTTAAGCGTTAATCCGTCTGAATACCATCCCAGATATTCGCCTTTTATGACCGTATCTTTTACCGTAACGTTTTTTGCGTGCCAGAAAGAGTCTTTTGTGTTAAAAACAGAATTATTTATTGTAAGGTTTTCTGTATACTGAAACGAATACTTTCCTGTAAGATTGATATTTTCCAGATCAATATCTTTTGCCTCAAAAAATGGATATTCACTGGTTATTTCACATTCAACTGCTTTGATATTTTTGCTTTTCCATCCGAATTCAGGTGACTCAATTTTAACATTTTGCATGTAAATGTTTGAGCATTCTCTCAATGCTTTTATTCCGAACATTTTACTGTCGTATATTTTAATGATTTCCGTATACCAGAGCGCAGCACGACATTTATCTGTCATCTCGCAGTTTTCCAGTAAAACATTGCTGTCATGCCACAAAGGATATCTCAGATTCATAATGCAGTTTTTAAGCGTAATATCCTGTGATTCCTTTAAGGCTGATTCTCCGTCTTCTACCCCCGAAAATGTGCAGTTTATAAGAGTAATATCTTTTTCACCGTAAAGATCGCGCTCATTTGGAAAATTTTTGTTTTCTATTATTCTCATCAGTTCAATCCATTCTGATCATTCTTGTTTAAAATTACTAATCCATTATATAGTAATTTCGGTTTATTTCCGTTACTTTTATCTGAAATTTTTAGAACATCGTATAAGCATGTTCTGACATTAGAATTATCTTGTATTATTCATGTGATATTTTCCAAATAATGAAGTTTTCTTTATTGAAACAACTTAAAGGCACTAAATCATTTAGTTTTTTGAGAAATAAATACGGAAAGTGCACTATTATTCACAAAAAGGGTAAACATAAATGAGCTTACTGTGAAAATTGTACGCTAAGAAAAAAACTGGAAAAGAAGAATAAATTATCATTAAAGAAGGTTTTAACATTTTAACAGAATAAACACAACAACAAAAAAGTCCCGTAATGATCGGGACTTTTCGTTTTGTCAGGTTAAAAAGGAGGAAAATTTATGAAAAAAATGAAATAGTCTTAATTGATTGGTTTTTTGTAGCTTAATTATAATCCTAAAAAATCGATTCGTCAACCCCTTTGGGCGTAAGTTGCATTTTAATATACCTAAGTTGCATAATAATCTGCCAAAATGCAGAAAAACACCTGAATTATTATTCGGATCAGCGCTTTTTGAAAATCATATTAATTAAAACTTCTTAATATTTCATTAACATGAACTTCCAAATATCTGCCCCTTTCTTTTATAATACCCGCACTGAGCATCATCTGTTCGATCTCGGAGGCAATTTCTTCGCAAAGCGAAACTATCCTGTCTTTATAATTGAGTCTGTTCGGTCTGTATCGTGTTCCTTCCCATGCTTCTGCATTTATTTTTTCAGAGGCAAGCTCTTTTATTTTTGATGAAAAATCACCGTTTCCGTCCATATCTTCAAGCGCCCTGAAAGTCCATTTGTAATATGGCGGGTATTCTCTTTTTATTAAAAAATACAGCTCCATAGCATTGCTTAACCCCTTTGCCCTGCAAAGTTCGGCTGCAACAAGATCATTTCTCGTCATGCATCTTGCATAATTGATTTGTAGAGACGCGGAGTATTCGTGCATTTGTTCCGCAATCCTTCTCTTCCAGACTCTGTCGGGATAATAGCCCTTAAGATAATTTCGAAAAGCAGTAAAAATTCCCAAATCATCACGGAATATTTTTCCGTTTGTAGCTGTTTTCAAGCAGCTGTGATCAAGATTGTACCAGTCATCTTCCGTAATTTTGCAATGCGTGATGTCGCAGTCGATCTGCAGTATGTTAGAATAAAAATCATGGATTGTCATAACTCCGCGTCTTTCCCGAAGCCTGTCGGTATAATATGATCTTTCACGGCTGTCAACAAGGTCGTTGTATGCTTTCGAAAGACTTTGACCAAAAATATCCATATCTTCATCCGTGATCCACAAACAGACTCCTGTCCCGAAATCGTGATCTTTAGATATAACATCATCATATCCGAAACAATCGGAACCTTCTCCTGCGATCCCTACAGCAATTCTGTCTGCAAATTCGGAAAATTCTGATTCTATCAGCTTCGCGACATATAAATCGTAAAATTGTTTATTTTTATCGGTAACTTCCGTCATATTATCTCCTTATTTAATATTGATCATTTGTAATTATTATAATCCAAACTTCTGCAAATGTCAACCGATGTTTTTAAAACCGAATTTGAGCTTTTTTCATTTTTTTTATTGACATATCAGCAAACTTGTTGTATACTGTTTATATGAACACCTGCAAAGCTTTATGAAAACATCTATAAAAGGAGACTGCTAAAATGAATAAAATTCCATTCTATCATACTCGTATATCAGGTTCATTTTGGGGCGAAAGACTGAATGTATCCAAAAAAATAACTGTTGATGCAGTATATGACAGATTTAAAGAAACAAAAAGATTTGAAGCCCTTAAATGCAACAAGGAACAGCAAGATAGAGAAGGGTGGCATTCTCATATATTCTGGGATTCGGATGTGGCAAAATGGATAGAAGGCGCCGCATATCTTCTTGAAGAAAAGCGCGATGAACGCCTTGAGGCAATGATAGACGATCTTGTTGCCGATATGTGCGCAAATCAGAAAGAAGACGGATATTACAACTGCTACTATAATGTTTATGAAACAGACAGCAGGTTCACAAACCGTATGAATCATGAGCTTTATTGCCTTGGCCACCTTATTGAAGCTGCAGTAGCTTATTATCATGCCACACAAAAAGACAGTCTCTTATGTCTTGTAAAAAAATATACAGATCTTATCATAGATATTTTTGTAAATAAAGACTCTGCAAAATTCGTTACACCCGGGCACGAGGAAATAGAACTTGCTCTTGTAAAGCTGTATCATGCTACCGGCGATAAAAAATATCTTGAATTATCAAAATTTTTTATTGATCAAAAGGGATGCAATAAAAAGGACGGCAACCATTACGCAAAATGGTGCACACCGTATTATTTTCAGGATCATCTTCCCGTCCGTGAACAGACTACTGCGGAGGGCCATTCGGTAAGAGCAATGTATCTATATTGCGCAATGGCTGATCTTGCAAAAGAATACGGCGATGAAGAGCTTTTATATGCATGCGAAAAACTGTTTGAAAATGTTTCCGAAAAACGTATGTATATTACCGGAGGTGTAGGCTCATCCAGAATCGGCGAAGCATTTACTGTTGATTATGACATGCCGAATGAAACAGCGTATACCGAAACATGCGCCGCGATCGGACTGGCGCTTTTCTGCAGAAGAATGTATGAGATTAAACCATTCGGAATATATGCAGATATAGCCGAAAAAGCGCTTTATAACGGTAGTATTTCAGGCGTTTCCATCTCAGGCGATACATTCTTTTACGAAAATCCGCTTACTGTCGATCTGAGGAATCACAACAAAAATCCTTCAACTACAGATAAAGAGAGATATCCGATCACTCAGCGTGTAAAAGTTTTCGGTTGCTCCTGCTGTCCTCCGAATATACTTCGGTTTGTCAACTCTGTAGCAGATTTTCTGTATACGTGCGATGAAAATACATTGTGTATTCATCAGTTTATGAATTCCGAAACATCTTTTGATGGCAAATCTGTTAAACAGATAACAAATTATCCTTCCGATGGCAAAGTTACTATCAAAACTTCAGGATATAAAACAGTCGCGGTAAGAATCCCTTCCTGGTGCAGCAATTTTACCGCGTCTTCCAGATATACGTTAAAAGACGGTTATGCATATTTCTCCGATACAGCTGAAATAGACATTGATTTTCACATTAAACCGCAGTTTATTGTTTCAAACGGCATCCACGAAAATGCAGGTAAAGCAGCGCTTCAATACGGACCGATAATCTACTGTATTGAAGGAATTGACAACGAGGGCGATATCTTTTCTTTGTATGCAGATATCAACACCGATTTCGAGGTCACATACAATGACTATTTCAGTCTGCCTGTCATCACATGCAGCGGATATGAATTATCGCCTGCTTCATCCCTTTACTATGCTGCGGAAAATCGACATTTCAGCAATAGAAAACTTACTTTTATTCCGTATTACGGTATGGAAAATCGCGGTGAAACGGATATGACCGTCTGGATCCCTTTAAAGTAAAATCGCATTTAAACCAACTGTATATCATAGATCAAAATTCAATGGAGGATTCAAATGCCGCAACATTCAAACAATAAACCGTGTATGCAGATGACGATGAGGTGGTACGGCCCCGGATACGACACAGTAACGCTTGAACAAATTCGTCAGACGCGCTATGTAACCGGTATAATTACTACATTAATGAATAAGCTTCCCGGTCAGCTTTGGACTCTTGAAGAAATCTTAGCATTAAAAAATTGCGTTGAAAACGCAGGGCTGACTATAGCAGGTATCGAAAGTGTAAATGTTAGTGATGCTATCAAAGTAGGATCCCGTGAAAGAGACAAGGATATTGATGCATATATAAAAACACTTGAAAATCTGGGTAAAGCAGATATCCATATGGTCTGTTATAATTTTATGCCCGTTTTTGACTGGACGCGTACGGAACTCAACCGACCGAGGTCGGACGGATCGACTGTACTGGCATATAGCCAGGATCGTATAGATTCGATGGACCCTGAAAAAATGTTTTCATCAATTCAGGGTGATATGAACGATTCCGTTATGCCCGGCTGGGAGCCTGAGAGAATGGCTCATGTCAAAGAGCTTTTTGCGCTTTATAAAGATATTGACGAAGAAAAACTGTTCAACAATCTGCAATATTTTCTTGAAGCAATTATGCCCGTTTGCAATAAGTATGATATTCGTATGGCAATTCATCCCGATGATCCGGGCTGGAGCGTTTTCGGACTTCCCCGCATAATATCCGATCAGTCAAAACTCAGAAGGATGATGGATATGGTTCCGGATATACATAACGGAGTAACATTTTGCACCGGATCATACGGAACAAATCTCAATAATGATCTTGTCGGAACAATTCATATGCTTGAAGGACGCATACATTTTGCGCATATCAGAAACCTGCGTTTCAACAACGGAATGCGTGATTTTGAAGAGAGCGCACATCTTTCCGACGACGGAACATTCGATATGCATGCGCTTATGGGCGCTCTCTACGACATAGGCTTTTGCGGACCTATCCGTCCCGACCACGGACGAATGATCTGGGGCGAAAAAGCTATGCCCGGTTACGGACTTTATGACCGCGCGCTCGGAGCGGCATATCTTTGCGGACTTTGGGAATCAATTTGTAAGGAGAGACAGAAATGAAACTGAATCTTTCCAATATTAAAAACCGCTATGAATGGGAAGCCGCGGGTATAGAGATACCTGATTTTGATGTCGCAAAAGTGCGCGAAAAAACTCACCGTGCACCGGTATGGCTTCATTTTGGCGCAGGCAATATATTCCGTGCCTTTCCAGCTGCTGTTTTGCAAAAACTTCTCGACAATTGCGAGTTTGACAGAGGAGTAATTGTTGCAGAAGGTTTTGACTATGAAATTATCGATCATGCTTACCGTCCATTTGATAATTTAAGCCTTCTTGCCGTACTTAAATCCGATGGTTCGGTAGATAAAAGAATAATTGCATCGATAACGGAAAGCCTGAAGGCGGGTCATGAATTTGAAGACGATTGGAAACGTCTTTGTGAAATCATTTGCAGCCCAACACTGCAGATGATCAGCTTTACGATCACGGAAAAAGGTTACGGCGTTACCTCCGATGACCTTGAACGCGGTCTTTCTCCACTTTTAATGATGGGCAAAACAGCGCTTCTTCTTCTTGAACGTTATAATGCAGGCGCATACCCGATCACTCTTCAAAGCATGGATAACTGCTCGCATAACGGCGATAAACTTAAAAACGGAATTCTGACCTACGCGGATAACTGGGTAAAAGCAGGTATCGCGCCAAAAGGTTTTACCGATTGGCTTCGTGACAGTTCACAGGTTTCTTTTCCGCTTTCAATGATAGATAAGATTACCCCGAGGCCGGACAGAAAAGTGCAACAAATGCTTCTTGCTTCCGGCTTTGAAGACGGAGAGATTATAGTTACGTCAAAAAATACTTATACGTCTGCTTTTGTCAACGCCGAAGAGACCGAATATCTCGTTATCGAAGACAGATATTCAAACGGACGGCCACCGCTCGAATCAGGCGGAGTCCTTTTTACCGACCGCGAAACAGTTGAAAAAGTCGAACGGATGAAAGTATGCACGTGCCTTAATCCACTTCATACAGCAATGTCAATATACGGATGTCTTCTCGGTTTTACAAGAATATCTGATGAAATGCGTGATGAAGACATACGAACACTTATCACAAAAATGGGTTATGAAGAAGCTATGCCTGTTGTGACAGATCCGGGCATATTGCGTCCCAGGGATTTTATTGATGCCGTTCTCACAAAAAGACTTCCGAATCCGTTTATCCCGGATACTCCGCAGCGTATCGCCACAGATACTTCTCAAAAAATCCCTATCCGTTTCGGTGAAACAATAAAAGAGTATATTTCCCGAGGTTTGAATACCGAAGCGCTCATTATGACTTCTCTTGCCCTGGCAGGTTACGCACGTTATCTCAAAGGGATTGACGATAACGGCGATCCGTTTACTCCTTCTCCGGATCCGCTACTTGCTGAATTGCAAAAAATAGTTGAACCTTTATCCCTTTGTGATAATCAGGATATGTCTTGTCTTAAAAAACTTTACTCCAGAAAAGATATATTTGCCGTTGATTTATATGAACAGGGGCTCGGTGATCGTATTGAAAAAATGGCAGCCGAATTATTCGCTGCTCCCGGAGCAGTTCGTAAAACGCTTCATAAATATATCAGTCAGTAATAATATCTGAGTTGAAAAACAGGTATGATGAATGATCATCATACCTGTTGTGGCAATTAAATGTTCAGAAAGGGAAATCAATGGAGCTTTTATTTGTTATAGCTTTATACTGTTCCGTTTCGATCTTGTTGTATGGATTAATGAGAGCTAAATGTAATAAAGATCCCGTTTTTTTAATGCCGAAAGAAAAATGGCTCTTTTATCTCATATCTTTTACCTGGGGATTGCCAGCCGTGCTTTCAGGATCAATTGCTGCTTTTATCATACGAGTTTTTGGGTATAAATCATCAAAATACGGATGGCTTTGGCGTTTTGAAATTCCGGGCATTGATTGGGGAGCTTCATTCGGACTGTTTTTCATAGCACCTAAGGAAAACGAAGTGATATCTATGCATGAACACGGACATGCAATTCAGAATATTTATCTCGGACCGTTTTATCCCGCAGTTGTTTGGCTACCATCCGTTATTCGCTTCTGGTATCGAAAAATACGAGAAAAAAGTGCGAAACCGTTAAATAAAAAATACTCGGATATCTGGTTTGAAAAATCATCGGATGAAAGCGGAAAAGCCTTTATTGAAAGGACAAAAAAACAGGACACTATGTAGTCAGCAGTAAATAATCAAATAAAAAAAGAAAGCATGATTTGAGAATCTGAATTAAAGAAAAAATGCTTATTTCGAAAAAGAACGAAGAGAAAAAAAATCGCTGCATGCGGAAAAAACAGAAAAATAGCTTTAAAACTACCAACCTTTTCAGTTTTCAGTGTCTATATGAGTGAATGCATTCAAAGAGGTATGAACTATTGAACAGAGAAAACGCCGAGATAATCATAACCGAATATTTGAAGCCCGTTTTCGGTTTCGCACTGAAACGGTGCAAAGGCATCCACGATGCGGAGGATCTGTCTCAGGATATTATACTCAAAGCCTACCGCGCCTTGCTTCTGCACGACGATATAGAAGACGTCGGTAAGTTTATATGGACGGTCGCGCATAATACTCTCGCCAATTATTATCGCGACGCATCCAGCAGCGCGGTCGGAATATCTCTTGAAATGATCGCCGAAGCGGAAGACCCGTCAGACTTATTTTCAGACGATACTGATGCGGAGACCGTAAAACGTCTTCAAAACGAAATCGCATATCTCTCAAAGTTGCAACGTGGGATAATTATCGCATATTACTATGAAAACAAAAAGCAGGCTGACATCGCAGATGCACTCGGTATACCTCCCGGAACTGTCAAATGGCACTTATTCGAGGCAAAAAAAGAACTGAAAAGAGGTATGGAAAAAATGAGAGAATCAAACGAATTAAAATTCAATCCCGTAAAATTCAGCCATATTGGTCTGAACGGCAGTGTGGGAAAAATATCTCCGAGAGAAATGCTGAAATCCTCGCTTTCGCAGAATATCTGCTACGACGTGCGTAATGAAGCGAAAACCGTCGGTCAGATAGCAGACGACCTCGGCGTTTCGCCGGTGTTTGTCGAAAATGAGATTGAAAACCTTGAAGAATACGGACTGCTGATAAAGAAAAAAGATGGATATATCGTCAACTTCCTGATCGAAGAGCCAACGGAAGAGCTTTTGACTGTGCAGGATAAGATGTACAAAAAGGCAACGGAAGTGTTTGCAAATGAGCTATTCGATGAGTTGACTGCAAGCGGCATCCTCGACGATCCGGCCATCATCTGTACTCACACCGATGAAGAGCTCACGATGCTAAGCAATAATCGAGGTGACCGGAATTTTATACTTTGGACGCTTGTCCCGTTCATTGCAGCGTTATCCGGCGAAAAAATGATTGACAAAAAGATAGCTTTTGAAGAAGTTGCAACCAGGCGACCCGACGGAGGGCATAACATTATTCACGCGTCGGTAATGCCGAGCGTGATGAATCTACCGCCGGACTATGTTTATATGAATAACTGGTGTGGTCCCATGTGGAACAGCTTTGACAAAAACGTCCTGTGGCAGATAATCTCGGAATGGTCCGGCAACAGCACGTCCGTCGGGTTCACGTATCAGGAGGAATCAAAGCGCGTTCTTTCGCTGTTTTCTTGCTTGAACGAAGGCGGCGTTCTTTCCAAAGAGGACTATGCGTGGCTTGCTGAACGCGGACTTATCAAATTCTGCGAAAATGATGTTGGTTTAAAATCGTCGTGGCAATTTGTCTGGCTTGCAGATACAAAAATAAAAGATCGTTTGTTATCTATTGGGGACAAGATAAAAGAAAAGCACAAAGCAGAATTTGACGCGCTGAAAGCGCCGTATGTAAAGAAAGCAATTGAAACCTTACCTGCTCATTTGAAAAAGCTGAAAGAGTACGAAATGCAGTTTATATTCTATGCAGACGGTTGGTTTCTCCTCCATTGTATCACGATGCTTTTAAATAACGGAAAGCTGAAGCTTCCACCGAAGGAACAGAAAAAGTCGCTTATGACGCTAATTTATCCGCAATAATTTCAATGAGGCGGGGGCAAATGCTCCCCGACATCCGCGCATTCTTTGAATCCGAAGAGGGCAAGCGCGAGTTTGAGGAGTGGAAGGAGCAGCGCGAAAAGAAACAGGCTGAGGGAGAAAAATAACGTAAGAAAAATGATATTTTCCGGAGAAATTCTGCGGCAAATTTTGCAAAATTACCTATCCGTTTTATTTTTCTGACACTTTAAGGGTGTAAATGCATTTACATTCATGTGAAAGGAGGGGGACGCAGTGGATCAAAACGAAATACTGAAATACGTCGAGCCGATTCTGCGGTTTTGCAAAAAGCGCTTGAATAATAATCATGATGCGGAAGACCTTGCAGGCGATATAATACTTCACGCTCTTTTGGGGATGAAGAAGTATGAAATCGAATCTCTTGATGCCTGGGTGTGGCGCATAGCCCATAACAGATATGCTCGCTTTATCGACGCTCAAAGCAAGCACATTATGATTTTGTCGGGCGATGAATCTATGTTTGACATAGCCGATCCGATAAATATAGAAGCAGAAACCGAAGAAAACGACAAGTATCAAATGGTATTTCAGTATCTTCACACTCTTGCATCCGAGTATAAAAACATCTTTGTCGATTATTACCTTGGAGAAAAAAGTGTTCGTTCATTATCCGCAAAGTATTCTCTTCCCGAAACCACAATCAAATGGCGATTGAATGAAGGTCGCCGAAAGATTAAAGACAGGATAGGAGAAAACAAAATGGATAAGATTTATAAGCGTATCAACTGGAATACCGAAACATGCAACGGCAACGCGGAACCGAACAGATACCTGCATTCACAGATTGCACGCGCAATATGTCTTGCTGCTTATGAAAAACCAGTCACCGTAGAAGAAATAAGCGTTGCAACCGGTATTCCTACAATGTATATCGAGGATGAATTGCCGAGACTTGAATACGGTGACGCGATCAAAAAAACCGGAAACAAATACGCGACAGATTTTATCATCTTCAGCTTGGAAAACAACTCCAAGCTCGAAAACGTTTCGTCCCGGTTGGTAAAAAAACTTGCGGATCACTTTGAAAAGGGCTTTAACGAAAAAGCTGACTCTGTAGAAAAGCTTGATTTTTACGGAAACGATTTCGGTATGAAACGTTTGGGGTATATAGTGGTGCCGTTCATTCTGCGTAACCTAGTGAGAAAAGTAAAGACGGAGTTACGTTTTGAAGACGGCGCATATCCAGTGAGAAAAGATGGTGGGTACGGCTGGTTTATCGTTGCCGAGACAGAAAATGAATGTGAGAAAGTTGATGATTACAACGCAGGATGCAATGTTGCCGGAGACGATAGCGGAAGTGTTTCAACAAAGGGATCGCTATATTATTACTGGGTGGATAAATACATTAGAAGTTGTATTTATCATGGGTTCGGTACAAGATGGCTGTGTGCTGAAAGTATTCCACAAAACAGCGAAAATGGTTTTGTCAAAACAGAGTTGAACGATGAGGCTGCTGCTCATCTTATAAGCAATGGACTGATCATAAAAAACGGCAACAGTTATAAACTCAATTTCGCTTGCTTTACCAAAGAGGTGTTTGATGAATTCGTTTCTATGTTTGATATCAAAGACAAAGAATTAACAGCTGTGCTTTCCGAGTGGATAAAGGAGTTGAGAAAAGGGTTCGTATCTTTTGTTCCGAAGAGACTTGATCCGCAGATCAATCAATGGGTATCTTGTTATGCAAATCGGCTTGTGGGTTTTGTGAGCGAGGAATTGATACGCAGAGGCACGCTTGAAACTCCGAAAAACGAGAGCCCACTTACAGACGGTGTCTTTTATATAGAGGGCGAATACGTAAAAAACATTTAGTATAGTGATTCATAAAATCGAGGCGAGGAGTTGATCTCCCCGCCTCGTTCTTACTGTGTGCAGATGAGATTTCGTTTATTGCTTATTCGCCGAAACACTCCGTAAACTTTGGATTTGCCATCAGGCGCTGCTTGAGTTCATCTGTCGCAAGACCGGAAAAATGTATTTTCCAATAGTGCTTAAACTCGGGCGTAAGAGCCTTCGCCTGAACAATAACCTTAGAAATCAACGGCGCAGAATAACTGTATTCAACCGTATGGTCGATGTTCTCATACGCTTTATGATTGTCAAACGCTTTTTCAAAATAAACTACCGCTTTGTCAATATTACCGCCGAAACGAGCTTCATTGAGCGCAGCGGTCAGATATATATCTGTCAAATCATTATGTGCTTCTCCGCATCTGCCGTCGCTGAAAACTGCTTCGTAAAAATGTGCAAGCGATATTAGAATATCGATCCCGACATGATCGGTGAACAGTGAAATTTTAGTCATCACAGAACGCCAAATCACGTGTTTCATTTTTGAAAGCAGTGCTATAATCGCTTCTCCTTGATATTTATCCTGCTCATCGGTATCCGTCGCGTTAGTTAACAATACTTCGCGGCAAACATCAAGCGAAGCCTGATTAAATGCCAACGCCTTTGCCTTCTCGGTATATCCCATTTTTGCGCAGACCTCGACGAGCATCATCGTGATCATATCCCTATCCTTCTGCGGAATGTCCATAGCGAGAACCTTCTCAAAAACCTTGACTTCTTCTTGCCAATAAGTGTTCTGTGCGTTGTATTCTGTGTCTTCATGCGCATAATCTGAACCGTCAACTGTAAAGGAGCGCCCGCCGAACTTCTGCCACCCATACATACTTAACGCATATCCGAGTTTAACGAGTACCTGCGGCTCAGACGGAAATTCTTCAGCGGCATAACGCAGCATTTTGACTGTTTCAGTCATATCGATTTGTGCATTGAGAGCTTTTTCTGCCTGATCAATAATACTCTTCAGTTTTTCTTGTCGTTCCTTGCTATAGCCGAACAATTCATCAATACTGACATTGAAATAGTTTGCAATTGCTGGTATGAGTTCAAGATCGGGATACCCGCCGTTTGCCTCCCAGCGTGAAACCGCCTGAGGACTGACACCGAGAGCGTTTGAATGTCTTCCTGTTTTCTGCCATCGCGCTGACGCAATTTTCTGATTTTATCGCCAATTTTAATGTTCATATCTTTTCTCCATAATTCGTATTCACCGGTGTGTTTATATTGTATCATGGCATAATGAAAAAGTCAACAATCAATCCGTTGTTTCTCAAACAAGTAATGCTTGTTTTTTTTGAGAGTATTCGGAAATATTTAGAGGGACGTACATAAATGAGTTTGGGGTTGCTCCGTTTTATACGAAGCAACCCCGTAGTTTAGTTGTTAATCAAATTGTTTAATACTATTTCTTCCGCACGGTGGCGGATTGAATTCATCCGCTGAACCCAGCCGAGTTGATCGCGCCTTTTGAGCACCTCGTCAACACCTTCGTCCTTTGCCATTTGTTTTACAAGCTGAAAGAGCATTTCTTCCGCCTGCTCGTTGACGTCGGCAAGGTCCGGCAGTTTGCCTTCAATCAGCAGCGCCGTATAAGTCGCTTTCTTGCACCGTCTGAGGTACTGAATATGCCTCTGTCCCCATATTCCGACAGGGCGATGCTCCTCCTTCTCATCATACCCGGCAAGAAAATAGTAGTCGCCTGCCAATTCATACTTCAGTCCGGTTTTTTCGTCAACAATATATTTTTCTAATTCTTTCATGATCTGAAACCTCCGTTTTTTCTTTATTTTACTTGGTTGTTTCAGATAAGTCGAATGTGCGAATCGGTCGGGTATCGGAATGTGTATCGCACCGGATTTCATAGAAAAATTCACTTGCGTTATGAACACTACGACCAAACAGTACAAATCCGAACCCTTCGCCAACCGGCCTTGGGTTCGGATTTGTACTGTTTGGTGCGGGTGACAGGACTTGAACCTGCACAACCGAACGGCCATTAGAACCTGAATCTAACGCGTCTGCCAATTCCGCCACACCCGCATTTTATGACTATGACATTATACCACATAATTATTTATTTGTCAAGATATTTTTTTGAGGAATCCGAATCGATGAATAATTAATTTCTTATCGTCAGAAAAAAATTTTTTAAACCTATGGATTTTTTCACAAAGATGTGATATAATTATTGTATAATAGATGATATTAAGTAAAATCAATCTTACAGGAGGATATAACATGCTTACGATTAATAAAAAAACCGAAAACTGCAAAGCAGTTCTCGCTTTGGAGGGACGTCTGGATACCGTAACCGCTCCAGAATTTGACAGTGCAGTCAGAGCTGTTCTCCCCGGCATCACAGAACTCTGTCTTGATTGCAAAAAACTCGAATATATCTCTTCAGCAGGTCTTCGTGTACTTCTTACAGCCCAGAAAATAATGAATACGCAGGGCGAAATGAAAGTATGCAATGTAAATGAAACTGTAATGGAAATTTTTGAAGTTACCGGTTTTTCGGATATTCTTACTATAGAATAATTTTGTGCCTAACAATATTGGGGAGGATTAAAAATGAAATCAATATCTGTTACTGTTAACGAAAAAGGCGATGGTATCTCAGAAGCGCTTGCCGTAACAGAAAAATTCGGTAAAGATTCCGGTCTTGATAGAAAACCTAATCTTCATCTTCGTCTTCTTGCCGAAGAAATGTTCGGCATGTTGCGTGGAATTGCAGGTCAGGTAAAAGCCGAATACTGGATAGAAAAAGAGGACAATCATTTCGAGCTTCATATGAAGTCCGAAATAGATATGACGTACGCGCTTAAAGATCAGCTGCTCGCTGTTTCTACAAGCGGAAAAAACGAAGCGTCAAAAAGCTTTATGGGAAAAATAAAAGTCATGATTGCGGATATCATACTTTCATCTAAAGAAGCAATGCCTTATACAATGATGAACACTGCAGTCTCTTATCCTATGGGTGCTGTATTTGACGAAACAGCTGTCGTATGGTCAATGGCTTTATACAGACAGGATGTTCAGGATCATCTTGACGGAAACGAAAAGGCTCATGAAGCATGGGATGAACTTGAAAAATCCATCGTAGCCAATATAGCTGATGACGTAAAAGTAAAGATTATCGGCGATAATGTTGAAATGATAGTAATAAAATCGTTCTGATTTTTCGGGTGATTTTCAATAGTCCTTAAGAATAAAAAAACAGTAATCTGAAATAATGGAGTGAATTAAATGACAGACGACAACCAGAAATCCGTTACTGTGATTCTTTCCGGAAGAATAGATTCCGGAAATGCATCTGAAACAGAGCAGAATATCAACAAGCAGCTTTCAGGGTACAACAGAGATTTAACTGTTGTATTTGACGCATCAAATCTAGTATATATTTCTAGCGCAGGGCTTCGCGTAATTTTACGAATAAAAAAAGCATATCCTGATCTTAAAATAATAGGCGTTAGCTCAGAAGTATACGAAATTCTCGAAATGACTGGTTTTACTGAAATTATCGATGTCGAAAAGGCATATCGCGTAGTTTCGGTAGAAGGCTGTGAAGTCATAGGAGAAGGCTTTAACGGCAAAGTTTATCGAATTGATAAAGATAATGTTGTTAAAACATACAAAAACGCAGATGCGCTTGCTGAAATTCAACACGAACGTAAGGTTGCGAAGCTTGCTCTTATCCTTGGTGTCCCGACCGCAATTTCTTATGATGTGGTCAGGGTAGGGGATAGCTACGGTTCTGTTTTTGAACTTCTTAATTCGAGATCATTTTCAAAAATACTTGCCAATGAACCGGATAAATACGATTGGTGCGTAGATGAATACGTAAAAATGCTGAAAAAAATCCACAGCATTATCGTTCCTGATGGCGAATTACCATCAATTAAAGAAAAAACGTTGCGTTCTGTCAGACGGATGAAAGAC
>JAEEJJ010000047.1 GCA_016281805.1 Clostridiales bacterium
ACGGTTTCGGAAACTATATTTTCCGATGCAATAAGTTCAATATTTCTTTTCTGTCTTTCAAGTTCGGCCTGTATCGCATTGCCGAGTTCGGGATCAAACGATTTTACATAGTCGATATTTCTCATTTTTACTCTCCGTTTTCGAATTTACTACACTGAATTATAACAGCATTTTTACCGTGTGTCAATAGCTTTCCGTTATGACAAATTGTAAAATTTATTGTTATAATAAATATAATGACGAAAGCAGCCTGATTTTTTTTCGCGTAAAGAAAAACATTGTTTCGTATCTTGAAATTATGAAAAAAATATGATATAATGCGCTCATAAAACAATGCTGCTGATATGAAGGGGATCTAATGAAAACCGCAATAATCTATTATTCCAAATCCGGTTCATCTGCGAAATGCGCAAGAGACCTTTACAGAAAAATACCGGATTCCGTGCTTTTCAATCTTGCAATCGATACATGTGACGTCTCAAAATATGACAATGTAATCCTTGGCGGCGGCATCAGGGCGGGGAAAATACCTTCTCAGCTGAAAAAGTACATATCTTCAAACGAACTCGAAATTCAGAAAAAGAACGTAGGTATTTTCGTTTGCTGCTCTGACGGGTCACACGCAAATAACTATATCGAAAACAACTTTTCGCCGATCCTTGTAAAAAAGGCTGTCGTATGCGGCTGCTTCGGCGCCGAAATAAACCCGGACGAAATGAAAGGCATAGACAGAATTATCGCAAAAGCGGTCCTTAAAAATATTAAAAAATCAGGTGCTCCCGCACCGCAGATCAATTATGCGAAAATTGATGAATTTGCAGCAAAATTCAGATAAACAATATCGCCAAGCAATATGAAAAGGAGAGAAAAAATGAAACAGGTCAGAATAGGTCTTATCGGCTGCGGAGGCCGCTCGAATTCTCACAGACAGTCTTTTTTGAAAATGGATGACGTAAAAGTCGTCGCTGTTGCTGATCCGATAGAGGAAAGACGCATTGCCGCAGCGAAGCAGTTTGGCTGCGAACGCATCTATCATGACTACACGGAGCTGTACAACAACGAGTCAAGAGATACTCTCGATGCTGTCGTGATCTGCATAGAACCTACCGCACATGAATCTTCCGAAATAAGGGCGGTAGAAATGGGCATACCGTTTCTTGTTGAAAAACCTGTAGACATGGATATTGTCAGAATAAGAGATGTCGCAAGAAGAGTGCGCGAAACGGGGCTGATCACATCCGTCGGATTTCAGGACAGATACCTTAAACTCACCGAGATGATACGTGATGAGCTGCCTAAGCATAAGCCGGGCGGACTTGTCTACGGTTCGTGGATAGGCGGCATTCCCGGTGTGTGGTGGTGGCAGAAAAAAAGCACATGCGGCGGCCAGCTTGTTGAACAGAATATTCACCTTGCCGATGAACTTCGCTATCTTTTCGGCGAACCTGTTTCGGTTTACGCAACATGTTCAAGAGGAATAGTCAAACCCGGAGTAAACTGTTCTTCCGAATACGATACCGATGACCATTCCACAGCTGTGATTCGCTTCGAAAACAATTATACCGCAACGCTTGTAAGCGGATGTTATCAGCTATCCGGAAGAGCCCATTGCGGACTTGTCATAACTCTTGAGGATATGGTTATAGATTACAGACTCAGAAACAACCTTATATTCAAAACGGCTGATTATACATACGATATTAAACGAGAAAGCATAGACCATACTTATTATCTTGACGAAGCGTTTGTATATGCCGTAAAAACAGGAGACAGATCCCGTATCCGTTCAGACTATGCAGATGCTCTTAAAACTCACGAGCTTGTTTTCGCCGCAAACGAATCTATGGGATCAGGTCAGGTCATATACTTTAAATAACATGGAGGTTTATTATGCGTTTATGTGTTCCGGTCCCTTGCTTTTTCGGCGGTATGCCGTTTGTTGATGCCGTAAAAAAGATCAAAAGTCTCGGTTTTGACGCTATTGAAACATACAATTGGAAATCCCTTGATCTTCCTGCTGTAAAAAACGCCTGCGAAGAAAACGGAGTCGAGTTTATTAGTATGTGCACATCGGAATTCCGTCTTACTGACAGTTCATTCAGACAGGCGTGGCTCGACGGGCTGAAAGAAAGCTGCCTCGCGGCAAGATCGGCAGGCGTTAAGAGACTGATCACTCAGGTCGGTCAGGATACCGGCGATGAAAGAAAAAAACAGCATGAAAATATCGTTCAGACTCTGCGCCTTGCACGACCGATCCTTGAAGAGAGCGGTGTGACGGTGATGATAGAACCGCTTAATACGCTTGTTAACCATCCCGGTTATTATCTTGTATCGGCTGTCGAAGCGTTCGAGATAATAAAAGAAGCAGACTGTGAATTCGTAAAGGTGGTATACGATATCTATCACCAGCAGGTCAGCGAAGGAAATATCATACCGAATATCATTAATAATCTCGATAAAATAGCTCATCTCCACTCTGCGGGACACCCCGGCAGACACGAACTTCAGAACGGCGAAAACAACTACCGTTTCATTTTCGATGCGGTCGACAAAGCAGGGTACAAAGGCTGCTGCGGACTTGAATACGGTCCTTTGATGCCGCCCGAGGAAAGTCTGAAGGAAGCAAAAAGACTTTTCGGCTGATCTAAAACAAACAAGCACCGGATCAATTAAAGATCCGGTGCTTTTATCATATTTACTGATCTGTATTTTTTATATATGAACGGCGGCGTTTATGCATTCGCGAATCAAAATACTTCCACTGCGCCTGAACGGCGAGATTGTTTTCAAGATTGAGATTTGTTTCGCACCTTTCCGCTTTCCCTGAAAAAAGCATATCCATCAGTCCGTTCAGAATAACGGCGTTGACACCTTTTTTTTGATATTCAGGCCTGATCGCAACAAGTCCCAGGTCGATAGTTTTCGGCTTTCTGACTGTTTTGAGTATTTTTATAAGCGCAGCGGGGGTCAGTCTTCCGCCGCTTTTTTTTACTGCGTCTCCGATACCCGGAAAACAAAGACCGAATCCGGCAACATTTTCTTTTTCATCGCAGATAAAAACGAGAAATTCCTTGTTGACGATCATAAGAAACTGACTGATCAGTTCATCCTGCGCTTTTCTGTCAAGAGGCACGGTTCCGTAAAGGTCTTTGTAGCATTCTTCAAGACAGTCAAAAAAACCGTCTCTGTATTTTTCAATGTATGCTTTTTTTGACAACGATGTATCTGCTATATGCAGTCCGTTCATCCTGAGTGCACGCTCTGCAACACGTGCGAGCGTTTCGTTTTTCTTTTCCGGTTTTTTCAGCTCATACTCAACCCAGTCAACGTCTTTCCTGAATCCGAGCTTTTCAAGCAGCGGTCCGTAATAAGGAAAATTATACTGTTCTTCGAATGTCGAATTCTCTTCAAACCCTTCAATAAGCAATCCTTCTCTGTCGAGATCGCTGTATCCCAGCGGACCGCATATCTCCGTCATTCCTCTTGCATTTCCCCATGATTGAACCGCGTCAAAAAGCGCCCTTGCAGCATCGGCGTCGTCAATACAGTCAAATCTTGTGAATCGCATCTGGGAGGATCCGTGTTTTATATTGTGCTGTTTCTGAATAAGTCCCTGGATCCTTCCAACAGTCTTTCCGTCTTTTTTTGCAAGAAAAAAAACTGCGCTTGCGTTTTCGTTTTCACCGCCGCTTTTCAGAAGTTTCTTTTCATCTCCGTAAAGAGGCGGAACAAAATAGGGACAGCTTTTGTAAAGACGGAGCGGAAATTCTATAAATTCCTTTATGTCCCTGCCCGTTTTTACCTCATATACTTCGATCATTTCAGCTCTCCAGCGGTTCGTCCTCTCTTCGCAAATACGCAACGCCGTAGCCTGCCAGCCACGGACCGTTGTGGCATCCGCTTACAGGTGACATAATAACGTCCTCGTGGTTTGTTTCAATTCCGTAATTGCCTTCAATTTCGCGAAGTATTTTTATCATTGAAGGACCGGTGTATACATGCCATAAAAGATAGTCTTTCGGGTCACGGTTCCCGATTTTTTCTTTAAGAAGCTCACATGTGCGCATCAGAGCTTTTTTTGGAGTGCGAACACTTTCAAGAGCAACTATTTCTCCCTCTTCAGAAAAATGAATGACCGGGCAGATATTAAGCATCTGTCCCATAAACGCTTTGCCGCCTTTCAGACGTCCGTTATAGATAAGATAGTCAAGCTTTCCGTCTATGCCTATAAATATCTGACGTTTCATCATCCATGCAGTCTCTTTAAGTATCTGTTCCGAAGACATTCCTTCTGCGGCAAATTTCGCCGCCTTTATCGCAAGAAGTCCTTCTCCGAAACATGTTATTTTAGTGTCTACCACATGTATTTTCAGTCTGTCTTCAAACTCTCTTGCAATCAAACATATCTTATTGTATGTTCCTCCAAGCGCGGAGGAGAGCGTGAAAACTATGGATTCATCATATCCTTCGTCGATCGCTTTTTCAAAAGCCGCGCGGATATCTTCCGTATCAGGCAGCGCTGTTGAGGGCAGATGATTTTTAGGGTCTTTTATCGTTTCAAGCTGATTGTAAAAATTTACAGGATCAAGTTCTGTTCCCTCCTTGTATTCTTTACCGTTAAAAAGAATATGAATTCTTATTATCTCTATGCCGAGGTTTCTGTAACGTTCGGGCGCGTATTCAATGCATCCCGTAGAGGTGCACATGATCTTGATTTTTGCCATTGTTATGCTCCTGTTATTTTTATATTGTTTTAGTGGATTTTAATCTTCTGTTTTTAAAAACGAGACCTGAGTGCCGTCTTCTTTGTTCATATATACGATATCTTCTTCTTCGTTATACGAACAGAATGTTGCTTTTTTTCCTTTTGTGAGGGTGATAACGATCGTATCTCCATCCATCTTGTATGGATATTCCTTCACTCCGTCAGTTCCTTCAAATACTGCTTTTCTTCCGTCAAACGTTATGGATGCGCCTGTTGTGGGGTCAACATATTTCCCTTTCGGACCTCCTGCCTCGCCGCATGCGCAGAGCGAAAAAACTGCGGCAAAAACGATTATTAATGCAATGATTTTTTTCATTTTCAATATCTCCTTTTTTGAGGATGTTTTCCGTATGGTTTATTCCAGGGCTATAAGATAATCATAAATATCCTGACCGCCTTCTATTACCGTCACCTCGCAGTCGGGATAAAGGTCGCTTATTTCGGATTTTAAGTTTTCTGTATCGGAAATGTCTTTGCCTGCAAATACCGTTATCAGTTCAGTGAGAGCGGTTACGGATGATTCAAGGAGCTTTCTCAATGCATTTCCCGCTGTTTTTTCGACCGCGGTTATAACTCCGCCTGCTCTTGCGATATATTCGCCTTTTTTAACCGAAAACCCGTTGATCTCGGCATCTTTTACTGCCATCGCAACATCTCCGTCAACAACATTTTCTGCCGCGAGAGCAGCGCTTTTTTGAAGCGAGTCGATATCCGTCAGACCCGGAGTCAGAACAGATAGTGCGCTGTAACCCTGCATAAAGCTTTTCGTTTCAATTACCCGTATATCCGTGCCGTTCATCATAGACGCCGCCTGCCGTGCAACGAGAAAAGAATTTTTATGGTTTGGCAGCACTATGATTTTTTCGCTGCTGCATTTTTTGAATGCCTCGATAAATTCTTCTGCCGAAGGGCTTTCGTCTTTGATGACCACATCCGCGCCCAGCTCTTCAAAAAGCTTTACCATTCCGTCCCCTGACGCTGCCGCAACAACAGAATACGGTTTTTCCGGTTTTTTTGCGGAAAAATTCGTTTCGTCGTGACTCAGCATCATGTTTTCAACTTTGACGGTCAAAAATTCTCCGTAGTCCTGCATTTTAGCGAGTATTCTGCCCGGAAAGAAGGTATGGACATGAACTTTTATCATGTCGTCCTGCTTGTATGCAACAATGCTTTCGCCGTCGAGCCCTTCAAGGTCCTTGACAACACGGTTTATATCAAAACTGTCAGGATCTACTTTTGATGTGGTCAGCCTGAGAAGAAATTCGGTGCAGTATCCGAATTCCAGAACGCTGTTTCTTGTGAATTTTTCTATGTCAACGGCTGTTTCATGCGATTCGCCGCCTGAAACGGCGGTATGCTCTCTGCCCTCAAGTATGTCCTGCATTCCTTTTGCAAAATACAGGTATCCTGCTGCTCCCGAATCGACAACATCGGAATCTTTCAGCACTTGAAGAAGATTTGGAGTTTCCGCAAGGGATTGTTCCGCTTTTTTTATGTGGAGGGAGTAAAAATCCTTGATTGAGGACTGACTGTCGATTCTGTCGATCGCGTATTCAACGCTCTCTCTGAAAACCGTGAGGATCGTTCCTTCAACAGGGTGAGTTACTGCTGAATAGGATGTTTCAATGCCTTTCGCATACGCTTTTGCCAGATCGCAGGCATTCGCTTTGTCTATTCCTGCAAGTCCTTTGCTTATGCCTGCAAATATCTGCGAAAGTATCACGCCCGAATTTCCCCGTGCGCCTAAAAGAGCGCCGTTTGCAAAAAGAGACGATATCGTGCATATTTTGCCGTCGGAATCATGGCGTTCTATTTCTGCAGTTCCTCCACGGACAGTTTTGATCATATTCGATCCCGTATCTCCGTCCGAAACGGGGAATACATTCAGCGAATTAAGCTCGCGTTCGTGCGCAGAAAGCAGGGAGAGACCCCCTGAAAGCATTTTTGCAAAAAGTGTTCCGTCTACCGTCTGTGAGTCCATAAACATTGTCCTTCCGGACAAAGCTTACGTAATTTACAGCTGATTTCCGCTTTGTCCTCAGTAAAATTCAATCATATTATAATATAACAAAATTATAAACTGAGAATAAACTTGAAAACCGCGAATTGATTGTCGGGTCGCTTGTCTTGCCTCGACCGCAACTGATTTTCAGCTGTCTTTTCCCGGACAGCATTCGTTGCTGCCGTTTTCGGGATCATCTGCGCTGTCGTCGTCTTCGTCCTCGACAGCTTCCAGGATTATGCCGGGATTCCTGTCGCATGCGTCCTTTATAACAAGCAGCAGTTTCTTTCCGTATTCGCCGAGATTGTCAACGATACTCTGAGGTCCTTTTACCGTTACTTTTACCTCAGGCATTGAAGTCAGAACATCAAAGAGCGCGTCGAGGTTTTTTCCGTATTTAGCCGGAAAGCCCTCCTGCTCGGCAAAAAATTCATGTGCCTGCTGTTTTGTGCGAAGATCTTTTCCGTCAATAATAATTTCTATCATAAAAAATGCCTTTCTGTTGTTTATTCTTCACCGTAAAGAAGTGTGAACGATTCGTAATGATCATCCGTGTAGTAAATAAGACCGTCGTTTGAGAAAACGATACGCTTTTCTCCGCGTGATTTTCCTAGAGTGTCAATGTCACATTCCGTATATTTCCTGCCTTTTTTCTCAGGCAGAATACCTTCGTAATTTCCGAAGTAGTCTCCTCCGATGCTTTTGCCGGGCGCATAAGGTTCAAGCTTTCCTCCGTCCCAGCCGAGCGCTCTTGCCTCGCTTTTTGTTATAAAATTTGACGGAAGTCTTCCGTATGTATGGATGTAAAGAGCGACATCCTCTTTAGATGTGTAAACACCGTTTTCATCAAGCGCAGGTTCGCTTTGTTCTTCCTCATTCTCCTCTGCGTCGGGCTTATTTTCATTTTCCGTTTCCGTATCGCTTGGTGTGTCCGCAGTTGCTTCGTCGTCGGAATTATTTTCGGTTTCCGTTTCTGTATCGCTTTGTGTATCCGCATTTTCCGCCGGGTCAGGCTTCTGTTCGTTTTCGGTTTCTGCTTCGGGTTTGGATTCATTCGGGAATTCCGTCTGCAAGGTCTCTTCCTGAAGGATCGTTTCCACGTCCTGAAGAATTCCCTCTACATCAATATCCGCGCACGACGTTAAACATGCCGCCGCGATCGCAAAAGACAAAAGAAGCGCAAAAATCCTTTTGAGTTTCATTTGATTCCTCCGTGTTTTTTTTCACATTATAGCATAAAATAACCGGAATTTCAATAGACTGCTATTAAAATTGATACTGCTGTATCCCGAGGAAATACGAAAATATCATAATTTTTCAGGATTTTATAAAAATTATTCATTTTAATAGTGACAAAACAAAAAAAATGTGTTATAATATATATGTAGCAGTATACAGTCTGCTTATTTTGATAATTTATCTGAAAGGAATATATGATTATGGATGAACTGAACAACGGAAGCATAAAAATCTCCGAAGACGTGATCGCGACCATTGCCGCAAATGCCGCTCTTGAGATAGACGGAGTTGCAAGCGTGCCGCAAAAACTGCTTCCATCCGCAAAAAATGTTGTCGGCAACATCAAAAATGTACGCAGGGGCATCGGCATTATCAGAAATGAAGAAGGTCTTGAACTTACTGTTCAGATCGTTGTAAAAAACGGTTACAAGATCCCCGATGTTTCAATTGCGGTTCAAACAAACGTTAAAGATACCGTTGCTAACATGACCGGTATAAACGTGCTTAAAACTAACATCATCGTTGCGGGTGTTATTGAAGAG
>JAEEJJ010000048.1 GCA_016281805.1 Clostridiales bacterium
GAACAAATTCGGACAGGGCGCAAAAATAGGCGAAGAATACGAACAGGGAGACGGAACAGAATGAATGTTGCGGAAATGACGGCGTTGATTGCCGAACTTGTCGCTCTTATCGGAGTGGTTATAACAGGGATCGTATCAATAACAAAGGTGTTTGACGGTCAACGATGTCTGCTCCGCTCCGAAATGCTGAAAATCTACTTCAAGCACCAGCAGGAAAAAGAAATCAGACAGTATGAATATGAGAATTTCTGTATGTTGTATGAGGCATATAAAAAACTCCATGGAAATTCGTTTATAGATAAAGTCAACGATGATGTTAAAGAGTGGCGGATTGTAAAATAAAAATGAAACAATATTGTGAAATTTTTGCAAATTTGACCATTATATATTGCATTAAAAGGTATCGCTTGATATAATGTGATTATAGATCGGACGTATGACTGATACAGGCATATGACCGTAAATATATCATACGATGCGGAGGAAATACTGATGAAAAGAAAACTGGTTTTTTTGACTGTTTGTTTGCTGTGCACTCTTCTGTCTGTTTCATGCATGTCGGGGCAAACCGAGATCGTTCCTGAATATGATGCCGGGTTGTCTGCCGAAAGTATCGACCTTGGCAATACAACGGTCATTTACGGCATGGTCAACGATTATTTTTTTGAACAGGATTCCACTCTTGGTTATATAAACAATACTGAACTCGGTGATCTTGCCGTAAAGAGGATAAAAGACACCGAAGAAAAATACAACTGCAACATACGCTTCGACTATGTCTCAGCCGGCGCTGCTACAGTATTCAATTACGCTGCCGGCGGAGCGTATGTTTTCGATATTCTGAGCGACGAATCGTATGATATAGTAAAATATATCGGTTCAGGCGTTTACGTTGATCTGATAGGGGTCGATAATATCGATGTTTTCGATACTGTCAAATGGGGCAACCCGTATATGACTATGTCGACCATGTATAACGGCGCAATATACGGCGTTTTGCCTGCAAGGCATCCTCTGCGTCTTTCAAATTCGACAGAAAACATCATTGCCGTCAATGAAGATCTGGTCACGGATATAGCGGCAACCGATCCGAGAGACTATTTTGAAAACGGGGAATGGAACTGGGACAATTTCGAAAACTGTCTTCGTTCATTTGCTCATACAGGCGTAACGTCAAACGAATATGTTTATTCTTTTTCGTCGCTTTTCGGCAGATTTTCGCGTGAACTTGGCACGTCAAACGGTTCGCCCGTTTTTACTCTCAACGATAACGGCACATACAGCTTCGGTTATTTTTCCGATAATGCGATAGAGGCTTATAACAAGGCGTTTGAGTGGTTTTTCGGTGAATTATCGGATAATATCCTTGAGGAAAAGGGCAACGACCCGATCTTGTCTAATTTTATGGAAAAGCGCGCTGTAATGTCTCTTATCGATGCATATATGGTTCTTTCAAAATCAGATTCGATCGCATACAAAATGAATAATTTCGGTCTTGTTCCTGTTCCGTACGGACCGAAAGCATCTGGTCCCGAAGGCTATTCGGCTTCTTACCGCGCAGCGGATTTTACTCTCTGCATACCCGTAACGGCGATAAATTATGACGTATCCGCGCTTATAATGGATGCCCTTTATGAACCGTTTCCGGGATACGAAACGAAAGAAAGCGTTATCGCATATCTTGAAAGAAACTATTTTCATGATGTGCGCGACGCTGAATTCTTTGTTGAAATGACAGAAGATGCGCACGCTTATTATCACGATCATCACCATTTTTCCGGCATGTTTGATCAGTTCCCGAATACCGGGATCACAAAAGGCATAGAGGCAAACAAAGAAAAATACATTGCCGCTATGGAACAGTATGACGTTCCGTATTACAGCACACTCATTCAATACGCAGATTATTTTCACGAATAAGACTCGCAGTCTTATCTGGTGCAGCAGATCAAGTTAAAAAAATCACCCGAAAAACATTTTTTCGGGTGATTTCGATTTTATTTTTATCAGCTCAGTTCGTATGCTTTTTTTGCTTCATCAAGCGTTCTGTTGTTTTTCTTTTTTGTAAGAATAAATATCCAGAAAGCTATCGAGCCAAGAAGAATAACGCCGTATAAAATGAGGAAGGGCAGGATATCCGTAAACTCAAAAGAAGAGAGCTTTCCCTCATTCATCAGCTTTTTCAGCGGAGAGGAGCCGGATGCTATGGAATGAAATGCGCAAAGAGCCTCTGCGGTCGATTCGGGGTCTGCCTCGGTATCCGAAATATATTTTCGGTATGAACCGTCGCTGTTTTTATATTCGGCAAGCAGCTCGGGCATTTTTTTCCATATTCCCGAATTTGTGATCTCGCCTATATCCGAAAGAGAAGCGATCACTTTAGCAAGAATAGAGGCTGATCCGTCTGCAAAAGATCCGTCTTCGTTCTGAACACTGTTCAGCCATTCAACAGCTTTTTTAACGCAGTTGTAGACTTCCGTAAGACCGGTATACGGTTCAAGAGCGGTGAGTGCGAGCACGGATGCTTCGATCATTTCCACGTCAGACGCGTCTTCTCCGAAAAAGCCGTTTTCATTCTGACATGAAAGAACGAATTTTACAGCATTTTCACTTGAAAAAACTGCTTTTGCCGCTTTCAGCGCTATCATTGCGTTACAGGTATCTGCAAGCGAACCGAAAGAACCGTCGTCGTTTTGCAGAGAAACAAGCGATGATACTTTGTTCTCGTCTGCCGCGTTGCCGTTTGCGGCGTTCAAAAGAATTTCCGCAGACAGAAGGTCTGCTCCTTCTCTGTTTTGAAGATACGGCGATTGTGAAACGGTAAATCCCGAGTAGACAAGGGCTAAATATTCGTTCAGAATATGTCCGTCAAGTTTATCGCCATTCGCAATATAGTAATTTTCAATCGATTTTGTTTCATATGCAGCATTTACGCTTTCCGCTGCCGAATAAACCGGCATGAGCAGCAATATCAGAGCGGCAAAACATAAAATCGCGGTTTTTTTGATCTGCTTCATATTCTGACCTTTCAGTTGTCGTTAGTTTCGGGATTATCTATCTGAAGATTTTTTGCGAGCTGAACTGCGATTATATCGGCGATAAGCTCCTGCTGAGTTTTTTGTGCGTCGATATCCTGTTTAAGACGGGTTATCGCGGCGGTCCAGACAGCGATCTTCTCGGCGTTTGCATTCGGCGAGATGGTGTATTCCGCAAGCTCCGCAACAGATTTTATATAAGTATCGTTCGCCTGTTTGTAAAATTCATCCGATGTTTCGGATGTCTGTTCGTTTTCAGGATCGTTTTCGGGTTCCTCTTCAGGCGTGTCAGTCGGCTCAGTCTGCGGTTCTTCTTCGGGTTTTTCTTCCTGAGAAACTTCCTCAAGTTTTTCCGCGGCTTCTTTCAGCGCATTCAGATAAGCGGCGCACGCCGATACTTTTTCTATCTCTCTTGCTGCGGCAAGTTCCGCCGCGCTGAGAGCTTTTGAATATGTATCCCATGAATCTGATGTGTATGCAGCGGAAGATTTGACCTGTGCCGTAATTTTGGATATTTCCTTCTTCATGAGCTCGTCTATGATAAGAGAGTTTCTTGCCTGAAGAATTGCGGAATCAAGTTTCTTTATCTCATATCTCAGATCTTCTGCGGTAAACGTTGAAAGCCGCGCCGCATGTTCTGCTTTTGCGGCGGAAAGAGCTGTCTCAAGGTCTGAAATAAACATATTCGGCTCGGAAATATCGTATCTGTTCAACAGTTCCTGAGCTTCCGAAATTTTCTGTTCAAAATCTTTTACTGTGACCAGATTCTCGCGGTCACTTTTTTCATAGTTTTCTATTGCGGTAAGAAGTTTCGATAAATTGTTTGCAGTTTCGTCTATTTCGTATTGCGGAACGATTTTATCGTAGCTTACATTCAGGGCGTCCGAATATGCTTTTTTGAAAAGATCGAAGAGATAAGTGTAGTAGGGTGCGGTGTCGCGCTGATTTACGGTTTTGGCTTTTGCTCTGTCAATAAGCGCGTCAAGCGCTGATGCCTTATATGATGCGATATTGGCAAGAGTGTAGTTCGATCTTGTAAAATTTATCTGAGAAAGATTTGCAAGCAGCTCTTCCGCTTCCGCTACCGTTATTTCGTATCCGATATTTTTTGCCTGACGGTCAACGGACGATACGAGCAGCTGCGCTTTATCGAGAGCGTTTTCGGCAGCTTCCGCAAAATCTCTTGAATAGCTGCCTGTGTATATTGTTCTTGTTTTCAGAATAACTTCAAGAGGACTTATAAGATTCGCTATGATCCGGTCGTTTTCAAAGCTGTAAAGGTTCGCGGCCTTTGTCTCGTCTTTTGAAGCTGCCGAAACGGTAAACGCGAAATATTTGTATCCGACTTCCGAAGGTGATATCTTACCGTCTGTTCCGAGAACTATATGATTTTTCAGCATTATGCCTTTTCCTTCTGTCATAGTTCTGAAAAGGTCATAAGAAATATCGGATGAGCCGAAATACTGTTTTCCCTGGTTTTCAAGATCGTATGTGAAATTTGTATACCTGTCTTTTCCGTATTCGCTGAGAAGCGATCTTGCGGAACAGTCAAATCGTTTTGCGGCAACAAGTATCTTGGCGGAAGACGATCCGTCTGTCAGCGCCGAAAGAACGTCGTTGCAGTCGGATGCGGTTTTTGAATATGCTCCCGCTTTATAGTTGGAGTGGTTTGACGGATCTGTGCCGTCGGGCTGTGAGGATGGATAAACCGTAAGATACAGACCACTTGCATCTTTTTGGAACTTCCACATTTCTGCGCAGTTCGAAATCAGATACTGAAGCTCAAAACCGAACAGCGTCATATCGTGTTCCGTCATGCAAACGGCTTGTTCGAGTGTGTCAAGAACATTTTTTGTGCCCGAAAGATAATCGGAAAAGCCGTAAAGATCAGCAGTTGCATTGCTCGTGAGATAAGAAAGCGACGATCCCTTTTTGTATGCGCAGTATTCCTCCGCGGCATTGAAAATCGTATCGGCTGCAAAAATACGGCTGTCGTCTGCAATATCCGCTGCCCATGTGTTACTGAGTAATTTTTTCAAAATCGCTTTTGCGGACGGTGTGTATGATACTGCATAATAATTGCCGGTTACCGGACAAGCGGGAAAAATCGGTGATCCGAAAAGGAATGAATATGCGTTGATGAAAACTTCTATCGGGCGCACCTCTTTTTCCTGAGCGGTAAGCAGCTTCGGAACATTTTCTTCAATGATTCCGTCAAGCGTGCAGCAAAGCATTCTCGCTTCGTCTGTCAAACCGAAATAGAGCGATTTTGACGGGATAAATGTAAATGTGAAAGGATCTGATGATATTTTTTCACCGTTTGCGTTGTAAAAAGTCTGAGATTCAACGGTGATCCTTGCTTCGGGAACGGAGATATTATTAAGACTTTTTACCGCATTTGCCGCTCTGCCGTAAACAGCCGATTCTTTTTCACCGTTTATTCCCTCCAGTTTCGAGATATAATCCGAAAGCTTTGCAACAGTCGCATTGTTGCCGAGGATATCCTGCGATGTCAGAACTCTGTCGGTTACAGGGCTTAATTTCGCAACAGACTGTGAGAAGTTTTCGGCAAGGTCATTCATCGCAGAAAGCGAAATGAAGCTGAGGTAATACGGGTTGTAATCAACAAAGTAGATCAGAGTTTTTATGGTTGTATAGTTTATGCTCATAGCGCTCAGATATGTGGAGTAATCATCCGAATACGGCAGAATATATGTTGCAAAA
>JAEEJJ010000049.1 GCA_016281805.1 Clostridiales bacterium
AACATTAAGAAAATGACAACTCTGTAAAACGGCATTCTTATTTCTTTTTTCACTTCGTTTACTCTGATAAAAGTTGCAAGAGAAAATGTTTTGAGTTTTACGTTTATGCTTATATACAGAATGATCGCGGTTATTATATAAAAGGCGATATTAAGAAGAATACCGGTTCTTAAAGTGGGAGCTTCAAGATAATCATAGCCCTGATAGATATATGAATTTACCGCATAAATCTTAAATGCGAAAAATCCCGTTATCTGTCCGAGCAAAAAGACTGCAAACGACTCAAATATATATCTGAACGCTATTTCGCCGTATGTTTCCCCTACTACCATGCGGATCGCGTAGTTTTTCATATTGTCGTCTATCTTATACAGCATTGTAAAGATAAAGCTGAATAGTGAAAACAAAATTGTAGTTATGCATACAACAAGACTTATTGTAAACTGATCTTTAAAGTTGCTTGCAAGCTCCTTCTGGATGCGGATTTTAGATGTAAAATATAGTTCAGATAAGCCATACTTTTCCAGGAGAGAGGTTATTTTATTCGTGACTTCTTCAAGTTTTTGCGGATCACAAACAAAAAACGATGAAACAAATCTTGACGTAAACAGACCGGTCCATCCAGACGACATACACCCTTCCAGATCTTTTTCTATATAAGGAACGACAATCTGATTATCATACTTGCTAATCACAGTTTGTCTGTTTGAAGTGGTAAAATACTGGTTTTCCGCTATAAATCCAACAACTTTAAACCGTGTTTTAACAAAATTCAATGCTCCCTCGAATTCCTCTCCGAGAGCATAATACTTTTTATACATACATCCCATAAGTACAGGAATATATTCACCTTCATACAGATAATCATCTTTTTTAAAAAGTTCGCCTTCGCTGAGCTTTATATCGAAATAATCCAAATAATTTGAATCAACAATGTATGTGTAAACCGTATCAAACAAAGAATTTGAGAAAAGATAGAATTCACCCATTTGCTTATCTTCCTCATTCCATTCCTTCGGCTCATATAGTTTTATCGTCCAGTTGCTTTGATCAACAAGAACATCAATATCGGGATCATCATTAAGCTCATTATAAAATTTATCTATATTTTCAAAATTAATAAGATCATTCTTTTTATCTTCTTCAGTAGCAGCTGTCATTCCCAATCGGGAAAAAGTAATAGGAGTCGTTTTTTCAAACGGAGCATTCAACTGTTGTGTAATTTTCAGATACTCTTTATCTCCCCAGGAAATCTGCGCTCTTCCGCTTTCTTCTTCCATCCAATAATAATTAGAAATCACAGAATAAAGAATGATACTTGTAATTACTATCTGAACAAAAGTGAATAAAAAGAGAAAAGGAGCTTTCTTTATTCCGAACCAAATATCTGATATAATACTTCTCATTTTCATACCAACTTTCTGTAATCCATCTGTGCCCGATAGTATCGGGCACAGATGGTTTTCCTGTATGAACTATGTAACAGATTTAATAGAATTGATAAAGACAACCTTTCGCATCTTACGATAATGCGCCGGTTCCGTGACCACCAGAATAACGAACAAGCGGAGGTTGTGTGGGATAGGTGACTGTAACCTGGTCAGTAATTGCGGTTAATGTAGGCAGTGTTTCAGTATTTTCTTGCTTAAATTTCTCTTGTTGAGTTGAATAACTGTATATTTGCGCGTAAACATAAAACTGTGTACCTGCAGGAGCAGTGCCGATTGTTTTTGCAGCTGCTTTGGTTTCATTTACGTTCCATACCACAAATGTTGAACTTGAAATCTGCGCTTAAGCAGTCAGTATACATGAACCTACGATCACCGCAACAACGGCAATCGCAATAATCCGAAAAGGAGTTGGCTTTGTTGTCTCTATGTGGTATTATATCATTCAGAGACATCATTTTCAACCCCATTTGCCTCTTATAGTGGAGTTAATGAAAAGTTTTTGGAGGAAAGAAGTTTTCGATACCGAGCCACACCCAGAGATCAGGGATAAGACGAATACAACTGTTTTGTCCTGCCTACATTATCTGAGCGCAGACGACGTATCGGTTTTGAATGTTTTTATTACGGGAACGACGGATATGAGAATTGCAAGTATGATAATAATTGCGAGGGAAAGAGCAACACTTGACGGAGTGATCGAGGCAAAATATCCTATATCGGATGAGGAAAACGATTCTGTTGTGTTGAGTATCGCAAGAACGGCAAGTCCGAAAACATAGCCGAGGCAAGAAACTGCCACAAAACGGCCGGTCAGCTCAAAAGTTATATGAGATGCCGAAAAGCCTATAAGCTTTTTTATCGCTATCTGCTTTTCTCTCTTGCCTACAAAGAAAAATGCCGTAAGCATCGTTAAAAACAGTATCGATACGCCGGAAAACAGATATACCATCTCTGTTACAGGGTCTATTACTCTTATCAAAGGTTCATATTCCTCGATTTTGCACGAAACGTCATAATCGTTTTCCTGCACCTCGTTCATCATTTCAACAAAGCTGAAAAACGCATTGTCTATATC
>JAEEJJ010000050.1 GCA_016281805.1 Clostridiales bacterium
AATTCCGTTAAAATAAGTGTAAAATGTGTTTTTGGAAATATTCGCTTTTTGATAAATATCACGGACAGAGATTTTAGATTTCGGATTATTCTCTATCAGCTCAAACGCTGCATCAATGATTTTACGCTCTGTATTTGTTCTAATCCCTGTTTTCATACAACTTTCCTCATTTAAAAATGGACACTTTTGAAAAAGTGGGCATTGACAGCGCACCTTTTTTTTATTATACTGTATTTGTGAAACAAAGTCAAGCCATTTTCGGATTATTGCGATTTCCGTTTTACGCCGGCAAAATGAAACGGAAATCGAGAGCTCATATAATTAGTATCTGTGCTGACAATGCTTCTACTAATAACTTTAAAAGGAACTGTGCATTATTCGTTTCCCGAATAACTTTTCATAAAATCATAGAATCTTTTCAGCGGTTCACTCAGCTTATCATATCCCTGACATATCAACACAAGATTAACAGTCGTTCCTTCATCTCTCAATGGAATAAAACGAATGTCGGAATACAGCTCAAGATTATGCAAACGTACACCTATCGCGATGCCCTCATTGTTGTTTACCATATTTCCAATCTTGAATATGTCTTCTGTTTTATATATAAAATTCGCTTTGTAACCGTAAGCAGCCTCCTTTCGTTTAATTATATCGTAGAGAATCGAGCTTCCGCTGTATAGAATGATCTTTTCGTTTTTCAGGTCCCTGAAACTAATCGTCTTTTTGTTTGAAAGAGGATTGTCTTTATTTACACAGACAAGCAGTTTAAGCGATTTGATCATAGTCCGTTTTACGCTCTTGTCTGTCTTCGTGTTGCTCGGTAATGTTGCTATTCCAAGCTTGTCGGGATTGTCATGAATATACTGTATTGTATCTTCTGCTCGCTTGTCAATTATAGTCAGATTTATATTTGGGTATATTCTGTCAAATTCTGCTTTTGCATAAGGAAATAATGTCCCAAGTAAAATCGGTGAACAGGCAATAACGTCATTGGACTTTATTTTTGAAAAAACAGCAGGCAGTTTATTTGTCGCCTTTTTGTATTCCTCAACGATCTTTGCATAATTGTTGTAAAGAAACATTCCTTTTTCAGTCAGTTCCACACCGTTGATTGAGCGGGTAAACAACGTTTCACCAAGTTCCTCTTCAAGGACTGAAATACATTTTGATATAGCCTGCTGAGAAACAAATAATTCTCTTGCGGTTTTAGAAAAAGACTTGTTCCTGCAAACGTCAATAAAATATACTATGTTTTCAAAAGTCAATACGATCACCTTTTTTTATGAGAGTATAGCATACATTTTCGAAAATGTCAAGGGACGTATACCCAATTAAAAGTTGTATGGTCACAACTAATTTCTGTTTGACAACTCAGTTATAATATGCTATACTGTATTTGCGAAACAAACTCAACCCATTTTTCGGATTATTGCGATTTCCGTTTTACGCCGCGGCATAACGGAACGGAAATCGAGTCGGCAAATAATCCGTGAAGACTTTGACGGCGTTTTCGAATTTCGAAGGATGGATCATACTCAGATGAAGATCAAGAAAATATTGATCTCCGCATTACTGATAATGGCTTTTGCTGTAATTACCGTTACACCGCTTTTGGCTGATAATATACTCATTATTCAGGATTCGTATTATTATACTGAGAATGACACATATATTACCTCTCAGTGCGCCACAAGCGCGGGCGAACCGCAAAGACATAGGGCGGTAGCAGAAGCCTCATCTATATGGGAGACTAAATGTGGATACGGAAACTGGCACGGTATGCACTCAAATGCTTCAGTAAAAGTATACATCGGCAATCACGCAGATTCTCACCGTAACTATTACGAGCTTGGATAGAACATGCAACAAATCAACTGATTATCAGGATATGCAAGGATCCGGCATATCCTGAAAATAGAAGGATAAAGAAATGAACAAATTATACCTATACCTTTTCGAGCCCTTCAACAATCTTTCAAAACGCTTATACATAACAATTATTACTATTCTTTTCCTCTCCGCGTTTTTCTTTTTTATAGGCGTATTTTCTAATGTTTTCGATACCGAAAACCTCTCTCTGTCCCTGAAAAACAATGAAGCGTATTTGACATATCATCAGATGCATATCCATGAGCCTTGGGAAGACATAATTGCGGGAAAAGGACCGGCTGCATTGATTCATGAAATGAATTATCTTGCCGAGAACGATCCCGAAGAATGGTCTCGTATTCAAATAGAAACCGACCGCTTGATCTGCGATCTTTACAATATGCAGAATGATGATTTTTTTATTGAGTTTTGTATTTTCAGAAGTTTTCCGATTGTCGGATTACCCAAGCTGTTTGACCAGTCTTTTATTCAGGCTGACGAATCCTTTTTTGAACGTGAATATCTCCCGATTTGCAAGGGCAGAGGAATAACGCAGGAAGACTTTGATGAAATAAGAAATGCTAAAAGCCCTAATCTTATAATAAATGTTATCGCGGGATATTCATATATGGATTATTATGAAATAGGCGATATTCTCGGTATGGAAGACGACGGCTCACAGACATATTTTTCAGACTATGACGGATCGTCCGAATTCACTCTCGGGCTTTACGATCAGGAATACGCTTCATACAGAATAGTCGGGTTTATAGAAAAAGGCGTAACGTTTGCAAATGCTTCGGGAGCGATAAGTAAAGCAGATAATCAGATCTTTATTCCGTGTCTTGCGCCGATAAGCATCAATTTCCCGGTAATAGCAGAGAAAGGCAACTATCCGCTCGCAGATCGTATTACGCAATGGAAAATCATGATAAGAAAAGGCAAAACAGACGAATACGCTGATATAATAAATCAGAAGCTTAACGGGCTTTTTATAGATAAGTATTATGATCTTATTGATTCGGCAAACAATACCCGGGCAATTCTCGATCAGGTCGTTGCCGCAAGAAACGACAGCTTTATTATAATAGCGATCATTCTTCTTATCTTCTCGGTTTCGGGAATAATCGTTTCTACCGTAAACAAATTCAAAACGAATATACGCTCATATACCGTTCATATGACTGTCGGCGCAACGAATAAAGATATATATGCCTTTTCCGCAATAGAAATGCTTATGCAGATAATAATCGCGCTTGCGATAGCTCATATTCCGTTTATTCTCAGCTTTGTTGATATACCGATACTAAGATTTATAAACAGAAACATACCGTATATGCACAGTTCCTCAATGTATATAATGATAATGATTTTCACGGTTCTTTTTATCGCTGTAACCGTTGTCGTCACCGCCTGGTGCATAAAAAAATACAGCCTCGCTGAAATACTGAAAGGGAAGGAATAGAAGAAAAAATGACAAAAGAGTCTGTAAAAACAGTTTTAAAAAAGATTTTCACCTATGATAATCTTTCTATCTTTTTTGCGTTTGCCATAATAACGGTTTTTGCGCTCATTCTGGTAAATCAGTTCGTTCTGAACAATTCAAACAGCCGCAGCTTCAACAATTATTATGGAACAGACTGTCGTGTAATGAACATATCGTCAAAATCCGATACATTTGTTCTTGATCCCGAAAAGATAGACGGAAATTTCTCGCTTTCCCGCCCGTCCGGCACTATTATGATAAAAGATTACAGTCTTGACTCTGTGCGACTGTTTTACGGTAAGGGCGATTATCCCGTTCCGCCGATAACCGAAGGCTCGTTTTTCAGTGATGAACAGCTCCTTTCAGACGAAAAGCTTTGCGTTGTGGGTAAAATTGCGGCTGACAGGAACTGTACCGAAGAAAACGGAGTAAAATATTATAATTACAACGGTTACTCATACAGAGTTATAGGCATTTGCGGTGAAAAAAGAGCGTCGGACCTTGATATATGCGTATTTCTGAACTGGGGCGGATATTATGCTACCGCAAGCGATTATGCAGGCAGCTTTATGATTGACGGGATCTCAACTTC